>NZ_JBEXSR010000007.1:0-148790 GCF_040613735.1 Streptomyces sp. NPDC006235
TCGGGTGGCGTCCGGCGTCAGGCGCAGGGCGGCCAGGCAGTCGCCGGCGACCCGCTCCCAGTCGGTGTACAGGGTACGCAACGCCCTCAAGGGGCGCGGGGAACTGCGCGACCAGCCCCCACCGGCCCGCACCCGGACGGCAACGGAACCGACCCCCACGTCACCCGCGTGGACCTGCACTGGCCCGCCGACCTGCCGGACGGCGGCCGGCACGGGTTCACCCCCGCGCATCGCGAGCGCCTGGAGGACGCCCTCCCGGCGATGGCCCGCCGCCTGGCGGACGCCCTGCCCGCCGATGCCCGCCGCGTGCTCGTCCTCGGCTTCGAGGAGCTGATGTACGCCCCGCTCAGGCTGGCCCGGGAGCTGGAACAGGCGGTCGGCGCTGACGTGCGCTACTCGACCACCACGCGCTCGCCCGTCCTCGCCGTCGACGACCCGGGCTACGCGATACGCACCCGCCTGCGCTTCCCCGCCCACGACGACCCCGCCGACGGCCCGGGCGAGCGGTACGCCTACAACGTCGCCGGTGCCGGCTACGACGCCGTGATCGCCGTCGTCGACTCGGCCGCGGACACGCCCCCGCTGCACGCGCCCGACGGATTGCTGGCCCAGCTCGCCGCGCACACCCCCGAGGTCCTCCTCGCCGTCGTACCGTCGTACGTCCCCGAGGCCCCGCACGCCCCCGAAAGGCCCTCCATGCTGCCCGAGCCCCTCCGCGGCCCCGCCTTCTCCTCGTACGCGCCCGAGGAGGTCGGCTGGCTGCTCCAGGACCTCTCGGACGTGACGCTGGAGGCGCCGACCGAGGAGCGCGAGGAGGCGATCCAGAGCGGCGGCGCGCACTACGCCGAGTCGCTGCCCGTGGAGTACCAGCCGAGCGAGCAGTACCAGGAGCTGTTCCACGCCGCGCTGGAGGACTCGGCGGCCCGCATCGCCCAGGCGGTCGGCGTGGTCACCGAGACCGTCCTGGCCGAGCGGTCGCCCCGCCCGGTCCTGGTCTCCCTCGCCCGCGCGGGCACCCCGATCGGCATCCTCATGCGCCGCTGGGCCCAGCACCGGCACGGGCTCGACCTGCCGCACTACGCCGTGTCGATCGTCCGCGGCCGCGGCATCGACGCCAACGCCCTGCGCTGGCTCGCCGGGCACCACGACCCCCGGGACGTCGTCTTCGTCGACGGCTGGACCGGCAAGGGCGCCATCACCCGCGAACTCGCCCAGGCCCTGGAGGAGTTCGAGCAGTCCGACGGCATCACCGGATTCGACCCCCAGATCGCGGTCCTGGCCGACCCGGGCTCCTGCGTCCGCACCTACGGCACCCGCGAGGACTTCCTCATCCCCTCCGCCTGCCTCAACTCGACCGTGTCCGGCCTGATCTCGCGGACCGTGCTGCGCGCGGACCTGGTCGGACCGCACGACTTCCACGGCGCCAAGTTCTACCGCGAACTCGCCGGCACCGACGTCTCAGTGGCCTTCCTGGACGCCGTCTCCGCCCGCTTCCCGGAGGTCGCGGACGCGGCCTTCGCCCAGGCCAAGGAACTACTCGCCGCCGACCGCTCGCCCACCTGGGAGGGCTGGGCCGCCGTCGAGCGCATCAGTGAGGAGTACGGCATCCACGACGTGAACCTCGTCAAGCCCGGCGTCGGCGAGACCACCCGCGTCATGCTGCGCCGCGTGCCCTGGAAGGTCCTGGCACGCGCCGGGGCGGGCAGCGACCTCGACCACGTCCGCCTGCTGGCCGGGCAACGCGGCGTGCCCGTCGAGGAGGTGGCCGACCTGCCCTACACCTGCGTCGGCCTCATCCACCCCAAGTACACCCGGGGCGCGACCGGTGCCGACGGCAAGGCGGTGACCGCCTGATGCCCGCACTTGTCGCGAGCGACCTCGACCGCACCCTGATCTACTCCGCCGCCGCTCTGGCGCTGACGATGCCGGACGCGCGGGCCCCACGGCTGCTGTGCGTGGAGGTGCACGAGAGCAGACCGCTGTCGTACATGACGGAGACGGCGGCGCAGCTCCTCACCGACCTGGGCGACGCGGCCGTTTTCGTGCCGACGACGACCCGCACGCGCAAGCAGTACCTGCGCATCAACCTGCCGGGCCCCGCGCCCACCTACGCGATCTGCGCGAACGGCGGCCACATCCTGGTGGACGGCGTGTCCGACCCCGACTGGCACGCAACTGTGACCGCGCGGCTGGCCGAACAGTGCGCGCCCCTGGCCGAGGTGCAGGAACACCTGCTGAGGGCCGCCGACCCGGTCTGGGTGCGCAAGCACCGCGTCGCCGACGACCTCTTCGCCTACCTCGTCGTCGAGCGTGAACTGCTCGACGAGGACTGGGTGAAGGAACTCGCGGTCTGGGCGGAGAACCGCGGCTGGACCGTGTCCCTCCAGGGCCGCAAGATCTACGCCGTGCCCAAGCCGCTCACGAAGAGCGCGGCGATGCGCGAGGTCGCCCGGCGGACCGGCGCGGACCTCACTCTGGCCGCCGGTGACTCCCTGCTCGACGCCGACCTGCTCCTCGCGGCCGACCAGGGCTGGCGCCCGGGGCACGGGGAACTGGCCGACAGCGACTGGACGGCTCCGGCGATCAGGGCGCTTCCCGAGCGGGGTGTGCTGGCGGGGGAGCGGATCCTGCGGGAGTTTCTGGGGGCAGTGCGGGGCGCCTGAGAGCTCGGGTGTCCTGGTCGTCGTGCGGGTGCGGCGTCGCGGTGGCTTGTCGCGCAGTTCCCCGCGCCCCTTTGGGGCGTCGCAGCAGCCGTACTCCGATGAACGCCGCCACTGCCACGGCAGCCACCGCCAGGACCACCTTCGAGTAGGCGGAGACCATGTCCGTCACCTGGTGCCAGTTCGCGCCGAGCAGGTAGCCCGCGAGGACGAACGCCGTGTTCCAGATCGCGCTGCCCAGCGTGGTCAGCCCCAGGAACACCGGCAGGCGCATGCGTTCCACGCCCGCCGGGACGGAGATCAGGCTGCGGAAGATCGGGATCATGCGGCCGAAGAACACGGCCTTGGTGCCGTGCCGCAGGAACCACGCCTCCGTCCGCTCGATGTCGGAGACCTTCACCAGCGGCAGCCGGGCCGCCATCGCCACCGTCCGGTCACGACCGAGCAGCGCACCGATGCCGTACAACGCGAGGGCGCCGATCACCGAACCGGCCGTCGTCCACAGCAGGACCGCGAGCAGGCCCATCCGCCCGCTGGACGCGGCGAACCCGGCGAGCGGCAGGATCACCTCGCTGGGCAGTGGCGGGAACAGGTTCTCCAGGGCGATGGCGAGACCGGCGCCCGGCGCGCCCAGCGCGTCCATCAGGTCGTTGACCCACTGCGGCCCGGCGTCCGCTGCGATGGCTGTCATGCCGCCACGCTAGGGAACCGAAGCTGAAGGACTCCTGAGGAAGGCTGCGGAGAAGCGTCAGCCGCAGCAGCCGCCTCCGCAGCAGCCGCCCCCACCGCCACCGCTCGAGCGGGGCGCCGATACCGGGGCGGAGGCAGAGCCGCCGACCGCGACCGTGGAGAGGAGCTTCACCGTGTCGTCATGCCCCGAGGGGCAGGCCGCGGGGGCGGAGGACTCGGCCATGGGGCGGCTGAGTTCGAAGGTGTCACCGCAGGTCCGGCAGCGGTACTCGTAGCGAGGCATAGGGACAGACTAATCCGCGCCGGCGGAAATACCGCCCTTCGGGATTCCTTTTGATCACTCTTGCCGTACCGGTGTGGAGGACCTGTAAAGACCGCTGATAGTTTTCGATCGCCACGAGGAGCCGCAAGGCGGGGGACACAGGGTTCGTTGCCGTCGACCACGGCAGCCATGCCCTTCCGCGCGCGCACCACCGTGAGGGGGAGGGAGACAAGCCGTGCACAAGGCTGGGCGGGAACCGGACGAGACCATGCAGTTGAAGGTCCCCGCTTCCATGAACGCGGACGAGACCGTGCTCTTACGCACCGTCGAAGCGGCCGCCACCGACAACGCGAACCCGTCCTCCGCCACGGCCCCGGACGGCAGCGCATCCGGCAGGTCGCGCCACCGGCGCAGGGCCCCCCGGCCTTCCCTCCTGTCCCGGATCCCGGCCGCAGGCCCCGGGCTGAACCGATTCGTCACCCGCGTCGGGTCCCACGCCCACCGCCTCCGCCCCCGTTACCCGCACGCCGACCGCACCGGCTGGCGCCGCTGGGTGCCTTCCTGGCGGCAGTGGCTCGGCGCCGCGCTGACGTTCACCGGCCTGACCGTCGCCCTCCTGGGCTCCGCCTACGCCGCCACCGACATCCCGGAAAACCTCAACTCGTACGCCACCCAGCAGGACAACGTCTACTTCTGGTCCGACGGGACGCCCATGGCCCGCACCGGCTGGGTACGGCGGCAGGAGATGCCCCTGAAGGACATACCCGAGGACGTCCGGGGCGCGGTGCTGGCGGCGGAGAACGCGAGCTTCTACAGCGACCCCGGCATATCCTTCAGCGGCCTCACCCGCGCCCTGTGGCGCACCCTCGGCCAGGGGGACACCCAGGGCGGCTCCACCATCACCCAGCAGTACGTCAAGAACGTCTACCTCAACCAGGACCGCTCGGTGGGCCGCAAGTTCACCGAGGCGATGCTCGCCCTCAAGCTCGACAACGAGATGAGCAAGGACGACATCCTCGAGGGCTACCTCAACACGAGCTGGTTCGGCCGCGGCACCTACGGCATCCAGCGTGCCGCCCAGGCCTACTACGGCAAGGACGTGGGCGAACTCGACGCCGGCGAGGCCGCGTTCCTCGCCTCCCTCCTCAAGGGCGCGGGGCTCTACGACCCGGCCCTGAGCGAGGCCAACCACGCCCGGGCGGTGGAGCGCTGGTCCTGGATCCTCGACCGCATGGTCGACACCGGCGCGCTGTCGAAGTCCGAGCGGGCCCGGTACAAGGAGTTCCCCGAGCCGCTGAAGCGAACGCCCGGGTACGACACCGGCAAGCAGAGCGACTATCTCGTCGAACTGGCCGCCCAGTACGCCAAGAAGGCGGCGCACCTCTCAGCCAGGGAGTTCGACCTCGGCGGCTACCAGATCTACACGACCTTCGACCGCAAGCAGGAGACCGCGCTCACCGACGCCGTCGACAAGGCCCGCAAGCAGGCGCGGAAGGACGACCCGGCCAAGGCGAAGTCCCTGCACTTGGGCGCCGCCTCGGTGGCCACCGACGGGCGCATCCTCGCCCTCCACGGCGGCCCCGACCATCGCGAACAGGGCTTCAACGAGTCGAACGCCACCACCGTCCCCGCCGGTTCGGCCTTCCTGCCGTTCGTCTACGCCGCCGCCCTGGAGAACGGGGTGCACAAGACCCGTGAGGGCCCCGCGACCGAGGTGACCCCGCAGACGCTGTACGACGGGGACGACGGCATCGCCGTCACGACACCCGAGGGTCCCTACTGGGACCGCGGCGGCAAGAAGGTCATCTCCCACAACGACGGCAGGAAGTCGTACGGGCGGATCAGCCTGAGCCGGGCGCTCGCCCTGTCGGTGAACACGCCGTTCATGCAGCTCGGCATGGACACCGGCCTGGACACGGTGCGGGACACCGCCCAGCGGGCGGGCCTGCTCTCCTCCAGCTTCGGCCCGCAGGTACCCGCGATGTCCCTGGGCAGTGCCACGCCCAGCGCGATCCGCATGGCGAGCGGCTACGCCACGTTCGCAGCCGCCGGCAAGCACGTCGAGCCGTACTCGGTGGCCCGGATCACGCGCAACGGCTCCGAGGTCGCGCTGGCGAAGCCCGCGTCCCGCCGCGCGGTGAAGGCGACCGTGGCCGAGGCGGTCCAGTCCGCCCTCACCGACGCCTTCCGCACCGCCCGCCCGCAGGCGGCCACCACCGCCACGGTGGCCGGGAAGGCCGGCACCACGCAGAACGACACCGCCGCCTGGTACGTCGGCACGGCCGACTCCGTGTCGACCGCCGTGGTGGCCTACCGCATCGACCTCTCCAAGAGCCTCGAACCCCTGCCGCTGAAGGGGATCGCGGGTTCCCTCGACGACAGCGTCCCGTACCGCATCTTCTCCGGTGCCCGCGGCATCGGCTGATCCCGCGCCCGGCACCGCCCCATACCCCCCACCCCCCTCGCAGAATGAGCCGCGCATGACACAGCCCTCCGGCCGCCGCCGACGACCCCGCGCCCCCCGCCGCACCGCGCCTGCGGGGATGCTGACCCTGGCGGCCGTCCTCGTCGTCGCGTCCCTGGTCGCGGGCTATCTGATCCTGACCCGCTCGGACACCACCACCCCCACCGCCTCCTCCGGGGCCCGCGAGGAGCTGCCCTCCGCGAAGCCGGACCGGGAACCCGAGTGGGACGGCAGGACGAAGGTCCTCGGGGACGGCTCCACCTCCTACACGGGTCCTCCGAAAAACCAGTTGAAGCCGGTGCCGCTCAAACCGGGCGAGAAGCCGCCCCAGTTCGTCGTCTTCTCCTGGGACGGCGCGCTGCAGGGCGACGACGGGCTCTTCGCGCACTACCGGGAGCTGGCCGAGGAGTACGACGCCCACATGACCTTCTTCCTCACGGGCATCTACCTCCTGCCCAAGAGCAAGAAGGACCTCTACACCCCGCCCCAGCACTCCAAGGGCTCGGCGGCGATCAGCTTCGCCACCGACGAGCACATCCGCACCACGCTGGAGCAGCTCGGCAAGGCCTGGCAGGACGGGAACGAGATCGGCACCCACTTCAACGGCCACTTCTGCGGCAAGAAGGGCGGCGGCGACTGGAGCGTCGCGGAGTGGAAGAGCGAGATCGACCAGTTCTACGACTTCGCCGAGAAGTGGAAGACCAACACCGGCTTCCGGGACGTCGACCCGCTGCCGTTCGACTTCAGGAAGGAGGTCACCGGCGGCCGGGCGCCCTGCCTCGAGGGCCAGGAGAACCTGCTGAAGGCCGCCAAGGACTACAAGTGGCGCTACGACGCAAGCTCCGCGGGCGACTTCCAGATATGGCCCCGCAAAAAGAACGGCATGTGGGATTTCCCGCTGCAGATGCTCCCTTACGAGGGCGGCAAGTACCAGGGCCTGTCGATGGACTTCAACTTCCTCTACAACCAGTCCGAGGGCGAGATCGAGGGTGACCCGGCGAAGTACCCCCAGTGGGAAGAGGAAACCGTCGCCTCCTACATGTCCGGCTTCAACCGCGTGTACTACGGCAGCCGCGCCCCGCTGTTCATCGGGAACCACTTCGAGGACTGGAACGGCGGCATCTACATGCGGGCCGTCGACCGGGTCGTCAAGGCCATGTGCACGAAGAAGGACGTCAAGTGCGTGTCCTTCAGAGAACTGGCCGACTGGCTCGACGTGCAGAAGCCCGCAACCCTGCAGCGGCTCCGCGGCCTGGACCCGGCGCAGTCACCCGACTGGTCGACGGTCGTGAAGTGACCAGGTTCGGAAGCAACAGACGCAACAAGAGGGGAAACACCAGTGAGATCCAGGAAATTGAGCGGGACGCGGCGGCGCGTCACGATAGTCGGCGCCGCGGCGACCTCGGTCGTCGCCGGAGTCGCCCTGCTGCCCAACTGGAGCGCGGGCGCGGCGGTCAGCGACGATCCGACGGTGGACGCGCGGACCAGGGCCACCTTCCAGCGGCTGGCGGACGCCGTCTTCACCGACCGCACCAACGCCCTGGTCGACGGCGGGCAGGCCGGCGCGGACAAGCCGCTGACCGACGGCTTCACCGGTGACGTCGCGCTGTCCTCCGGCGCGGCCCGCACCGAGGACGCCACCCGCTCCGCGCTGGGGCAGCGCAAGGAGAAGCTGGCGAAGGCCGGCGAGACGTACCGCGACGCCCGCACCACCGTCACCCTGAACGCCACCCGGGTGACGGGCCGCACGGCCAAGGCGGAGGTCACGGAGACCACGACCCTGACCTACGCCCGGACCCGCGGCGACGCGCCGAAGACCACCGGATTCCAGGCCCGGCACGAGCTGACCTTCAAGGCCGACCGGCAGGGCGACTGGCGGCTGACGGGCGTCCGCGACACCGACCAGGGCGGTCTCGCGGTGAACACGCTCTCCAAGCCGGCCCCCGTCAAGGCGGCCACCACCGCCGACACCATGCCGAACGCCCCGCGCGCGGCGACCACCCGCAACCCGGCCGCCGCCCCGAAGACCGGCACGACGTACGACTACAAGGCCATGGCGGCCTACGCCGAGAAGTACTGGAACGTCTACAACAAGGACTACCCGGACTTCAGCGGCCACGGCGCCGGCGGTGACTGCACCAACTTCGTCAGCCAGTCCCTGAAGGCGGGCGGCTGGAAGCACGCCCCCGGCTACGTGTACGACTACACCAAGTGGTTCGGCAACGCCGACATCCAGTCGGACTCCTTCGTCGGCGTCAACGAGTGGTCATGGTTCGCCCAGAACTCCAAGCGGACCAAGCCGCTCGCCAACGTCTTCCAGCTCGAGGTGGGTGACGTCCTCCAGATCGACTTCGACAGGGACGGGTCCAAGGACCACACCATGATCGTCACGTACAGGAGCGGCGGTGTGCCGTACGTGACCTACCACTCCAACAACACCCTCCGCAGGTCGGTGGCGAGCCTCGTCGCGTCGTACCCGAACGCGTACTACTACGCCTACCGCACCTGAGACCGGACGGGGGCGGGGCTCAGTGTCCGGCCCCTCGCTCCTCACGGATCTCGGACACCACGCGGGACACGGCCCGGCGGACCGCTTCCGTTTCCGTGAGGAAGTGCCAGTAGTCCGGGTGGCGGCCGTCGAGCGTGGCGATGGCGCGTTCCAGGCGGGACACCGCGTCGTCCAGCGGGCGGGCGTGGCGCGGGTCGGGGGTGTTGCGGCCGGCCATGGCCAGGCGCTGGGCGTCGCGGATGGCGAAGCGGGTGCGCTCGATCTCCTGCTGGGGGTCCTTCTGCACGGCGTTCAGACGGTGCAGGCGGTCGCCGGCGGCCGAGACGGCCTCGTCGGTGGTGTTCAGCAGGGCCCGTACGGTCGACAGCAGGGCCGTGGCGTCGGCCCAGCGCTGCTCGTCGCGGGCGGACTGGGCCTCGGCCAGTTTCGTCTCCGCCCGGCGCACGTTCTCGGCGGCGACGTCGGGGACGCGTTGCAGGTCCTGCCAGCAGGCCACGGTGAAGCGGCGGCGCAGTTCGCTCAGGATCGGGTCGACCTGCTCGGAGCGGGTGGTGAGGGCCTGGGCGCGGGTGCGCAGGGAGACCAGCCGGTGATCGATCTCGGCGGCGCGCTCCGGCAGCCGCTCGGCCTCCGCGCGGACCGCCTCGGCGCCGCGCGTGACCCGCTCGGCCCGCTCCAGGGTCTGCGGCACGCCATGCTGCCCGGCGCCCTGGTTCAGCTTGGTGAGCTCGGGGGACAGGGCGGCGAGACGGGCGGCGAGGTCATCGGCCTTCAGCCCTGTCCCCCGTACGGAGTCGAGGGCGTTGGAGGCGGCGAGCAGCGCCTGCCGGGCGCGCTCGACCGCCGGGGCGAGGCGGGCCAGCTGGGTCTCGGCCTTGCCGAGCAGCGGGCCGAGGCCCTCGGTGAACCGGTCCAGCTCCTGCTTGACCCGGCCGAGCTCCTCCTTGGCGGCGGTCAGCTCGGTGCGGGCGCGGGCGGCGGACGAGGCTTCCAGGTCGTCGCGGTCGAGGTCGTGGGCGTCGACGGCGTTGATGTACTGGTGGCTGGCCTCGTCGATGCGCCGGCCGAGCGCGTCGAAGTCGGCGACGGCGCGCCGGGCGGCGGGGGAGCTGTCGACGGCGGTGATCGTCTCGATCGAGATGCGCAGATCGCGCTGCGCGGTGTCGAGCTCGTAGAAGGCGGCCGCGGCGGCGTCCTTCGCGGCCTGTGCCTCGGCCCGCTGGCTCTCGGCCCGGCCACCGAACCAGCGCCGGGTGCCTCCGCCAGCGAAGGCGGCGGGCAGCGCCAGCGCGGCCAGCAGGGGCAGTCCCATCAGGGTGAGCGCGTCACGGACCGGGCCCGGGGTGCGGGGGAGGCGGCGGCGCGGGCGGTGTGCGCGCGGCAGCGACGGCGAGTACGGCTGCGCTGGAGTCGCCGTCACATCCCTCTCCCGTGCTGTGGTCCACCCTGCCCGGTGTCATTCTCCCACCGGTTAAGGACGAACACACGGGCCGGTTAGTTCGCCGTGCGGACCGTCACTTTGCCGTCACCGGTGTGGGCGGACACCACATGGGAGCTGCTCTCGTCGCGGGGGACGGACACATCCACGCCGCCGTCACCGGTCTCGGTGGTCACGCGGTAGGGGGCCTTGGGCAGCGCGATGGTCACGGAACCGTCGCCGCTGCGGGACTCCACGCGGTCCGGTACGGCGCCGAGTTCCAGGCGGACCGAGCCGTCGCCGGTGCGGGTGCGCACGTCACGGGAGGAGACGTCCGCCCGGATGGATCCGTCGCCGGTGCGCATCCGAAGGGGGCCAGAGGTGTCGGTGACGCGGACGGAGCCGTCACCCGTGCGGATGTCCAGAGGGCCGGTGGTGTCGGTGACGCGGACCGAGCCGTCGCCCGTGCGGATGTTCAGGGGGTCCCGGAAGCCGTGGGCGCGCACGCTGCCGTCGTCGTCCTTGACCTGCACGGTGACGCCCCGCGGAACCTCGATGCGGTGCTTGGCCGAGCAGTCGACGACGAAGCCGGAGCACTTCAGCCGCAGCACCAGCCGGTCGTCCCGCATGGACCAGGTGGCCCTGGGCTCCTTGCCGACGACGACCGAGCCCTGGAACCACCGGGTGACCTCGATCTTGCCCTCCGGGTTCTTGTCGGCGGCGACGATCTCGAGGGCCGAGTCGTCGGAGTCGACGGTGAGCGTGCGGCTCCGGAGGTCGAAGGACCGGCGGTCGGGGTCGGTGTCGTCCCCCGCGGACGCGCCGCCGCAGGCGCTGAGACCGGCGACGAGCACCACGACGGCACCGGCGACGGCGACCGCGCGGGCCGAGACGGTGCGGGTGGTGCCGGTGGTGCCGGCAGTGCGAGTGGTGCGGGTCATGACGATCTCCCCCTGGACGGACGGCGAGCGCTTTCGAGCGCTCTACGACCGTATGGATTCAGGGGCCTGCCGGGGGATCCGGACCACTCCCGGAACGACGGTGGGGTTAACCCCCGGGCCGACCCGCGGATCTGGTTTGCGGGACCGTGCCCCGGGCAATGTAGGCTGTCGACTCGTCCTGGGCACATGGCCCGGGAGCCGGGTGCGTAGCTCAGGGGTAGAGCGCCTGCCTTACAAGCAGGATGTCGGCGGTTCGAAACCGTCCGCGCCCACCGGTAGCGAGCAGCAGGTCAGAGGCCCTCCAGGGATCACCTTGGAGGGCCTCTCCTGTGATCGAAGTCCACAAAGAGTGATCACCAGCTGATGGTCTGGCCCTCCGGCGTGACGGTGACGGTGAACTCCTCCGCCATCGGCGCGCCGGCCGCGCGCCAACTCCCGACCTGCTCTTCCACGTGGTCCCACAGAGCCTCAGGGCCGTCCTGCCTGACAAGCCAACGGCCACCGTCCTGGTACACCGCAGCCCACGAGCCGGTCTCGATGTCGATCAGGACGTCCTCGCTGCGTCCGTTCCGCTGGATCGTCAGCCGTTGTGGCCCGGCACGGCGAGCTGCACTACGAACCGGGAGGTCCAGTTGCTCAATACATCGGCCCCGGTGCCGGTCTCGCGTTCCTTGCCCTCGTCGAGGTCGGGGAGCAGGCCGAGCGGCGGCGCCTGATGCGGCCGCGCCAGCATGAAGTTCACCCCGCCGCCGAGCAGCGGCCCAGGCAGGGACGGCACCTTGAGGCCGCGCTCGATCTGGGACAGGTGGTCGGGCGAGATGCCGACCAGGCCGGCGACCGCGTCCTGTCAGCGCCCGCCGCGGTAGTGCCTGATCCGGTCCCCGATGGGGAGGTCTGCTGCAACCATGCGCCTACTCCTTGCTCCTTGTCATGAGCGTAGGGTGCCCGCTGCGTGGGGACCGGGAGTTCGTGAAGGGGGGAGGCGCTGGTGCCTGAGCTGGTGCTGTGGCACATCGACCACACGTTGATGGAGGAAGACGGCCCGGCTGTACGACGTCGACTATGACGAGGGCCTGTTCACTCGGTTCGCTGACGCGCTCGGCGCTGTACACGTCCGCCGCGCGGCAGAGCTGCGCGAGAGAGGTCATGCCCTGCCGGGCGCCGCCGCGGTGCTTGCTGCACTCGACGAGCGGGGTGTGCGGCAGTCGGTCGTCACGGGCAGCGTGCGTCAGGCTGCCGAGGTGAAGCTCGCGGTATTCGGCCTCGACGCTTACCTGCGGCTCGATGACGGGGCGTACGGGGAGGATGGGGAGGGGCGCCCCGAGCTGCTGCACGCGGCCCTCAAGCGGGCGGCAGTGTCGCCGAAGAGTGCAGTGTTCCTAGGGGACACCCCTGCGGACGTCGCGGGAGGGCGTGACGCCGGCGTTCGGGTGGTCGCGGTAGCGACGGGCCGGGCCTCGGCGAGTGACCTGCGCGACGCCGGCGCCCATGTCGTGCTGGACGGGCTGGAGGACACCGGCCGGGCGTGCGCGGCGATCCAGGCATGACGAAGGGCCCCCTCCCGCCCGAAGGCCGAGAGGGGGCCCTCGCCGGGTGAACCACCCAGCCGCCACCGCCGACGGGGGGAGTCAGGTCAGCAGGATTCCTCGAACTTCACCGCTGTGAGCGTCACCGGCTGACCGTCCAGCTTTGCGCCGGCGGCGGGCTCCTGGCTGCACACCTTCCAGTTCGACTCCATGAGGACCATGCGGTCCTGGCCGGAGGCATCGTTGACGGTGATGCTCGTCGAAGCGTCGAGGCTCTGGCGGGCGACCTTGACGGCCTTGCCCTTGAAGTCGGGCATCGAGCCGCCGGCCGCCTCAGGGGCGGCGCCCTCGTCCTTGGCCGGACAGTCCTCTTCGAGCTTGACCGTGGCGAAGTCGACCTTGGTGTCGGTGGAGTGCTTGCCGGCCTTCGGAGTCTGGGAGCACACCTTCCAGTTCCGGTCGAACGCCTGCATGCGTCCGCGGCCGAGGGCGTCGTGCGAGGTGAGGCTGTAGAACCCTGCCTCTTGGGCCTGGTCCTGCGCGGACTGGAGGCCCTTGCCGGTCATGTCGGGCAGGGAGGCGGTCTCGGCCTTCGTGGTGTCGTTGCTGGTGGCGGCCTTGTCGTCGCTGCCCTGGCTGGGCTTGGAGCTGTTGCCCTGGCCGGTCTTGGAGTCGTTGCCGCTGCTCGTGTCGGTGCCCTCGCAGGCGGTGAGTGTGAGCAGGGCGGCCGCGATGAGTGCGGCTGTGGTGGTGCGCTTGATCATGGTGTCCCCCAGTGGTGCAGGTGCTGAGGGAGCATCATGCGCCTCGTGAAGGCCATGTGGATGCAGAGTGATGTTCCTGTGACACGAATGGGTGTGTTGCGTTCGTTTCCAGGCATATGGCTCTGCGGCCCGTGGTGAGGATCGTCAGAAGCGCCCCGGGTTCACATCGGCCCGGGGCGCTTCTTCGGGTGTATGGCCGCTACGGCGCTCCGTCCGTCCCCTCCGGCGGAGCCTCGTGCGCGTGCTTCAGTTCCGAGCGGGCCGCCACCCGCTCGGGGCCGGAGAGTTCGGACCAGTAGCGGTGGGTGCTGATGAACACCGCGAGCTCGTGTTCTCGCCGCCGGAGCTTCTCCACTTCGGCCTGTTCGTCGGCTGTCCAGCCGGGGGAGGCGGGGCGCTCCACCTTGCGCCAGCCGTTGTCGTCGCTGAAGCCGTCCAGGGGTTCGACCGACCAGGGGAGGCGCTTCAGCAGGGCCGACAGTTCGGCCCGGACCTGATGGAGTTCCTCCTGACCGGCGAGGAGGTCACTCGGAAAGTCATAGGTCGTTGCCACGGCCCAATGATACGCCTGTTCGAATTGGCCAGGCGAGTTCCTTCCCGTGGTTCCTGCGAACTGGCGTGACCGAGCGCTCCAGTTGGCGGGCTGCCGCCCGACCGGCCTCAGTCGGCTGCCATCGCGCGGCGGACGCTGTCGCGGAGCAGGGCGCGACGCTGCTCATGCCGCTCGGGGGGCTCCTGTGCGGTCGCGGCGTAGACATTGCTGACCGGTGACCACGCCATGGACATGGCGATGACGACGGCCATGAGGTCGAACGGATCTCCCTGGCGCACCAGGCCGGCGGCTTGGGCCTCGGCGATGGCGCGCAGTTTGGGGTCGTCGAGGCGGTCGCGGTCGTCGACCAGGTGGCCGGCCGGGCGTCGCTCCAGGCGTGCCCAGGTGGCCAGCCTGATGAGGTCGGGGCGGCGGAGGTACTCGTCGTAGAGGCGTACGGCCCAGTCCGCGAGGTCGGTGGCGTCGATCGGGACGACATTGACGATCCGTTCGAGCGAGCCGAAGAAGATGGCGTCGAAGAGCCCTTCCTTGCTGCCGAAGTAGGCGTAGAGCTGCGCCTTGTTGGTGCGTGCGGCGGCCACGATCCGCTCGACGCGCGCGCCGGCGATTCCGTGCTCGGCGAACTCCTGGGTCGCGACATCGATGATGCGTTGGTACGTCGCGGCTCCGCGCGAGGTCAGGGGCTGCTCTGCCATGCTCCCAAGCTACCAAACAGAACAGTTGGTTTGCCTCGCTCTCCAGATGCCCTAGTCTCAAATAGACCGACCAGTCTGTCTATGAGGAGGCGTCATGAGGAAGACCATCGGCTGGCACGTGGACGGTCCGTCGACGACGTTGCGGCTGACGCCACTGGAGAGGCGCGATCTGCGCCCCGACGACCTCGCGGTCCGGGTGGACTTCTGCGGTGTCTGCCACTCCGATCTGCACGCCGTCGGCGCCCGGGACGGTCAGGGAGACCGGCCTCTGGTGCCGGGGCACGAGTTCACGGGCGTGGTGACCGAGACCGGACCCGCGGTCACCGGCTTCACCGTCGGCGACCCGGTCGCGGTGGGCAACATCGTCGATTCCTGTGGCGAGTGCGCCATGTGCCGGACCGGCCAGGAGAACTTCTGCCACGCCTTCCCGACCCTGACCTACGGCGGTGTCGATCGGCACGACGGATCGGCCACACTCGGGGGCTACTCCCGCGAGTACGTCGTCCGCGACCGTTTCGCCTACCTCCTTCCCGTCGGTCTGGATCCGGCCGCTGCCGCTCCTCTGCTCTGCGCCGGGATCACCGTCTGGGAGCCGCTGCGCGCCCTCGGCGTGGGGCCGGGGACGCGCGTCGCGGTGGCGGGACTGGGCGGCCTCGGCCACCTCGCGGTCAAGATGGCCGTGGCGCTCGGCGCCGACACGTCGGTCATCAGCCGCTCAGCGGACAAGGCCACCGACGCGCGTCGTCTCGGCGCCCAGGGGCTCATCGTCTCCACCGACCCTGAACAGATGGCTGATGCCCGCGACCGGTTCGACGTCGTCATCGACACCATCTCCGCCCCCCACGACCTCGGTCCTTACCTGCGCCTGGTCTCCATGGACGGCACGCTCAGCCACGTCGGGTACCTGGGACCCGTCACCGTGGAGACCACCGACCTGCTCATCGGACGCAAGAAGCTCAGCTCCGCAGGCAGCGGCGGCAGGCCGGCGACCGCCGCCATGCTGGACTTCTGCGCCGAGCACGGCATCACCGCCGACATCGAACTGCTCCCCTCGGCGCGCGTGAACGAGGCCCTCGACCGTCTCCGGCGCAACGACGTCCGCTACCGCTTCGTCCTCGACATGTCCGACCTGGACTGAACGGCGCTCCGGGCCACTGCCTTCATGTCCTCACCGCCGCTGCGGTCGGCTTTCGCGGCGCCAGGCCGGATCAGCCTCTGCCCGGGGCCTGCGCCCCCGGGCCGGCGGACAGCTCGCCCACCACGCGGGCCGTCACCGGAGCCGGTACGCCGTGCCGCTCGGCCGCGCGGAGCAACGCGCCGCCGATGGCGTCCAGTTCGAGTGACCGGCCCGCTTCGGCGTCGCGCTGCATCGAGGATTTCATCGACGGTGGGAAGGCGTCGTAGCGGGCGAGGGACTGCGCCGGGTCCGCCGGGCCGCCGCACGCCCGGCTGATCGCGGCCGTCTCCTCGACCAGTGCGCTCAGTTCGTCGCGGTGACGGGTGCGGACGTCTCCGAGAGGGACGCCGTAGCGGGTGGTCAGCAGGGCCATGGGGGCCAGGAACGACATCTTCGCCCACAGGGCCGCCGTCTCGTCGTCCTGGGCCCGGGTGACCGGGCCGGCGGCGGTGAGGGCCTCGGCGAGGGTGTCGAGGCGGGCCCGGGGCACCTCGGCGCCGGTCAGGTCGATCTCCGCGAAAGGGCTGCCGTGTTCGATGACGCCCGGGGCGACGCGGGTGGACTCGACGCGGATGACGGCGGGGGCGACGCGGTCGGGGCGGTAGCGGGCGCGCAGGGTCGCCGGGTGTTCGACGCCGTTCAGGAACGGCACGAGGAGTCCGTCGGCCAGTGCGGCCGCGGGGACGCGCGTCAGGGCGGCGTCGAGGGCGGTGTGTTTGACGGCCACGAGGCACGCGTCGACAGGTTCGCGCAGCTGCGTGTCCGCCTCGACCCGGGTCGCGAAGTCGCCGAAGTGCGCGCTGCGGACGCGGATACCGTCCGTGCGCAGCGTACGGGCCGTCTCCTCGCCGGACAGGCAGATCACCCGGTGGCCGGCGCGGGAGAGCAGGGCGGCGAGCAGACCGCCCACGCCGCCGGGGCCCAGGACGGCCACGGTGAGTTCGTTGCCCATGTCGGGTTCCTCTCGTCGGTCGGCCCCACGGTGGTGGCCGCCTCGAGAAGATCTTGGCAGGTGTCGCTGTCGTACGGGGGGCGAAAGGGTGAGACTGGGGGCATGTGCCGGAGTATCAAGACCCTGCGTCCGCCCGCCCTGCCCGAAGAGGCCACGGAAGCGGACATCCGGGCAGCCGCGTTGCAGTACGTGCGGAAGGTGTCGGGTTTCCGCGCCCCCGCCGCTCACAACCAGGAGGTGTTCGACCGCGCCGTGGAGGCCGTCGCGCAGGCCACGGCCGAGCTGCTGGACGGGCTGGAGATCCGCGGCGCCGGGGCCCAGCGGACACCTTCCAGCGCCGCCTGACGACCAGGGCCGGCCGGCCCCCCGAACGCCCCGCCCTACGACACCCGCGGCTCCCTGCGCATCAGGTACGCCGCCCCCGCCCCGGCCCCGAACAGCGCCGCCACCGACACCGCCGTCCCCAGCCAGCTCGCGCCCAGCCAGTGGGCGCCGAAGTAGCCGAGGGCGACGCTGTACACGGCCCAGGTGAGGCCCGCCAGGGCCGACCAGGGGAGGAAGTCGCGGGCGCGGCGGTGGGCGGCGCCCGCGCCGAGGGAGACGACCGAGCGGCCGGCGGGCGCGAAGCGGGCGAGGACGACGAGGGCGCCGCCACCCCGTGCGAGGGCCGTGCCGAGACGTTCCTGCGCGGTGGTCAGGCGCCGGGAGCGGGAGATCGCCCGGTCCAGCCGGTCGCCGCCGCGCCAGGCGAGGCGGTACGCGGCGAGGTCACCGAGTACGGAGGCGGTGGCCGCGCAGAGGGTCAGCACCAGGATGTCGGGCACGTCGGCCGCCGTGCCCGCGGCCGCCGCCGTCGCCGCCGTGATCACCAGGACGCCGCTGGGCAGCACCGGCAGGAACACGTCGAGCAGGACGGACAGGGTCACCACCGCGTAGATCCATGGGCTGCCGAACAGCGACCCGACATGCTCCAGCACCGCAACTCCCCGTGGTCCCCCGTGGGCCAGACCGTGCCGCGATGGCGCGGCGGAGCGGCAGGAGTGGCCGATGACAGCCATACAGCGTACGCCTGGGGTGTGACGAGCCGTTCACGGGGGGTTCGGCACGGAAACTCCCCGCATACACGGAAGCGGCGCCTCCCCTCACGAGGGGAGGCGCCGCTCCGAGGTGCACGGTCCGAGGCACACGCTCCGAGGTGCACGGTCCGAGCCGCGGCTCAGGCCGCCACCGGCGTCTGGTCCGTGGCCTGCCGGCCCTGCGCCGAGGTGCGCTTGGCCAGCAGCCGGTCCACGCCGAAGGCGCCGGAACCGGTGAAGATCAGCAGGAACATGGACCAGCAGTACATGGCCGCGCCCTCGCCGCTGTTCTCGATCGGCCACAGGCCCTGCGGCTGGTGGACCTTGAAGTACGCGTACGCCATCGCGCCGGAGGCGACGAACGCCGCGGCGCGGGTGCCCAGGCCCAGCAGGACCAGGGTGCCGCCGACGAGTTCGATGACGGCCGCGTACCAGTTCGGCCAGGCTCCGGTCGCCGCGGTACCGCCCTTGCCGTCCACGCCTCCGAGGACACCGAAGAGCGCGACGGCGCCGTGGCAGGCGAAGAGCAGGCCGATGACGATCCGGAACAGTCCGAGAGCGTACGGCTGCGCGCCGTTCAGGCGTGCGGTCATGTGGGGGTCTCCTTCGGTCGGCCGGCCTGGGGAGGGCCGGTCGGGGGACAGAACCGATGAGTAACCCACGTTAGAAGTGCCTAATAGATGCTTGCAAGTTCAACATTTGGCCACTGGTTCACCTGTCGTTGGGGCGCATTTTCCGCCGCAACCGCACGTAGGGCGGCTCTCGCCACCGCGTCCGCGTCCGAAAGCATGACCGAATCCACACCCGGACGAGCCCCTGCCGCCGTCACCCAGTGCACGCCCTCCGTCGGCACTCCGAAGGCAAACCGCCTGGTATGCGGGACTCCTTGACGGTCTATCAGATAATAAGGGCGCGGTGTCACATCCAACCCGCCTGTCTCATAACCGTCGACGGTGTGCGGACGGCACCGCCCGGTCCGCAGCAGCTCCGCGAGGAGCCCATCGGCTGATTTCCGCACGTCGGGTTCGGGCAGACGGGCCTCTATGAGGGTTCTCACACGGACGGCCGAACCCGGCACATCGGGCGAGTGCGCCGCCCAGGCCCCGTCCGCCTCCGTCACCTTCAGGCGCGGCCCGAGCACCCGCACCACCCCCGCCTCCACCAGGGCCGCCAGCTCCTCGATGCGGCGCCGGGGCGGGCCGATGGACAGGAAGGCGTTGAGCGGGGTGTACCAGCGGTCCAGGTGGTCCCGGCGGGAGGCGCCCGCGAGGCCGCCGTGGTCGACGATGAGCCGGAGTTCGTTGCGCAGGTCGCGCAGCACGTCGAGGGCCGCCTTCAGCGGGCCGCGCACATTGCCCAGGGCGGCCTGCGCGGCGTCCTCGCGCAGGTACGACAGCAGCCAGTCACGCCACTCGCCGGGGTGGGCGAACTCCCGCCCGGTGTACGGCCGGGAGATCCGCTCCCAGCTCCAGCGGTCGGCGTCCGCCACACCGAACCGGTCCAGCAGTACGGCCTCTTGGGGATCTCCGTGCGGTACGGACAGGAAGTGACCGGTGAACTCCCGGCACTGCCGCGCGGAGGCGCCGGCCCGCCGCAGCAGCGCGGTGCAGTACACCGTCTCCACCTCCTTGGCGACCAACGGCCATATCTCCGCCAGGAAATCGGGTGCCTCCCCGGAGTCGGCGCGCTTGCGGAAGCCCGCGATCACGTCCGGTGTGAGGACCAGGGGGTCGTGCCGGCCGTACGCCCCCTTCGCGTTGTCGCCACGCGCCTGGTACGGGATGCCGCGCCGCGACCCGGCGTACAGCCGCGGTTCGCGGCCGGAGGGGAGGTAGCGCAGGCCCTGGGCGTCCCGTACGAAACGGCCGCCGCGGCCGGTCGTCAGCAGGGCCGTGTGGTCGAAGAAGTTGAGGCCGAGGCCGCGCAGCAGGACGGGCTCGCCGGGCGGTACGCGGGACAGGTCGATGTCGGCCGGATTGGCGGGCGGGATGTGGCGCAGGCCGTGGTGTGCGGCGTGGGCGGCCTGGCGCCGCAGGCCCGGGTCGGCGGTCGCCGGCAGGTGCCCCTGGGCCAGGACCACGGCGGACAGGCCGGTCAGGGTGCGGCCGTCGTCGAGGGTGAGGGCCTGGTGGCCGTCGGAGGCGTCGTCGAGCCGTACCGCCCGGGCCCGGTGTGTCTCGACGCGGACGGCCGCCGGCGCGTCCCGTACGACCTGCGCGAACACCCACTCCAGGTAACGGCCGTACTCCGCCCGGGTCGGGTACTCGTCCGGGCCGAGCGTGCCGCGCGCCCACGCGTGCAGGCTCGGGCCCGGGCGGATCGGGCCCGAGCAGTCCACGCTGTCGTCGGTGAACAGGGTCACCTGGCAGGCCACGGTGTTCATCAGCAGCTCGGGCGACTGGTCGGTACGCCAGACGCGGCCCGGGCCCGGCGGGTCCGGGTCGATCACGTGCACCGTCAGCCGGGCTCCGGGCGGGAGGAGCTCAGGGGCGGAGGCGCAGAGGCGTTCCAGGACGCTGGTTCCGCGCGGGCCGGCACCGACCAGGGCGACGGAGAACAGTGCGGATTCTGCGGTCGGCGCAGGCAAGGGCGGGACTCCCGGGCGTGTGGGGCGCGATCGGCGGTCCGTCGGTGGGGAAGCGGACGGTCCGCCTCATCATGCCGTCGCCGGGAGCGGGAACCGAGGACCGTGGCGAAGGATTGACCCCGCTGTGGGGCGCGTCACGAGCATCACGGTCACCGGTGCAGCAAACGGGCGGAACGCATCGGTTACGGGGCAAGTTCGGAGTCCAGGAGGGTCGTCAGGCGCGGGCCCTTCCCCTCCCGCGTCCGCGCCTGCTCCAGTCGCAGCCGCGCCGAACGGCCACGCAGGGTCAGCGTCATGAGCTGGTTTCCGAACCAGGGGCCGCCCGTCTTGCGCCACCCGACCGGCGGCCGGGGGAGGCGTCCGTGCCGGGCGAGACCGCGGCCCAGCCCGCGGGCCACCGCGCTCCAGCCGATGCGGAAGCCCATCCGGATCGACGCCGGGACGGAGTTGTGGACGGGCGAGCAGACGAGCTGCACCACCCGGGCGTCCGGGCCCCGCCCGGGCCACGAGGGCTCGGCGATGTAAGCGTGGTGCACGTCCCCCGACAGCACGCACACCGTCGCCGGGGCGTCCCGCCCCGAGCCGGCCTCGGCGATCAGCTCCGCCAGCCCGGCGAACGACTCGGGGAACGCCGACCAGTGCTCCAGGTCCGCGGCCCGCCGCACCTTCTCCCCGAACCGCGCCCAGCGCTCACCCCGTGCGCCCCGGCACAGCGCCGCGTTCCAGCCCTCGGCGTCGTGCACCAGGTGCGGCAGCAGCCAGGGCAGCGAGGTGCCGAGGAGGAGGTGGTCGTACGACCCGGGGCTGTCCAGTACCTGCTCGCGCAGCCAGGCCTCCTCGCCCGGATCGAGCATCGCGCGGCGGTCCTCGTCGAGGACGCGGGCGGCCCGGCTGTCGACCATCAGCAGGCGCACGCGCCCGAAGTCGCGCCGGTAGCTCCAGCGGGCCGTGGCCGGGTCGGCGTCGGCCCGGGCGGCGAAGGTGCGCAGCACGTCGGTGCCGTCCGGGACCTTGCGGACGCCCTCGTACACCGGGTCGGCCGCCAGCTCCGCCGGGGAGAGGTTCCCCAGGTGCTGGTGGACCCAGTACGACATCAGGCCGCTCAGCAGCCGCTCCCGCCACCAGTCGGTGGCCCGCATGTCGGCGAGCCAGGCGGCGGAGGTGTTCCAGTCGTCGATGACGTCGTGGTCGTCGAAGATCATGAAACTGGGCACGGTGGACAGCAGCCAGCGGATGCGGGGGTCGAGCCAGGACTCGTAGTAGAGGTGCGTGTATTCCTCGTAGTCCGCGACCCCGTTGCCCGGCGGTTCGTCCAGGTCGCGGCGGGCCGCCAGCCAGCGCTGCGTCGTCTCGGAGGTCTCGTCGGCGTACACCTGGTCGCCGAGCAGCAGCAGGACGTCGGGGCGCTCGCCCTCCGGGTCGGCCACGAGGCGGGTGGCCAGCGCGTCCAGGGCGTCGGGGCCCACCGGGTCGTGCCCGCCGGCCGGCGGGGCGGCCCAGCGGCAGGAGCCGAAGGCGACCCGGAGGCCGCCCTCGCTGCCCGGCGCGTGGATCGCCGAGGGCGGGAAGGGGGATTCGGGCAGCGGCCACACGCGGGTGCCGTCGAGGAAGACCTCGTACGTCGTGGTCGTACCGGCCGTGAGGCCTGTCACCGGGACCAGCGCGTAGTGGTGGCCCGCGACCTGGAAGGTCGAGGTCGTGCCGCCGGCGCCGTCGGCGCAGCGCACCGCGGCCGTGCACGGACGGCTCGTCTCGACCCATACGGTCGCGGACGAGCCGTCGGTGTGTCTCAGCAGCGGTCCGAGCCGCAGTCCGGCCATCGCCGATCCCCTCTCCGTCGCCCCGTACGGTACGGAACGACGGAGGCCGGCGGGGAGGTTCCGGCGCGCGACTTCGCGCGTGTCAGCGGTTCGCGACCTGTCAGCAGTTCGCGAGGTGGGTCTGGAGCGCGGACTTCTCGGCCGAGTCGACCGAGAGGCCGTAGTAGTACTTCACCTGGACCCAGGCACGGACGTAGGTGCAGCGGTACGCCGTCCGGGAGGGCATCCAGGTGGCCGGGTCCTGGTCGCCCTTGGCCTGGTTGACGTTGTCGGTGACGGCGATGAGCTGCGGGCGGGTCAGGTCGTTGGCGAAGGACTGGCGGCGGGAGGTCGTCCAGGAGTCGGCGCCGGAGTCCCAGGCCTCGGCCAGCGGGACCAGGTGGTCGATGTCGACGTCGGAGGCGGCGGACCAGGTCGCTCCGTCGTAGGGGGAGTACCAGCTGCCGCTGGTGGCGGCGCAGGAGGAGTCCTGCTGGACGTTCGAGCCGTCGCGCTTGAGGACGACCTCGCGGGTGTTGCAGGCGCCGGACTGGGTGATCCAGTGCGGGAAGAGGTCGCGGTTGTAGCCGGTGCGGTCCTCGGTGGCCACCGTGAGGGAGGCGAGGTAGGAGCGGGCGGTGGCCCCGCTGACGGGGGTGGGCAGGGCGGCGGAGGCGGCCGGGCCGTTGAGAAGCCCGGCCGAGGCTATGAGACCGGTGAGGCCCGCGAGTATGCTGAGCCGTCGACGCGCGTAGAACTTCGGCATGCGAACTCCCTTGTGGGGTGGGGGCGTTGGGCTGCGAGCGAGGGAATGCTCGTCGCGCCGTGTTGCGGGGAGGTGTGCGCCCGGTGAGAAGTTAGTGACGCGTGCATGACATGACAAGCTTTAAGGCGGAACTTTTCGCTCCAGGGCTGTCGCGTACCATGGACGGCGCAGAAGGGGAGTAGCTCTTCGCCGGACCGTCGACATACTGCTCAGCTCGTCTGAGCCGGCGCCCGGAGGCAGGTCCTACTGGTCCGTCCAGGGGGCCCGCCAGCGAGACCTTCGGCAAGCAGTGCACGCCCGTGCCCCACGGCACGGGTGCCGAGTGTGCTGCCGTGCCGAGGTGTCGTGTGTGAGGATCCAGCACTCTCGGTGGGGCAGCCCCGACCGATTGAGGAACCCTTGATCAGCCTGACCGTGACGGCCGTCGTCTTCGGCGTCGTCTTTCTCGCCGAACTGCCGGACAAGACCGCCCTGGCCGGACTCGTCCTCGGCACCCGCTATCGCGCCTCCTACGTCTTCGCCGGTGTCGCCGCCGCGTTCGCGCTGCACGTCGCGCTCGCCGTCGCGGCGGGCAGTGTGCTGACGCTGCTGCCGCAGCAGATCGTGCAGGCGCTGACGGGCGTGCTCTTCCTGGGCGGGGCCGCGGTCCTGCTGCTGAAGAAGGGCGAGGACGAGGAGGAGGTCCGCAAGCCGGAGAACCAGTCCTTCTGGAAGGTCTCGGGAGCCGGGTTCATGCTCATCCTGGTCGCCGAGTTCGGTGATCTCACGCAGATCATGACGGCGAACCTGGCCGCCCGCTACGACGACCCGCTCTCCGTCGGCCTGGGCGCGGTGCTCGCGCTGTGGGCGGTGGCCGGGATCGGCATCGTCGGCGGAAAGGCGCTGATGAGGAAGGTGCCGCTGCGGTTGATCACGCAGGTCGCGGCGCTGGTGATGCTCGCTCTCGGGGTGTGGAGCCTGTGGGAGGCCGTGGCCGGGTGAGCCGCGGCGAGCTGAACGGCGAGTGAAGGTCTGCGGGAGGCCCTGGCCGATCCGGGGATTGTTTTGTACCGTGGAGAAACAAAGTGGCTCCCGCCCGTTTTCCCTGACCGGCGGGCGGGGCCGCCTTGTCCCTCCCGGGGGCTGCCGTGCGCCCTCGTCCGCGCCCTGAGCCTTGGAGCTGCCGATGACGGCCACCGCCGCGCTGACCGCCCGCGCCCTCCTGCTGGACATGGACGGCACCCTCGTCAACTCCGACGCCTCGGTCGAACGCGTCTGGCGACGCTGGTCCGAGCGGCACGGGCTCGACCCGGACGAGGTCATGAAGGTCGTCCACGGGCGGCAGGGCTACGCGTCGATGGCGCTGCTGCTGCCCGGCCGGCCGATGGAGCAGAATCACGCGGACAACGCCCGGATGCTCGCCGAGGAGACGGCCGACACCGAGGGTGTCGTCCCGATCCCCGGAGCGCCGGAGTTCCTCGCCTCGCTGCGGGGGTTGCCGCACGCGCTCGTGACCTCCGCCGACGTTCCGCTGTCGACGGCGCGGATGGCCGCGGCCGGGCTGGACCTGCCCGAGGTGCGGGTGACCGCGGAGTCCGTCGGGGCGAGCAAGCCGGATCCGGAGGGCTTTTTGAAGGGCGCCGCCGAACTGGGTGTGGCGCCCTCGGACTGTGTGGTCTTCGAGGACTCCGGGGCCGGGATCGCTGCGGGGCGCGCCGCGGGGATGACGGTGGTCGGGGTCGGGCCCCGGGCCGCGTTCCACGAGCCGGATGTGGTGGTGGACGACCTGACGCGGGTGCGTGTGGAGGCCGTGGGGGACGGGACGATCCGGCTGCACATCGGGACATCGGGAGAGGGACGCGCGTCGGCTGTCGGATGAGGGGCGTCGTCGTCCGGTCGGTCAGACGTGGGCGGCGATGGTGCGCGCGCACTCCAGGGCCTCGGTGTGGGTGGTGTCCACCTCCAGGTCGTAGTGCACGCCCTCGTGCACGAGCTGTGCCTGGGACGCGGCCATGCCCCGGACGCGGTCACCTCGGGTGATCTCACGGCCCTCGGCGACCGCGCTGTCGCACCTGACGCCGACCCACAGCACGTCGAGTCCGGCCAGGGCCTTCCGCCGGCGCTCCTGAGAGTGCGGTCCGCCGAGGAAGACGTCGTCGACGACGATCCCGGCGCCGGCTCCGGCCACCGCGGCGATGCCCTCGGTCCAGGCCGCGTCCAGTGCGCGGAACTCCGCGCCGACGCTCACCCCGCCGGCCACGGGTCGGGCAGTACCTCTTGCAGACACCGGACGATCCCGGACTTGCCCGAACTGGAACCGCCGTTGAGCACCATCACCTGAGTAGTTCGGCGTCACAGTAGGGCGGCCGCGGTGGTCACGGCTTCTTGGTTTCCGACTCCAGCTTGGCCCGCGTCTCCCGGTCGTAGACGCCGAGGTCGTCGGTCTGGATGCCGCGTGACCACTGGTAATTGCGGACGGCCTCCTCGAGCCGGCCGTCGTAGTCGCCGTCGGGGTCCTCGCCGAACAGGTACAACTGGCGTAGCCGGAGCTGGAGTTCGGTGACCTCCGGGCCGCGGTCGCCGAGGCGCAGGACGGTGGGGCCGCCGCTCTGGCGGGAGTTGCCGGGAGGTGCGTTCCCGGGACCGGTGGCCGTGGCGGACGCCGAGGGCGTCGACGGGGATGCCGACTGCGATGGGCTCGGCGAGGCACTCGACGCGGACGGCGACGGGGAGGCCGACGGGCTCCTGCTGACCGACGGCGACGGCGGCGGTGCGGCGGGGGCCGACGGCGTGACCTGGGCGCTCTGCGCCGGTGGCGTGGACGCGGGGCTGCTCGACGGGGCGTCCGGCACGCTGGCCCGGAGGTCGTCCGGCAGCGCGGTGTCCCGGGACGGCGCCTCGTAGGAGAACATCCCGCTCGCGAGCCCGGCCGCTGCCACGACGGCGGCACAGGCCCCGGCGGCCACACCGAGCAGCACGCCACGCCGCCGACGCCGGGGCCTCCGGCCGAACTCGTCCGCTTCCGGCCTGCCCCGGCCGGGTCCTCCCATGCCGTCGAAAAGCCGCAGGTCGGTGACGCTGGGCTCGGTCGCGGCGGGGGCCAGGGGGGTCGGCAGGACGGAGGTATCCGGGGAGGTCGGCGGCACGGTGGTCGCGTCCGGGTCGATCGGGCGCAGGGGCATGGTCGCGTCGGCGGGGGAGGACGGCGGCGCAGCGCCTTCGGCGCGCGAGGTCTGCCCGGGGTTCGTCACGGGCCGTCGCGGAGCGCCCTCGGCTGCCTGCGCGGGCTGGCCGGTGTGGGTCTGGGCCGGTCGCGGGGCGTCGTCGGCCGCCCGGCCAGGAGCGTCGGCAGGCGAGGCCTGGCCGTACCGGGGCGAGGCGGAACGGTTCGCCGGGGACGGCTCGTCGGCGTGCCGGGGCTCCGTCGGATGGGTCTGGGCCGGTCGCGGGGTGTTGTCAGGGGTACGCCCGGGGGCTCGTCGCGGGGCGCCTTCGCTCGCTCGCGCGGGCTCCATGGGGTCCGTGGGCGAGAGCGAGCCGCCCGCGTGGGTTTGCCTGGGGGTGCCTTCGGGTGGCGTGGGCTGCTCGGGGCCCACGCCCTTCGCGTGCCAGAGCGTGGTCGGAACGTCCGCGCGGGGGCCGGCAGCCTGGGCGGGGGCGTCGGCGGGCGCGGTCTGGGCGCGCGGGGGCGGGGTGGGTGCGTCCGCCCCGGACGGCTGTGCGGGCCCGTCGGCACGCCGAGGCCCGGCCGGATGGGTTCGGGACAGTCGCGGGGCGCCGTCGGCCGGTAGCCCGGGCGTCCGGCGCGGGGCGCCTTCGGGGGTCGGCGCCGGGTTCTTGGCGTGGGAGGCCCCGGTAGGCGTGGGCCTGCCGTCCGTGTGGGGTCGCCGCGGGGTGTCGTCGGCCCGGGTGGGCTGCTCGGGGCCGTGGGTCGTCGCCTGCGAAGGCGTGGGCGGGGCGTCCGCGCGGGTCGGTCGCCGGGCGCCTTCGGGGGTCGCCGCGGGGTTCTCGGCGTGGGAGGCCCCGGTAGGCGTGGGCCTGCCGTCCGTGTGGGGTCGCCGTGGGGTGTCGTCGGCCCGGGTGGGCTGCTCGGGGCCCTGGGCTGTCGTGGGCGAGGGCGTGGACGGGTGGGGGCGTCGCGGCGGGGCGGCGTCGGCTGCCCGCGTGGGGCGGCCCGGCGTGTCCTCGTCCTCGGGGGACCGTGCCGGAGTGTCGGGCGTGAGTTCGACGTACGGGCGGATGCGGAGTGGGTCGAAGTCCTCCGCTGCCGCCGCCTCCGTGGTGCGGGCGTTGCGGAGGGCCTCTGCGGCGCGGTGCGTGCAGGTGCAGGACGGGGTGTTGTCCGGCCGTCTGGGCGTGCCGCACTCCGGGCACGGGTGGCCGTTCGGCTGTTCCACGCGTTCCTCCCTCCCCTCGCGAATTCCAGCTCCCCTCGCGAACTCCAGAGATTATCCAGATCTTCTCCACAGCGCGGACGGCCAGCTCCCGGAATGAAAGCTTCCAAAAGGACTCGGCGGGCCATAACACGTCACACCGGTCACGATGGAAAATGTCACAGGACCCTCGGGAGGTCTCATGGCCGGGCATGCGCACGCCACGAAGGCATCGGACCAGGGCGCCGCCGTCCGGGAACAGGTGCCCGGCAACGTCCTGGTCTCCATCGGCGCCCTGCTGCTCGGCATGCTGCTCGCCGCCCTCGACCAGACCATCGTGTCGACCGCGCTGCCCACCATCGTCAGCGACCTCGGCGGCATGGATCACCTGTCCTGGGTGGTCACCGCCTATCTGCTGGCCGCGACCGCCGCGACCCCGCTGTGGGGCAAACTCGGCGACCAGTACGGCCGGAAACGGCTGTTCCAGACGGCGATCGTGATCTTCCTCGTCGGCTCCGCGCTGTGCGGCGCGGCGCAGGACATGACGCAGCTCATCGCCTTCCGGGCCGTGCAGGGCCTCGGCGGCGGCGGGCTGATCGTGTTGTCGATGGCCATCGTCGGGGATCTCGTGCCGCCTCGTGAACGCGGGCGGTATCAAGGGCTGTTCGGGGCCGTGTTCGGGGCGACGAGCGTGCTCGGGCCGCTGCTCGGCGGGCTGTTCACCCAGCACGCGAGCTGGCGCTGGGTGTTCTACGTCAACCTGCCCGTCGGCGTCGTCGCGCTCGCCGTGATCGCGGCCGTACTGCACATCCCGCGCCGGACGCAGCGGCACGTCATCGACTACCTCGGCACGTTCCTCATCGCGGCCGTCGCCACCTGCCTGGTGCTCGTCGCCTCCCTCGGGGGCACGACCTGGGGCTGGGGATCCGCGCAGATCGTCGCCCTCGCGGTGCTCGGCGTCGCCCTCGCCGTCGTCTTCGTGGCCGTCGAGCGGCGGGCCGCCGAACCCGTCCTGCCGCTGAAACTCTTCCGCGTGCGCACCTTCGCGCTCGCCGCCGTGATCAGCTTCGTCGTCGGCTTCGCCATGTTCGGCGCGATGGTCTACCTGCCGACGTTCCTCCAGGTCGTGCAGGGCATCAGCCCGACCATGTCCGGTGTGCACATGCTGCCGATGGTGCTGGGGCTGCTGCTGGCCTCCACCGCCTCCGGGCAGATCGTCAGCCGGACCGGCCGTTGGAAGGTGTTCCCGATCGCCGGCACCGGCGTCACCACCCTCGGGCTGCTCCTGCTCCACCAGCTCGACGAGCACAGCTCCACCGCCGAGCTGAGCGGCTTCTTCTTCGTCTTCGGACTCGGCCTCGGCCTGGTGATGCAGGTCCTCGTGCTCATCGTGCAGAACGCCGTCCCGTACGAGGACCTGGGCGTCGCCACCTCCGGCGCCACCTTCTTCCGCTCCATCGGCGCCTCGTTCGGCGTCGCCGTCTTCGGCACGGTCTTCGCGGGCCGGCTCGGCGACCAGCTCACGGACGCCCTCCGGGGGACCCCGCTGCCGCCCGGCGTCTCCGTGGGCGCACTGGAGGCCGATCCGCGCGGCATCGCCGCCCTGCCGCCCGGCCTGCGCCCGCCTGCCCTGCACGCGTACTCCGTGGCCATCACGGACGTCTTCCTGTACGCCGCCCCGGTCGCGCTCCTCGGCTTCGTGCTGGCCTGGTTCCTGAAGGAGGACCGGCTGCGCGGCTCGGTCACCGCGCCCGACGTCACGGAGACCCTGGCCAGCAACCCCGTCGAGCGGTCCTCGTACGACGAGGTGTGCCGTGCGCTGTCGGTGCTCGGCACCCGCGCGGGGCGGCGCGAGATCTACCGGGAGATCACCGCCCGGGCGGGCTACGACCTGCTGCCCGCGGCGAGCTGGCTGCTGCTGCGGATCAGGCGGTACGGCTCGGTGGAGCCGGCCGTGCTGGCCGAGCGGATGCCCGTGTCGCTGTCCGTGATCATGGCGGCCGTGCGCCAGGTCGAGGAGCGCGGGCTGGCCGTGCGCACGGGCCTCGACATGGTGCTGACCGACCGGGGACGCGAGGTCGCCGGGCGGCTGGCCGAGGCCCGTGAGGCGTCCCTCGCCGAGCTGCTCGGCGACTGGTGGGGGCCGGACCGTCCGACCGACCTCGTCCAACTCGTGCGGGAGTTGAACGGCGAACTGTGCGGCTCGCGGCGGGAGCGGCCGTATGCCGAGCGGCCCTATGCCGAGCGGCCGGTGGAGCGGACGTTGTGAAAGAGAAGGGAACTCCTGGTTCAGGTGAGGTGCTTGGCGAACCAGTGCTCGGCGTACACGTCGTCGTTGTGCGGCTCGGTCTCCTCGTAGCCGAGCCGGGCGTAGAGGGCGCGGGCTTCAACGAGATCACCGCGGGTGTCCAGGATCATCCGCCGGGCACCGAGTGCGCGGGCGGCCTCCTCGGCGGCCCGGACCAGCAGCGCGGCACCGCCCTTGCCGCGCATCGCCTCCCGTAGGAAGACCCGCTTGAGTTCAGCGGTCGTGCCGTCGACCAGCCGTACGCCCGCGGTGCCGGCCGGCTCACCGCCGTACCGGGCGACCAGCAACTGCCCGCCGGGCGGGGCGAGATCGGCGCCCGGCTCCTTGGCGATCTCCCGCTCCAGCTCGTCCGGGTCGGTCCGGCGCCCCTCGTGCAGCAGGTACCAGCGGTCGCTGACCTCGGTGTAGTACGCCCGCCACAGGGTGGCGGCGACGGGGGAGTCGTACGGTTCCGGTGCCACGGTCCAGGTCATGACCGGCATTCTCCGCGGGGACCGCAGCGGGTCCGCAACCCGATAACCCCCGGAGGCGTCCGGGCCCGGGCGCCGTTTGGGGGCCTGCTTCCGGGCTACCCGGTCGGCGAACCGGCTCGCGAGGAGAGCCGGTTGGGCCGAGAACCCGGAAGGCATTCATGTCCACTGGCCTGATCATTGCACTGATCGTGATCGCGGCGGTCGTCGTCATCATCGCGGCCGCCATGACCCTGCGCGCCCGAGGGGCTCGGCGCGGCCCGAGCCTGAAGCGGCGCTTCGGACCCGAGTACGACCTGGCCGTCGCCCGGCACGACGGCGACACCAAGGCCGCCGAGCGCGAGCTGGCCGAGCGCGTGGAGCGCCACGGTGAGCTGCGCGAACGCGCGCTGGAGCCGGCGCAGCGCGAGCAGTACGAGGCGCGCTGGACGGCCGCTCAGGAGCGGTTCGTCGACTCGCCGCGGGAGGCGGTCGCCGAGGCGGACCGGCTGCTCGCGGAGCTCGCCGGCGCCCGGGGCTTCCCGGACGGCGGGCAGTACGAGGAACAGCTCGCCGCGCTGTCCGTGCACCACGCCCACCACGTGGACGGCTACCGGCGCGTCCACCGCGCGGCGCACCTGCGCGCGGACGACGCCCGGGACGGCGGCACCGGTACGGAAGACATGCGTGAGGCCATGGTGGCGGCCCGCGCCCTGTTCGAGGAGCTGGTGCGTCCTGCCCGCCACGACGGCGGAGGCCACGTCGCCGGCCCGCACCTGGGCGGACGCCATGAGGGCGGACGGCACAAGACCGGGCTGAACGGCGGCCGCAAGGCCACCGCCGGCCGCGGCGGACACATGCCGTGGGCGATGCACCGACGTCAGGCGAAGGAGAGTTGAGATCGATGTCCGACATGACCCGACCGCCCGGCGACGACACGCGTGACGCGCAGGTCACCTCTGACACTCGCGTCACCCCTGGCACCACCTCCCACACCCCCGGCACCCGTGGCTCCTCCGCCGACCCCGATGCCCGCGGTGAGACCGCCCTGGGTACCGGCCACGGCACCGGTCACGGAACCGGCCGGGGCACCGGCCTCGCCGGTGGCAAGGAACGGGAAGGCGTCACCTCCCAGGGCTCCCACGGCACGTCCGCGCACCTGCTCCCCCACGACGAGTCCGACAAACTCACCTCGCAGTTGCACCACGCCGTCGCCGAGTTCGTCGACGCGCCCCGGGCCGCCGTCGAGGAGGCCGACCACGTGCTGGAGGAGATCACGGCCCGGTTCACCGAGGCCGTGACGCAGCGCCGCCGCACCCTGCGCCACTCCTGGCAGGCGGTGGAGGGCGGCGAGGGCAAGCCCGTGTCGAGCGGCGACACCGAGCAGCTCCGGCTGGCCCTGAAGGACTACCGGGAGCTGGCGGAGCGGCTGCTGCACGTGTGAGCCGGGTGCTCCGAGCCCCGTTCACCGGCCCGCCCGGCGCTCCCGCCATTGCCGTACGACGTCCTCGACGTCGTACGGCTTTTTTCCGAGCGGGGGCCCGGGCGGCGGCTTGAACATCATGTCGCGGATCTTGTCGTTGATCTCGCCGATGATCTTCCTGACGGCCTGCTCAGAGGGCGCCGCGTACGCGGCCAGGAGCGCGTCCTCCGCCTCCTTGCGCAGGGCCAGCGTCGGCGGCAGGACCGAGAGGCCTTCGCGGGCCATCTTCCGCTTGACCCACCACAGTTCGTCGTAGGTGGAATCCACATCGGCCGGCAGCGGTCGGCCCGCCCCCGGCAGCCGCTCGAACTCGCCGCGTGTCTCCGCGTCACGGATCTGTTTGTCGACCCAGGACTCGAAGTCGACGCCGGGTGGCTTTCGCTCGGTCATGAACCCATTGTGCCGGACACCGTGCGGCCGGGCGTTCTATCATGCGGCGGGCTTAGGGCCTGTCCGACAGACCCATCAGGACGTCTCAGGAGGAGCGCACGTGCTCGAACTCACCATGGCCGCCGTGTCCGCGGCGGAGGAGGGTGCCACGGCCGGCATGCTCATGGCCGACGCGCCCAGCGAGCCGGGTGCCGTGCTGCGGGTGGGCCGTGACAAGTCGGTGTGCCGGCTCTCCACGCCGGACGACTGGCTGTTCGTCTCCCGCGTCCACCTGGAGTTCCTGTGCGGGCCCGACGGGACCTGGCAGCTGACCTGGCTGCGCGGCTCCCAGCCCGACCCGTCCTCCGAAGTCCGGCTCACGGTCGGGGAGTACGTCCAGCCCCTCGCCTACGGCGGCACCGTCCCGCTGCCCAGGGGCGGCAGCGGCGAGGTCATCGTCCAGGACCGCACCGCCCCGCGCAGCGTCAACGTCGGTTTCTTCCACGAGGTGTGACGCCGAGGGTCAGGCCAGCACCCGTGCCAGCGCGAACCCGTCGTACCCCTTCATGCCGACCGTCTGGATGGCCGTGCCGCTCAACCGCGGGTGGCTGCCGATCAGTTCGATCGCGGCGCGGGTGCCCGCCACGTCCGGTGCCGTGCTCGCCGCGTCGGTGACGCGGCCGCCGCGGACGACGTTGTCGAGGACGATCAGGCTGCCCGTGCTGGTGAGCTTCAGGGCCCACTCCACGTAGTGCGGGTTGTTGGCCTTGTCGGCGTCGATGAAGACCAGGTCGAAGGGGGGCGGGTTCTCGTCGGCCAGCTTGGGCAGGGACTCCAGGGCCGGGCCGACCCGGACCTCGACGAGCTTGTCCAGGCCGGCGCGGGCGATGTTGCGGACGGCGACCTCGGCGTGCTTGGGGTCGTACTCCAGGGAGACCAGCCGCCCGTCGGCGGGCAGGGCCCGGCCCAGCCAGATGGTGCTGTAGCCGCCGAGCGTGCCGATCTCCAGGATGTGGCGGGCGCCCTGGATCTGGGCCAGGAGCTGGAGGAGCTTGCCCTGGTTGCCGGAGACGTTGATGTGCGGAAGCCCGGCGGCGTCGCTGTCGCGCAGGGCGGCCGCCAGGGCTTCGTCGTCAGGGGCGAGGCGGGCGGTGAAGTAGGCGTCGACCTCGTCCCAGACGTGCGACTCGCTCATGCACCTCTACCTTTCGTACGCATAGTTAGCATCCCTAACTACTGGCGTGACGAAGATACGTGGTGCACCGGTGCACTGTCAGGGGGATTTCCCCCCGGCGTGTCTCAGCCGGCCACGGACGGTGCCGAACCCGGCAGCGGGCGCCCGGCCGACTCCGCCATGCGCCACACCGCGAAACCGCCGATGACGGCCGCGGCCATCATGTAGTACGCGGGCATCATCATGTTCCCGGTGGCGCCGATCAGGGCCGTGACCGCCAGCGGCGTCGTCCCGCCGAACAGGGACACGGAGACGTTGAAGCCGATGGACAGGGAGCCGTAGCGGACCTTCGTCGGGAACAGCGCCGGGAGCGCCGAGGGCATGGCCGCCGTGAAGCAGACCAGCAGCAGGCCGAGGGCGCCCATGCCGAGGGCGACCGCGAGCAGGCTGCCCTCGCGGATCAGCAGCAGGGCAGGGACGGACAGCAGTAGGAAGCCCGCGCAGCCGGTGGCGATCACCGGGCGGCGGCCGACCCGGTCGGTCAGCGCGCCGGCGAACGGCTGGACGATCATCATCAGGGCCATCACGCCGAGCACGACGAGCAGGCCGTGCGTCTCGTCGTAGTGGAGCTGACCGGTCAGGTAGCTCGGCATGTACGACAGGAGCATGTAGTCGGTGACGTTGAAGACCAGCACCAGGCCTACGCAGAGCAGCAGCGCGCGCCACTGGCCGGTGATCATCTCGCGCAGCGGCACCTTGGGGCGGTGGGTCTCGGCCTTCTCGACCTCGGCCGCGAACGCCGGGGTCTCCTCCAGGCGCAGCCGCAGGTAGAGGCCGATGATGCCCATCGGGCCCGCGATCAGGAAGGGGATGCGCCAGCCCCAGGAGGTCAGGTCGTCGGCGGAGAGCAGGGCCGTCATCACCGTGACCAGGCCCGCGCCGCCGATGTAGCCGGCGAGCGTGCCGAACTCCAGCCAGCTGCCGAGGAAGCCGCGCCGCTTGTCGGGGGCGTACTCGGCGATGAACGTGGAGGCACCCGCGTACTCGCCGCCGGTGGAGAAGCCCTGCACGAGGCGGGCCACCAGGAGCAGGATCGGCGCGCCGACACCGATCGTCGCGTACGACGGGATCAGGCCGATCGCGAAGGTGCCCGCCGCCATCATGATCATGGTGAGCGCGAGGACCTTCTGGCGGCCGACGCGGTCGCCGAGCGGGCCGAAGACCATGCCGCCGAGGGGACGGACCAGGAAGGCCGCGGCGAAGGCGCCGAACGTGGAGAGCAGCTGTGCGGTGGGGTTGCCCGAGGGGAAGAAGACCTTGCCCAGCGTGACCGCGATGTAGCTGTAGACACCGAAGTCGAACCATTCCATCGCGTTGCCCAGCGCCGCCGCCTTCACGGCGCGCTTGACGAGCGCGGGGTCGGTGACGGTGGTCTCGCGGGATTTCGCTGCGCGGCTCTTCAGGCCGGACGCGGGAGCGACGACTGAGACAGTCGACAAGACTCGCTCGCCTACCTTTCGACGGGGACAGGGACGCGGTCCGCGCGGCGGCGCTGTCGTACGGGCCGAAAAGCGACGATAGGCGAAGAAAAGCCCTGTACGGGCGGTACGCCCTTCGTTGCAGGATGCATCTAAACACCGGCTATGCAGGCACGTATGCCCGGCTGGGAGCGGTTCCCACGAGATCTTGATGTGATCCTTCTCGCGTCGCGAGAGGCAACCGCGCGCCTCCCGCACTATCGTCAACCGGACGAAGGGGGGCATACCGGGTAAAGGGTCGACGAGGCGTGGCGAATGCGGAGCGCAGCGGACGACCGGCGGAAGCCTTCGGAGCGACAGCCGTCGGCCGGACCCGCACACCCACCCGCACGCCCACCCGCGCACCCCTGCGCATGGCCTGTCTCGCGCTGTGGCTGATCGTCGCCGCCCTCGTCGCACGCCAGGTCACCGTCGTACTCGGCACCCCTCGCGGCGAGCGGCTGACGGATCTGAAGACCTGGGTCGGGCCGAACGGCGTCCTGCACGTGAACGGCTCGCTCTACGACTCGACCCGCTTCACCGGCACCCCCTTCAACGGCCTCGTCCTCAAGCCCCTCACCCGAGCGGCCGAACAGGCCCTCGGCTGGGGCTGGACCTTCGGCACGCTGCTGCTGGTCGTCGCCCTCGGCCTGGTCGCCGCCCGCGCCCTGCCCCAGCCCGTCGGCCGCCGCACTGCCCTGCTGGCAGCGCCCGTCGCCATCAGCCTGCTCATGCTGTCCCTGCCGGTCCGCAACACCCTGTGGCTCGGCCAGACCAGCATCATCCCGGTCCTGCTCGTCCTGCTGGGCTGCTTCACCGCCCGCGGTCAGCGGACCAGCGGCCTTCTCATCGGCGTCGCGGCAGCGCTCCAGCCCACCCTGCTGCTCTTCACGCCCCTGCTGTGGTGCACCGGCCGCACACGCGCCGCGCTCTCCACCGGCGTCACCTTCGCCGCCTGCACCGCACTGGCCTGGGCGGCGATGCCGCACGACTCCCACCGCTACTGGGTCCACCACCTGGCGGGCGTCGGTCTCGGCGGCCCGGCCGACGACCTCGCGAACCAGTCCCTGCACGGCGCCCTGCTCCGGCTCGGTCTGACCGGCCCCCTGGAGATCGCGCTCTTCCTGACGCTCGGCGCGGCCGTCGCCGTCCTGGCCCTGCGCCGCGCCGTGCGCTACGTCGACGACGGTCAGCTCCTCCTGGCGGTCGCGGTCACCGGCTGCGCCGCGATCGTCGTCTCGCCCACGGCCTGGCAGCACCAGCTGCTGTGGGTGCTGCTCGCGATCGTCGGACGGGCCGGAAGACGCGCCGGTGACCGGTACGTCTGGCCGGTCGCCGTCGTCCTGGTCATGACCCTGCCGACAAGGATGCTGCTTCCGGAGATGCGGGCGCTGGACCCACTGGGCACCAACCTCGTCCTGCTCGCCGCCCTCGCCGCCGCCACGGCCGTGCCGTTCCTCTCCCGCACCTCCCCGCACTACCGGACGCCGCTCCCGCCCGAGTACGCCCCCGCCGCCCCGGCCCGCTTCCGGCACGTCCCGCTCGCGCCCGTCCTGCGCCGGGTCCTCACCCGGCCGAACCTCCTCCTGGAACTGCTCCTCCTGCGGGTCACCTACGCCGCCTACGCCCAGGTCCGGCTCGCCGCGACCGGCGGCAGCAACTCGGCCGGCCGGGCCGAGGCCGAGGAGAACGGCCGGCAGATCCTCGGCCTGGAACGCGCCCTGCACATCGACGTCGAGCACTGGGCCAACCGCACCGTCGTCACGATCGGCTGGCTGCGGGACTTCTGCGACTTCTACTACGTGTCGCTGCACTTCATCGCCCCGCTGACCGTCCTCGCCGTCCTGTACTGGCGCCGCCCGGCCGACTACCGCTGGGCCCGCTCCGCCCTGGGCTTCGCCACCCTGCTCGCCCTGATCGGCTTCTGGCTCTACCCGCTGGCCCCGCCCCGTCTGATGCCGACACTCGGCTTCGTCGACACCGTCCACGGCGTCCAGGACTTCTCCCAGCCCGACTACGGCACGCTCACGTCCCTGACCAACCAGTACGCGGCGATGCCGTCCCTGCACTTCGGCTGGTCACTGTGGTGCGGCGTGGTCATCGCCGTCCTGGCCCGCCGCCGGTGGATCAAGGCCCTGGGGATGCTGCACCCACTGTTCACCCTGTCCGCGATCGTGGCGACCGGGAACCACTGGGTGCTGGACGCGGTGGGCGGGGCCCTGGTGGCCGCGGCGGGCTTCGGTCTCGTGTACGTACTGACGGGCCCCAGGACGGCCACCGAAACCGGTCCTCGACGCATTCCGTCCGAAGTCCGCGCCTAGACGATCGGTGTCACGGGCGGTCGGTGGCCGTCCTGGGCGGGCCGGCCGCACCGACGCACGCCTCGTTGCCCTCGGGGTCGGCCAGCACCCAGTTCGACGGCGCGTCGGCGTCGTTCACCAGGCGGCCGCCGGCCGCGAGGGCCGCTGCTATCCGGACCTCGGCCTGGTCGTACGGCACCCAGACGTCGACGTGGACCCGGTTGCGCTGCGGGCGCGGTGCGTCCATCTGCTGGAAGTAGAACGGTGCTCCGCGGCGGCGCGGGTCTATCAGGTCCTCGCCGCTGTTCGCGCGGTCCTGGTAGCCGAGCAGGGCACGCCAGAACGCCACCACGTCGGGACCTGCGAGGGCATCGATGGTGACCTGGACGGTCTGCACGGCGGACGGGTCGGCCGGTATGCCCAGCGCGCGGGCCACCGCCGAGATCTTCCGGGCCAGCTCGACGTGCCGTTCGGTCAGCCCGTAGTAGTCGTCGGTGACCGTGATCAGCCGTACGGTCACGCCCTCCCGCCGCACGTCGACATCCGGGTGATCGTCCCCGACTCCCGGTAGCTCACCGATCGCCTGCAAGAACCGGGCGCCGACCGCGAACGATCCGGTGCGGAAGTACGCACACGCCCCCTCGCCCACGACGCGCCAGTCCTCCACGCCGACGCTCTCGTGGAACTGCTGCGGCCTCATGTGTTCGGTCATGCGCTCAACGTAGCTCGCGGGTCTGACAAACCCAGTCACCACTAGGCGACGCGCATTCGAACCACACGGTCTTTCCGCCGCCGCGCCACAGCGACACGCCCCACTTGTCGGCCATCGCGTCGAGCAGCAGCAGCCCCCTGCCGCCCTCCGCCTCCGGGTCCGGCGAGGCGGGTGAGCAGGGCAGCCGATCGCAGCCGTCCGTCACCTCCACGCGTACTCCGGCCGGCTGCCGCAGCAACAGCAGTGCGCAGCGGCGGTCCGGGACGTGCTGTACGACGTTCGCCAGCAGCTCGGTCACGCCCAGCTCGACGGCGTCCGACAGTTCGGGCATGCGCCACTCTTCGAGGAAGGAGCGGACGATACGGCGGACGTGGCGGGGGGCGTGTTCACCGACGGTAAGGCGCATCGTGTACTGGGCGGGAATGTATTCGTTCACGGGACGAGCCTGACGTGCCGTGACTACTCTGGGCTACGGAACGGATACAACCGGTCCCGTGGTGGACCGAGTTGCGTGAGAGGGGCTCTGCGTGACCAACATCAACGCCCTTGACCCGGGTGCTTCTCCGCTCGATTACTACGGCTACGAGCTGCGCAGGCGCAGGGAGGCGGCGGGACTGACGCTGAAGCAGCTCGGAGGAATCCTCAACTACACCGGCTCGTTGGTAGGCCAGATCGAGACAGCCCGGAAGGTTCCCACGCCGGAGTTCAGCGAGCGGGTGGATGCGGCGCTGGGCACGGACGGCCTGTTCTCCCGGCTGGTCGAACTGGTGCTGCGGAGTCGGCTCCCGGCCTGGTTCCAGCAGGTGGCCGAGCTGGAGATGCGGGCGACCGAGATCTGCTCCTTCCAGACGCACATGATTCTCGGGCTGCTTCAGACCCATGGATACGCGCAGGCTGTGCTCGGCGCGCTCGACAGGACCGACCTCGAAGACCGCACGGCAGTCCGCCTGGCTCGTCAGCGCGTCTTCGAGAAGGGGGATGCGCCGGTCTTCTGGGCTGTCCTCAGCGAGGCCGCGCTGTGCTTGGAGATCGGCGGCCCGGAGGTGATGCGGGAGCAACTGGCCCACCTGTTGTCGTTCGAGGGCAACCCCCTCATCAACGTTCAGGTGCTGCCGTTCTCAGCCGGTGCTCACGCGGGACTGCAAGGCTCGTTCGACGTCTACCGCTTTACGAGCGACCCCACCATCGTCTACACGGAGGGGTATGGCAGCGGGCATCCGGCCGCGAACCCGGACACGGTCAGGGAGTGTTCGCTCCGTTACGATCACCTCCGGGCCGCCGCGCTTTCCCTCACCGACTCGGCGGAGCTCATCCGGCGCGTAATGGAGGATCGCTATGGAGATGCAGTGGCGTAAGTCGACGTACAGCGGCGACCAGGGCGGCCAGTGCCTCGAAGTCGCGGAAACCCCCCACACCACCATCGCAATACGCGACTCCAAGAACCCGGCGGGACCGATCCTCACCCTCGACCCCGCCACGTTCACCACCTTCGTCAACTGGACGACTACAACCGCTGAATGATCGTGCCGGTGGCCAAACCGCCGCCCGCGCACATCGTGATCAGCGCGAACTCCTTGTCCGTGCGCTCCAGTTCATGAAGCGCCGTCGTGATGAGCCGGGCCCCGGTGGCTCCCACCGGGTGCCCGAGCGCGATCGCGCCGCCGTTCACGTTCACCTTCTCCAGGTCCTGCTCGAAGACCTGCGCCCAGCTCAGTACGACCGACGCGAACGCCTCGTTGATCTCCACCAGGTCGATGTCCTTCAGGGACATCCCGGCCTTGCCCAGCACGGCCCTGGTCGCGTCGATCGGGCCGTCGAGGTGGAAGTGGGGGTCGGCGCCCACCAGGGCCTGGGCCACGATCCGGGCCCGGGGCCGCAGCTTCAGGGCGCGAGCCATCCGCTTCGACGCCCACATGATCGCCGCCGCCCCGTCGGAGATCTGCGACGAGTTGCCGGCCGTATGGACCGCCGTCGGCATGATCGGCTTCAAAGCCGCCAGCGCCTCCGCCGTCGTGTCGCGCAGGCCCTCGTCCTTGTCGACCAGGCGCCACATGCCCTGCCCGGCGTGCTGCTCCTCCTCGGTCGTGGGGACCTGGACCGCGAACGTCTCTCGTTTGAAGCGCTCCTCCGCCCAGGCGTGGGCGGCCCGCTCCTGGGAGGCGAGGCCCAGGGCGTCGACGTTCTCCCGGGTCAGGCCACGGTGGCGGGCGATGCGCTCGGCGGCCTCGAACTGGTTCGGCAGGTCGACGTTCCACTCGTCGGGGAACGGCTTGCCCGGCCCGTGCTTCGAGCCCGACCCGAGCGGCACCCGGGACATCGACTCGACCCCGCAGGAGATACCGACGTCGATCACGCCCGTGGCGACCATGTTGGCCAGCATGTGGGAGGCCTGCTGCGAGGACCCGCACTGCGCGTCGACGGTCGTCGCGGCCGTCTCGTAGGGGAGCCCCATCGTGAGCCAGGCCGTGCGCGCGGGGTTCATGGACTGCTCGCCGGCGTGGGTGACCGTACCGCCGACGATCTGCTCGACGCAGTCGGCCGGGATACCGGTGCGGCCGAGGAGTTCGCGGTACGTCTCGCCCAGGAGGTAGGCGGGGTGCAGGTTGGCGAGCGCGCCTCCGCGCTTGCCGATGGGGGTGCGTACGGCTTCGACGATCACGGGTTCGGCAGCCATGGGTGCGGGTCCTCTCCGGGAGGCTACGCGGAACTAGTACGCGTTCTAGTTCTGCCTGCAGTGTGCTGAGGGCTGCTCGTCGACCGCAAGAGTCGTGCGGGTAATTGAGGAGTCCGTGCCTCTTGCTACTTGTAGAACCCGTTACTACCGTCACCGCAACTCCGCACAGCTGATGCGCCGTCAGAATCAGAGTCGGTACGAGTGGTGGGAGCCGCCCATGTCCTGTCCCGCGCTGCCCGACGGGTTCGACTTCACCGACCCCGACCTGCTGCACAGTCGCGTGCCCCTGCCGGAGTTCGCCGAGCTGCGCCGGGTGGAGCCGGTCTGCTGGGTGCCGCAGCCGGCGGGTCTCGCCGGCTTCCAGGACGAGGGGTACTGGGCGGTCACCCGGCACGCCGACGTCAAGTACGTCTCCACGCACCCGGAGCTGTTCTCGTCGTACCTCAACACGGCGATCATCCGCTTCAACGAGCACATCGACCGCGACTCCATCGACGCGCAGCGGTTCATCCTGCTGAACATGGACCCGCCGGAGCACACGCGGGTCCGGCAGATCGTGCAGCGCGGTTTCACGCCCCGGGCGATCCGCGCGCTGGAGGAGCGGCTGCGGGCCCGTGCCCACGCGATCGTGGCGAGCGCCCGCGCGCACACCGGCCCGTTCGACTTCGTCACTCAGGTCGCCTGCGAACTGCCCCTCCAGGCGATAGCCGAGCTGATGGGCGTACCGCAGGAGGATCGGGACAAGATCTTCGACTGGTCCAACAAGATGATCGCCTACGACGATCCCGAGTACGCCATCACCGCGGAGGTCGGCGCCGAGTCGGCCACGGAGATCATCGCCTACGCGATGAACATGGCAGCCGAACGCAAGCAGTGCCCCGCCCACGACATCGTCACGCAGTTGGTGGCGGCGGAGGACCAGGGGAACCTCAACTCCGACGAGTTCGGCTTCTTCGTGCTGATGCTGGCCGTCGCGGGCAACGAGACCACCCGCAACGCCATCACCCACGGCATGCACGCCTTCCTCACCCACCCCGAGCAGTGGGAGCTGTACAAGAGGGAGCGGCCGTCGACGACGGCGGAGGAGATCGTGCGCTGGGCGACCCCGGTCGCCGCCTTCCAGCGCACCGCCACCCAGGACACCGAACTGGGCGGCAAGCTCATCCGTAAGGGCGACCGGGTGGGGCTCTTCTACGCCTCCGCCAACCACGACCCCGAGGTCTTCGACGAGCCGGACGCCTTCGACATCACGCGCGACCCCAACCCCCACCTCGGTTTCGGAGGCGGCGGCCCGCACTACTGCCTGGGCAAGTCCCTCGCCGTGCTGGAGATCGACCTCATCTTCAACGCGATCGCCGACGCCATGCCGGGTCTCCAACTCGTCGAGGATCCGCGCCGATTGAGGTCGGCGTGGATCAACGGAGTGAAGGAACTCCGGGTTCGGGCTCAGTGACCGTAGTAACCGTCACTGCGGTTGGCGCAGCCCCGCGACGAGGAGCGCGACCAGTCGGCGCGCGTCGTAGCGGGGGTCGCTGTCGGCGCCGACGCAGAGGTTTCCGATGCCGCGCATGAACTGGTACGCGTCGAGGTCGGAGCGGATCTCGCCGGAATCGGCGGCGGCGTGGAGCAGGTGGGTGCACACCGGCAGGAGGCGATCGAGGAAGTAGGTGTGCAGCGGCCCGAAGCAGGTGCTGTCCCCCTGCATCGCGGTGGCCAGGCCGTGCTTGGTGACCAGGAAGTCGACGAAGAGATCGACCCACCGCACCAGGGCGGCATGGGGCGTCGGGCCGTCCGCCAGCAGGGCCGGGCCCGCTTCGGCGCAGGCGTCGACCTGGTGGCGGTAGACGGCGATGACGAGGTCCGCCCGGGTGGGGAAGTGGCGGTAGATCGTGCCCACCCCGACGCCGGCCTTGGCCGCGATGTCCCGTACCGGCGCGTCCACGCCCGAGCTGACGAAGACCTCGGCGGCCGCGTCCAGCAGGGCCTGCTGGTTGCGCCGGGCGTCCTTGCGCTTGGACCGGGCCGGGCTTCCGGCGCTCTGGCCGCTGTCGTTCACCGTGTCGTCCTTCCGTGCGGTTGCGTACGTCGAGTGCATTGCGTGCGGTTGTAAAGCGGAACCGTGTTCCGTATCGTGAGGGATGTAATCGGAACGGTGTTCCGTTTCCTTCATGATGGCAGACCTGATCGGAGGGCACTCCCATGCCCGGCTCTTCCCTGTCCGACTCCACTACGGTGATCTCCGCGAAGCCGGTGGTCCTGCCCGCCCCGGGCCGCGGTGAGGACCTCCAGGTCCGCGTGTCCGCCCCCGCGACCGGCGGCGATCTGCCCGTGGTCGTCTTCTCGCACGGCTTCGGCTGGTCGATGAACGGCTACGCCCCGCTGGCCGACTTCTGGGCCGCGCAGGGCTTCGTGGTGGTGCAGCCCACCCACCTGGACTCCAGGACGCTGGGCCTGCCACCCGAGGACCCCCGCACGCCGCGGATCTGGCGCTTCCGTATCGAGGACCTCACGCGGGTGCTGGACGGACTCGACGTCCTCGAAGCCTCCGTACCGGGCCTCGCCGGACGCCTCGACCGCGACCGTATCGCCGTGGTCGGCCACTCCTGGGGAGCCCAGACGGCGAGCACGCTCCTGGGTGCGCGCATTCTCGGCTCCGACGGTGTTCCCGGCGAGGACATGTCCGACGCGCGTGTGAAGGCGGGTGTGCTGCTCGCCATGGCCGGCCTGGGCGACGACCTGACCCCGTTCGCCGTCGAGCACCTGCCCTTCATGAGGCCGTCCTTCCACACCATGACCACGCCGGCGCTCATCGTCGCCGGGGACCGTGACGACTCCGCGCTGTCCACGCGCGGACCCGACTGGTTCACCGACCCCTACACCTACAGCCCGGGCAACAAGAGCCTCCTCACGCTGTTCGGGGCGGAGCACTCGCTCGGGGGCATCCCCGGCTACGAGGTGGCGGAGACGACCGACGAGAGTCCCGCACGCGTCGCACTGCTCCAGCGCCTCACCACCGCCTACCTGCGCAGCGCCCTCTACTCGGGGGACACCAGCTGGAAGGCGGCGGCCGCCGCGCTGGAGGAGGACCCCGACCCGTTGGGGAAGATCGAGAGCAAGTAGGCGAAGGCGGCGGCCCCGGGGATCAGGGAGCCGCCGCCTTCGGTCTGTGGGGGTGGGTGTTCTCAGGAGTGGCCCGGCCAGCGAAACAGGCACGCCGGATGCCCGCAAGGAGCCCGCTTACTAGGGGTGGCCGCATGTGCGCGGAAGGTCCGCCTTGTGACCGGGGGTTGTTCCTACGGCCCCGCTTCGTAGGTGACGGGGGCCATGTGGGGGGCTTCACGCCCGGGGCGCCTCGAACGTGACCGGCGTCTCGAAGGCCGCCCGGCGGGTGGCGCGGCGCAGCGCCCGCAGGACCGCGGGGCCGAGCGTGAGCGTCAGCACGACCGTGACGACGGCGCGGCCCAGGTCCCAGCCCAGTGAGGTGGCCAGGCAGTACGCGAGGAAACGGGCCAGGTTGGTGGCGACCGCCGCGTGCGGGTCGAAGCCGACGTTCGACGCGAGGGCGCTCATGAAGGGCCAGCCGGCCAGGTTCATGACCGTGCCGTAGGCGAAGGCGGCGAGGAAGCCGTAGCCCGCGAGCAGCACGAGCTCCGCCCGGCCGCGCAGCCGGTCCGGGCCCGGCAGCAGGCCCGCGCCCATCGCGAACCAGCCCATCGCCAGCATCTGGAACGGCAGCCACGGGCCCACCCCGCCCGTGAGCAGCGCGGACGCGAACATCGTCACCGAGCCGAGGACGAACCCGAACCCCGGTCCGAGGACCCGCCCGCTCAGCACCATCAGGAAGAACATCGGCTCGATACCGGCCGTACCGGCGCCGATCGGCCGCAGGGCCGCCCCCGTCGCGGCCAGCACGCCGAGCATCGCGACCGCTTTCGGGCCGAGACCGGCCTCCGAGATCGCCGCGGCCACCACCGCCACGAGCAGCACCAGCAGGCCCGCGAAGAGCCAGGGCGCGTCCTGCGCGTGCGCGCTGAGCCGCGAGGTGGGCGGGGTCAGGAACGGCCAGCCGAAGCCGATGACGCCGACCGCGCTGACGAGGGCCAGGGCGGTGACGGAGCGGGGGCCGAGGCGGACGGCTCGGGCCTGGCGCTGAGTGTTCACGAGATGGTCCCGGGCTGGAGGGCCGCGCGGACCTGGGAGACCGTGAGCCAGTGCTGCGGGGCCAGGATCTTGGTGACCTGTGGGGCGAAGGAGGGGGAGGAGACGACGACGTCCGCCGTCGGGCCGTCGGCGATCACCTCGCCGTCGGCGAGCAGGACGACCCGGTGGGCGATCTCGGCGGCCAGCTCCACGTCGTGCGTGGCCAGCACGATGGCGTGCCCCTCGGCGGCGAGGATGCGCAGCACCGCGACCAGGCGGGCCTTCGCCGCGTAGTCCAGGCCGCGGGTCGGCTCGTCCAGCAGGAGCAGCGGGGGCCGGGCGGTGAGTACGACGGCCAGGGCGAGGGCGAGCCGCTGGCCCTCCGAGAGGTCCCGGGGGTGAGTGTCGTCGGTGACGCCGGGGAGCAGTTCGGTGACCAGGGCACGGCAGGTGCCGGGTTCTGCGTCCGCGTCCTGGTCGGCCGCGGCGCACTCTGCGGCGACGGTGTCGGCGTAGAGGAGGTCGCGGGGTTCCTGTGGTACCAGGCCGACTTTGCGGACGAGGTCCTGCGGGCGTGTGCGGTGGGGGAGTGCGTCCCCGACCCGGACGGATCCCGAGGTGGGTGTGACGAGGCCGACCAGGGAGTTGAGCAGGGTCGATTTTCCTGCGCCGTTGCGGCCCATGAGGGCGATCGTCTCGCCGGGGGTGATGGTGAGGTCGATGCCGCGGAGGGCCTGGATGCGGGCGCGGGTGACGGAGAGGGCTGAGGCTGCGCCTACTGGGGTGGGGGGTGCGGAGTGTTGGCGGGTGCGGGTTGTGTGTGGCTTGTCGCGCAGTTCCCCGCGCCCCTGGAGGGCGATGTTCTCCCGAACCTCGAGTTGCCGGCGTAGGTCTGATGCGCGGCGGCGGGCGTCGCGGACGGTCATCGGCAGGGGGGACCAGCCTGCCAAGCGGCCCAGGGCCACCACCGGTGGATACACCGGGGAGACGGCCATCACCTCGGCCGGGGCGCCCAGGATCGGGGGTATGCCCGGGCCCGGCAGCAGGGCGATCTGGTCGGCGTACTGGATGACGCGTTCCAGGCGGTGTTCGGCCAGGAGGACCGTCGTGCCGAGGTCGTGGACGAGGCGCTGGAGGACCGCCAGGACCTCCTCGGCGGCGGCCGGGTCGAGCGCGGAGGTCGGCTCGTCCAGGACGAGGACGCTCGGGTGCGGGGTGAGGACCGAGCCGATCGCGACGCGCTGCTGCTGGCCGCCGGAGAGCGTGGCGATCGGACGGTGGCGCAGGTCGGCCAGGCCGAGCAGGTCGAGGGTCTCCTCGACGCGGCGGCGCATCACGTCCGGGGCGAGGCCCAGGGACTCCATGCCGTAGGCGAGTTCGTCCTCGACGGTGTCGGTGACGAAGTGGGAGAGGGGATCCTGGCCCACCGTGCCGACGACGTCGGCGAGTTCGCGCGGCTTGTGGGTGCGGGTGTCGCGGCCGGCGACCGTGACCCGGCCGCGCAGGGTACCGCCGGTGAAGTGCGGCACGAGCCCGCTGACCGCGCCCAGGACCGTGGACTTGCCGACACCGGACGGGCCGGCCAGGAGGACGAGTTCGCCCTCCGGGACCTCGAAGTCGACGCTCTGGACGGCGGGTTCGGCGGCACCGTCGTACGTCACGGACACGTCCTCGAAGCGGATCACAACGGCTCCTTGGGATCGGGGGCGACGAACGCGGGCAGCAGGCCGAGGAGGATCGCCGCCGCGGGCCAGAGGGGGAGCGTGGGGGCCACGAGCGGTACCACGCCGGGGTGCAGGGCCGCGGGGTCGCGGGCGGCGGCGAGCGTGAGCAGCGCCGCGACCGCCACGCCGGAGGCGACGACCAGCCAGGCGCGCACGTCCCAGCAGTCGGGACGGTAGCGGGTGCGCGGCGACCGCCGTCCGCCGAGCCGGAGACCCGCGAGGGCGGCGGCGAGGCCGGTGAGGAGGACCGGGATGCCGTAGGTGGCGCCCTCGGCGGTGAGCAGACCGTACGTTCCGGCGCACACGCCGAGCAGACCGCCGAGGGTGAGGGCGGCGGTGGTGCGGCGGACGGCGGCGGGGACCTGGGCGGTACGGCCGTAGCCGCGGGCGTCCATCGCGGCGGCGAGCGACACCGAGCGCTCCAGCGCGCCCTCCAGGACCGGCAGGCCCACCTGCAGCAGGCCCCGGAGGCCCTTGTCCGGGCGGCCGCGCAGGCGGCGGGCGGCGCGCAGGCGCTGCACGTCGGCGATGAGGTTCGGCGCGAAGGTCAGGGCCACGACGACCGCGACGCCCATCTCGTACAGGGCGCCCGGGAGGGACTTGAGCAGGCGGGAGGGGTTCGCGAGGGCGTTCGCGGCGCCGACGCAGATGAGCAGGGTGGCCAGTTTCAGGCCGTCGTACAGGGCGAAGGTGAGGGCCTCGGCGGTGACCGCGCCGCCGAGGCGGATGCCCTGGGCCCAGGCGGGGAGGCCGACTTCGGGGAGGGTGAGGAGGGTGTGCGTGCCGGGGATGGGGGAGCCGAGGATCGTGGCGAAGAGCAGGCGGATGAGCAGGACGGCGAGGGCGAGCTTGACGAAGGCGCCGTAGGAGCGGGACCAGGGGGTGTCGGGGCGGCGGGTGGCCACGACGTAGGCGGAGACCGTGATGAGGAGGGTGAGGAGGAGGGGGTTGGTAGTGCGGGTGGCGGCGGTGGCGAGGGAGAGGGACCAGAGCCACCAGGCGCCGGGGTGGAGGGGGGTGGGCTGCGCAACCCGGCGCTGTGGGGTGCCGCTCTTCGGGACGGGCGCCGCCCCAGCGGCACGACTGCCCGCAGGCTCGGGCGTCGTCCTACGCACGTCGGCGTACCTGCCACACTGCTGCTCCGCCCAAGGCCACCACCACTGCGATGCCCGCCACCAGGCCGAGGGACGGGCCGTCGTCCGAGGTGTCCTTCTTCTGCGCGGACGGCTTCTGCTTTCCGGCCACTTGCTCCCCGCAGCCCTTCTCCGGGTAGCCCGAGATGGCACACAACAGGGCGTTCGTGTCGTAGCGCAGTGGCTTGGCCACCGTCGCCAGGGCCTCGGCCGTCGTCGCGTCGGGGGAGACCTGCGCGCAGGCCGTTCGGGGAGCGGGTGGGGTTTCGCCGGACGGGGCGTCCGTCGTCGTGCCGAAGTCGAGGAGCAGGGCCACCCGCTTCTTGCCGTCCCGTGCGGGCGTTGCGCCGCAGATCGTCTTGAAGTCGGCCTGGCCGCGCGGCCGGGCCGCGTCGCCGGAGTCCTCGCTCACCGCGAAGCGGAAGCCCTGGACGTCGCCGTCGGAGGGGCGGGCCGTGGACGGGCCCTGGGTGGCGTACACCCAGTGGTCGCCGTCGCGATCCCAGAACGACCAGTACCGGTAGCCGGCGGCCTGGGCCTGACCCGCTCCCGCGCACAGCAGGAGCGAGGCCAGGAGGAGCAGAACGGCCCGGCGGATCACGGCTGCTGCCTCTTCCGGCGGCCGCTGAAGAGGAATCCGATGCCGACGCCGGCGACGAGGCAGACACCGACGTACCACCAGACGCCGAAGACGCCCGAGTCCGAGTCGCTCTTTTCCTCCGCCGCTCGGGTCTTCCCGGCGGTCTGCGGGGCCGGGCCCGTCGCGTTGAGCTGCTTGACCAGGTCGGTGCCGCCGAAGTCGCGCGGGTCCGTGCCGGTCGCGTGGGCGGCGAAGATCAGCTGGGCGTAGGCGGCAGGGCCGTTCTGGGCGGCCCAGGCCGAGGCGTTCTTCTCCAGCCATTGCAGGGACTTCGCGGCCTGCCCGGTGTCGCCGCGCGCGGCGAGTGCGACGACCGCGTCGGCGGTGTTGCCGTAGTCGGGCTGGGGGTCCGAGCCGGGGGTGGGGGAGGTGAGGTGGCCGTCCTCGGCGAGAGCCTTGGTGAGGTAGGCGGCTCCGTTGGCCGCGGCCTGCTGCGGCGTCTTCTCGTCCTCGCAGACCTGGCCCTTCGCGGCCTCGGTCTTCTCGCCGGGCTTCACCACCAGGCCCTTGCCCAGGGCGCCCAGCACGCCCGCTGCGGTGGCGTCGGCGTTGGCGGTCAGTTCGCCCTTCTCGTCCGGCTGGAACGCGAAGGCGCCCGCGTCGTCGCCGTCGCAGCCGAGGGCGAGGGTCAGCAGCGCGTCGTAGGGCGACTTGCCGCCCTTCTCGACCTGTTGCGGCTTCTCGCCGGCGGCGGTCAGCGCGCCGATGACGACGGAGGTGGAGTTGGTGTCGCTGGCGCCGCCGGGCGTGTAGCCCCAGCCGCCGTCCTTGTTCTGGACCTTCTTCAGCCAGGAGACGGCCTTGCCGGTGACGGCGTCGTGCCCGCCGAGGGCGGTGAGGGCCTGTACGGCGGCGGCCGTCTGGTTGGTGTCGACCATGGTCTTGGCGTCGCACGCGGCGGTGGGATCGGCGCGGTACGGGGCGAAGGAACCGTCCGCGCACTGCTGGCGCACCAGCCACTGCACGGACTTCGCCGCGGGCTTCACCCCCACGGTGTGCTGCGCGAGCAGGGCGAGTGACTGGCGCCAGACGCCGTCGTACTTCGGGTCCTTGCCCCCGTACAGGGCGGACGGGAACGCCTGGGACGGGGAGGGGGACGGGGCGGCGGCGGCCGGTGTGGCGGCGCCGATCACGGCGACGGCGGCCAGGACCGCGGCGCTGCGGCGGACGTTCATGATCGGCGGGTGCCTCTCCCTGCGGGGAGCCGGGCAGCACGGGGCACCCCCGCGGCTCGGCTCCGTATACCTCGACGGTGCCGTGCACCGGCGCTCCGCCGGACACGTGAGCCGGTCACGAACCGTACGGGGCGATCCGGCTCACCACCTCGGCGGCGGTACACGGTTGCGGGTCAGCGCCGGAATTGCACCGGCTTCCCCCCGTACGGGTGTGATGACGACCTGCCCACTGTACCCGCACGCCCAGAACGGGCCGAGGGGGTGCCGGGAGGCCGGAGTACCTTCGGTTCATGCGGCCACCACCCGGACGACTGCTCGGCTCCGGCCGCCGCGCCGACGTGTACGAGATCGACGAGGCGTGGGTGCTGCGGCGTGAACGGGAGGGCGGGGGAGACGCGGCGGGCGAGGGCGCGGTGATGGCGCACGTGCACGCCCACGGCTACCCGGTGCCCCGGGTCCGCCCGACCGGCTCGCGCACGGACCTGGTGATGGAACGGCTCCCCGGCCCGACCCTGCTCCAGGCCTGCCTGGCGGGCACGCTGGATCCGACGGAGGCGGGCTCGGTGCTCGCCCGGCTGCTGCGCCGGCTCCACACCCTCCCCGCCCTGCGCTCCACCGACCCGGCCGTCCGCGTCCTGCACCTGGATCTGCACCCGGAGAACGTGATCATGACCCCCGACGGCCCCCGCGTCATCGACTGGTCGAACACGGAGGAGGGCGACCCGGCCCTGGACTGGGCGGTGTCCGCCGTGATCCTCGCCCAGGCCGCCGTAGCCGGTGACGCGCTCTCCGCCCCGGCCCGCACCATGCTGACCGCCCTGCTGGAGGGTCCGTCCCCCCTCACCCGGACCGCACTGGCGGAGGCCCTGCGCCGCCGGTCCGCCGACCCGGCCATGAGCCGGGCCGAAGTCGAACTGCTGGGCCGGGCAGAGGAGTTGGTCCTGTCCCAGGGGCGAACACACTGACGAACAAGCTAACGTGGGGCTCCACGACCACACGCAGGAGCGTCCATGAGTGATCAGGCGGGGAACTCCGGGCAGGAGCCGCTTCCCAAGATCGACACGTCCGTGCCGCACTCGGCCCGGATCTGGAACTACTGGCTGGGCGGGAAGGACAACTACGAAGTCGACCGTGTGGCCGGGGACGCGTTCCGCGAGATCTTCCCGGGCATCGAGACCGGGGCCCGCGCCGCCCGCTACTTCCTCGCCCGCGCCGTCCGCCACCTCGCCGCCGAGGAGGGCATCCGCCAGTTCCTGGACATCGGGACCGGGCTGCCCAACGTGGACAACACCCACCAGATCGCCCAGCAGGTGGCCCCGGACAGCCGGATCGTCTACGTCGACAACGACCCGCTGGTGCTGGCCCACGCCCGTGCGCTGCTCACCAGCACCCCGGAAGGCGTCACCAACTACGTCGACGCCGACCTGCGCGAGCCGGACACGATCATCCGGGAAGCCGGCAAGACGCTGGACTTCGGCCGGCCCGTCGCCCTCATGCTGATGGGCATCCTGGGCCACATCGAGGACCACGACGACGCACGCTCGATCGTGCGGCAGCTGGTGGACGCCCTGCCTCCCGGCAGCTACCTCGTCCAGTACGACAGCACCGACACCAGCGAGGACTACGTCCGGGCCATCGAGCAGTACAACGACGGCGGTTCGATCCCGTACATCCTGCGCAGCCCCGAGCAGATCGCCCGCTACTTCGACGGTCTGGAACTGCTCGAACCGGGCGTGACGTCCTGCTCGCGCTGGCGCCCCGACGCCGCGGCCCTGGATCTCCCCGCGGAGGTGCACCAGTACGGCGGCGTCGCCCTGAAACGCTGACCTCTCAGGTCTCCTGCGGGGATCAGGTCTCCTGAAGGATGCGGTGGAGGATGGTCGGAGTCTCGTCCGGTGACTCGGCTTCGACCACCAGCCGGTTCATCGCGTCCCAGTAGCACTCGATCTCGGCCGGCCGGTCGGGATAGAGCGCGGTGGTGAGCTGTTCGAGGTAGACCACGTCGGGCAACTCGCCGCCGGGCAGGCGCAGGATCGTGACCGGACCGCCCTCCGCGGCGTGGCCGCCGGCGCGGAACGGCAGGATCTGCACCGTGACCTGCGGCAGCCGGCAGATCTCGATGAGATACCTGAGCTGCGCGCGCATGACGGACAGGCCGCCCACCGGGCGGCGCAGCGCCGCCTCGTCGATCACCGCCCACAACTGGGTCGCGGGCTGCCGGTGCAGTATCCGCTGGCGGGACATCCGCAGCGCGACCCGCCGTTCCATCTCCTGCGCACCGGCGTCCGGATGGGCCAGCCGCAGGGAGGCCCGTGCGTAGTCGGCGGTCTGGAGCAGCCCGGGAACACGCTGGACCTGGAAGCAGCGGATGACACTCGCCGCCTGCTCGGCGCCGAGGTACGTCTGCATCCAAGTCGGCACCACGTCGCTGTAGTACTGCCACCAGGCCGGGGTGTTGGCCTGCTCGGCCAGCGCCAGCAGGGTCGCGCGCTCGGCCTCGTCCGTGACGCCGTAGAGCGTGAGCAGATCGGTGACGTCCCGCCGCTTGAACCCGTGCCGGCCGGCCTCCATCCGGCTGATCTTGGACGAGGAGGCCCGGATGACATGCCCGGCGTCCGCCCGGCCGATACCCCGCTCCTCGCGCAACCGCCGGAGCCGGGCGCCCAGCGCCAGCCGCGGCACCATGGGCCCGGCCGACCTGCTGTCCAGAGCTCCGCTGCCGGACGTCGTACGAGCGGCCTCTTCGGTGCCCATGGGATGTCTCCTTGCGGTGGAACGCAGCTCCGCGGGCCTGTGAGCGCCGCGGCATATTCATCCTAGGGGCCCGGCCCGGACATCATCTGGCTTATGCCGAAGGGGAGTTCGCCTGCGGTGTGGCTCCGCCGAAAGGAAGGTGCAGCGTCCGGGAGGCGAGCAGCCAGGCGCCGTCGGCCCTGTGGAACACGTCCTCGTAGTGCCCGACCTGTACCGGCGGCCCGGCCGGGACGACGCCGCCCTCGTAACCGTCGACGCGGTACGTCGTGAAGTACGAGATCGCCGTGGCCGCGTCCCAGGACGTCACCGTGACCAGGACGTTGGACATCATGCGGCGGGACAGCCGGTCGGCGGGGCGAGAGCCGAAGTACGCGCGCAGGGCGTCCCGGCCCTTGACCAGCCGTCCGTCCTCCGGCCACTGCCAGACGCCGTCCTCGGTGAACAGCTCGGCCACGGAGGAGGGTTCGCCGAGGTCGAGCCGGTGGACGAAGTCGGTGATCAGGCGCTCGCAGGCGCGTTCGGCGAGGAGGCGGTCCATGCGGTCCATGCGGTCCATGCGGTCCATGCCGGATTCGTAGCACCCCGGCGGCCTGTCCTCCGCCGGGTTTGCCACCTCATTGCACCGCCACGTACGTCACCGGATCGCTCCCCGGCACCGCCTCCGCCCGGCCCGCCTTGACCAGGCGGCGCAGGTGGGACTCGGCCTCCGAGACGGCGATGGTGCGGGAGCCGTGGGGGATGTCGGCCCAGGGGCGGTTCCACTCCATGCGTTCGGCGAGCTGCCAGGGCGTGAGTGGCTCGGCGAGGAGGGCCAGCAGGTCCGTGAGGCGGGCCTCGTGGTGGGCGAGCAGTTCGCGGACGCGGGTGGCGGCGTCGGGGAACGCGTGCTGGTGGGCGGGGAGTACTTCGGCGGGGGCGAGGCGGCCGACGCGTTCGAGGGAGTCGAGGTAGTCGCCCAGGGGGTCGGTGACCGTCGTGTCGTCGGGGTCTTCGTAGAGGCCGATGTGCGGGGTGATCTCGGGCAGCAGGTGGTCACCGGAGAACAGGCGGCCGTGGCCGGGGAGTTGCGCCGGGTGGGTCTCCTCCAGGTGGAGGCAGACGTGGCCCGGGGTGTGGCCGGGGGTCCAGATCGCGCGCAGGCGGCGGCCGGGGAGGTCGAGGAGTTCGCCGGGGGCGATGTCGCGGTCGGGCAGGGCGGGGGAGAAGCCGGGCAGGGCGCGGGGCCGGGCCGCGCGCAGCGGGGCGATGTGCTCCTCGGGCGCACCCGCGGCGGCGAGCTTGGCCGTCATGTACGAGAACCAGCGCTCGGGGCGAGCCTCACGGGTCCGCCGTACGACCGCCGTGTCCGCCGCGTGCATCGCGATCCACGCCCCGGAGGCCTCGCGGACCCGGCCGGACAGGCCGTGGTGGTCCGGGTGGTGGTGGGTGACGACCACGCCGTGGATCTCGGCGGCCGAGGTGCCGCAGGCGGTGAGGCCGGACGCGAGGGTGTCCCAGGACGTCGGGTCGTCCCAGCCGGTGTCGATCAGTACCGGGCCCCGGTCGGTGTCGACGACGTACACCAGCGTGTGGCCGAGGGGGTTGTCCGGGATGGGGACGCGCAGGGACCGGACGCCTCCGCCGTGATCGTGCACTGCCGGTGCGGGCTCGCGGTCCTGGCTGTTCTGCATGTGCCCTCCGTTCCACGGCCATTGCCCACTATAACGAGAACTGGTATCAGTTCCTGAAACACCGTCAGATATGAAGGCAGCGGCCATGACCGAGCTCGTGGAACACGGACAGCTGTTCGTCGGCGGGGAGTTGACCGACCCCCTGGGTACGGACGTCATCGAGGTGATCTCGCCGCACACGGAAGAGGTCATCGGGCGCGTTCCGCACGCCTCGACGGCGGACGTGGACCGGGCCGTGGGAGTGGCTCGGCGGGCCTTCGACGAGGGACCCTGGCCGCGCATGAGCCTCGACGAGCGGATCGAGGTCGTGAGCAGGATCAAGGACGGGATCGCCGCCCGGCACGACGAGATCGCGCGCGTGATCTCCGCCCAGAACGGCTCCCCGTACTCCTGGAGCGTCCTCGCCCAGGCCCTCGGCGCCGTCATGGTCTGGGACTCGGCCATCACCGTCGCGTGCAACTTCACGTACGAGGAGCGGCGCGACGGCGTGCTCGGCCGCATCCTCGTCCGGCGCGAGCCCGTCGGGGTCGTCGCCGCCGTCGTCCCCTGGAACGTCCCGCAGTTCGTCGCCGCCGCCAAGCTCGCTCCCGCCCTGCTCACCGGCTGCACGGCCGTGCTCAAGCCCTCGCCTGAGTCGCCGCTGGACGCGTACCTGCTCGGCGAGATCGCGCGGGAGGCCGGGCTGCCGGAGGGCGTGCTGTCGATCCTGCCCGCGGACCGGGAGGTGAGCGAGTACCTGGTCGCCCACCCCGGCGTCGACAAGGTGTCCTTCACCGGGTCGGTCGCGGCCGGCAAGCGCGTGATGGAGGTGGCGGCCCGCAACCTCACGCGCGTGACGCTCGAGCTGGGCGGCAAGTCGGCGGCCGTCGTCCTGTCCGACGCGGACGTCGAGACGGCCGTGGCGGGCATCGCCCCGGCGGCCTGGATGAACAACGGCCAGGCCTGCGTCGCCCAGACCCGCATCCTCCTCCCGCGCTCCCGCTACGACGAGTTCGCCGACGCCCTGGCCGCCGCGGCGGGCGCGCTGACGGTCGGCGACCCGCTGGACCCCGCCACCCAGGTGGGCCCGCTGGTGGCCAGGCGGCAGCAGCGGCGCAACCTCGACTACATCCGCATCGGGCAGGAGGAGGGCGCCAAGATCCTCACCGGCGGCGGACGCCCGGCCGGCCTCGACCGCGGCTGGTACGTCGAGCCGACCCTCTTCGGCGACGTCGACAACTCCATGCGCATCGCCCGCGAGGAGATCTTCGGCCCGGTGATCTGCCTGCTGCCCTACGACGACGAGTCCGACGCGGTGAAGATCGCCAACGACTCCGACTACGGGCTGAGCGGCAGCGTGTGGACGGCGGACGTCGAGCACGGCATCGAGATCGCCCGCCAGGTCCGTACCGGCACCTACTCGGTCAACACCTTCAGCCTGGACATGCTGGGCCCCTTCGGCGGCTACAAGAGCTCGGGCCTGGGGAGGGAGTTCGGGCCCGAGGGGTACGGCGAGTACCTGGAGCACAAGATGATCCACCTCCCGGCGGACGCGTAGCGATGGGCGACCGCTGGCACGTGGAGGTCGACCGCTCCCTGTGCATCGGCTCCGCCCAGTGCCTCCACCACGCGCCGGACGGCTTCCGCCTGGACTCCGCCCGGCAGTCCCATCCTCTCGCCCCGGACACGGACGCGAACGAGCGGGTGCTGGCGGCGGCGGAGAACTGTCCGGTGGAGGCGATCACGATCACGCTGGGGGACAGCGGGGAGCCGGTGTTCCCGCCGGAGGAGTAGCGACGGCCTCCGCCCCGGGGTTCCTCACAGTTGGGGCAGACGGCTTCCGTCGGCCACATCCAGGGGGCGGCGGCAGTCGTTCCACGCGCACCGGTGCGTACCCCGCGGTCCCACGCGGGGCCCACCCCCACCCGGTTCCTCGGGCGCCGGTGGGGAGGCCGCCGCCCCGGGATCCTTCAGGTGCTGGTGGCGCGGCCGGTGCGTGGTCCCTCGGGTGCCGGCAGGACGGCCGGTGTGTGGTCCGTCCGGTGTCGGTGGCGCGGTCGGTGCGTGATCCGCGCGGCGTCGGTGGCGGCCGGTGCGTGGTCCGTCCGGCGTCGTTGGGACGGCCGGTGCGTGGTCCGTCCGGCGTCGGTGGGAACGGCCGGTTCCGGGTCCGTCAGGCGCCGGGTGCCCGGTAGTCCACCTGCTGCCGGACGGCCTCGTCCACCTCCTCGGGCGACAGCAGGACGACCGTGCTCGTGCGGACCCCGCCCGCGGCCGAGACGACCATGCCCATGGCCGCGGCGGAGGTATTGCCCGGCAGCTCCGCCGTGACATAGACGTCGTCGTCGCCGAAGGCCCAGTACATCGTCTCGACCCGGCCCCCGAGGCCCTCGACCATGCGCCCGACGACGTCACGCCGCGCGCTCCCGCCCTCCTTGAGCAGACCCTTCAGTCCGTCCGGGGTCAGCTTCACCTTGAACAGGTACTTCGGCATGGGTTGGCCTTTCACTTCCGCCCGAAAAGTCACTTTGACTCCCTCATGTTCCTCCGGGCTCGGTGTTTCGTCGCGGCGACGGGGGCCTTAAGGGGGCATATGGGTCACTCTGGATATTTTGGTAAAAAAACCCGCACAGGGGCTTCTCTTCACGGCCAGAAGTCCTAGCCTGGAATCAGGCCTACGGGACGAGTGAGGGAGTCCGACCGGAGTTGGCCGACTCTGGCAGGAAGCTTCGGCTTCCGCTGGTGCCGACTGCGACGGTAGGGCTGAGAGGCCGGAAGGTCGAAGGACCGAGAGGTCCGGCGACCGGAAGGCGACCCCCAGAACCTGATCCGGACCATGCCGGCGAAGGGAACCCGTCTCGTAGGTCATTCCCGTGCGTCGGGGGTCATTCGCGTACGTCGGGCGCCGTCAGGTCGATCAGGCGGCACACCGTCTCGATGTCGATCTTGACCTGGGCGATGGAGGCGCGGCCCGACAGCCAGGTGATGAGGGCCGAGTGCCAGGTGTGCTCGATGACCCGGACCGCCGACAACTGCTCCGGAGTGGGGTGTTCCAGCCCCATCGCGTCCAGGATGATCGCCGTCGTCTGCCGCGAGACCTGGTCGACCTCCGGGCTCACGCTGCGGTCGGCGAAGGTGAGGGCCCGGACCATCGCGTCGGCCAGATGCGGTTCGCGCTGGAGGGCGCGGAAGGCCCGCATCAGCGTCTCCGCGACCCGCTCGGCCGCCGTCTCGCCCTGCGGGGGCTTCTTGCGCAGCGTGCCGTGCATGTGCTCCAGCTGGTCCTGCATGGTGGCGACCAGCAGGTGGATCTTGGAGGGGAAGTAGCGGTACAGCGTGCCGAGCGCCACCTGTGAGGACTCCGCGACCTCCCGCATCTGCACGGCGTCGAAGCCGCCCCGGCTGGCCAGTTGCGCGCTCGCGTGCAGGATGCGGCGACGGCGGGCCTCCTGCCGCTCCGTCAGGGGCGGGGAGCCGAGGGCTGCGGCTCTGGCATCCACCTTGGCCGGCTTGTTCACCTTGGCGCTCACCTTGGCTTCCGCGGGCATGGGTCGGGCCCGTTCCGTGACCGTCCGTGAGGACGAGTGATCAGACAGCATGGCACGGTGCCGGCCGTGGCGTGAATCACCTGATCCACTGCTCACAGGGCCCCTACCTGCCGGTAGATTCAGAGCCTCCGAACGATCAAGTCTGAAACTTGTTCTAGATTAGCGTCCCGGCGTAATCTCGCGGGACAGAGCAGTCAGAAGGGGGCCCAGAGTGACCGCTGAGGCCAGGGAGGCCGGGGCTCCGGAGGACCCCGCCGCCGACGGCTTGCGACCGCTCCACATCGCGCTCCTCACCTATAAAGGGAACCCGTTCTGCGGCGGCCAGGGCGTCTACGTCCGGCACCTCTCGCGCGAACTGGCCCGCCTCGGCCACCGGGTCGAGGTCATCGGCGCCCAGCCGTACCCCGTGCTCGACGAGGGCTGCGACGGGCTGAGCCTCACCGAGCTGCCCAGCCTCGACCTCTACCGCCAGCCGGATCCTTTCCGCACGCCGAAGCGTGACGAGTACCGCGGCTGGATCGACGCCCTCGAAGTCGCGACCATGTGGACCGGCGGCTTCCCCGAACCCCTGACGTTCTCGCTGCGCGCCCGCCGCCATCTGCGCGCCCGCCGCGGCGAGTTCGACGTCGTCCACGACAACCAGACCCTCGGATACGGGTTGCTGGGCGACGTGGGCGCGCCCCTGGTGACCACGATCCACCACCCCATCACCGTCGACCGGCAGTTGGAGCTGGACGCGGCCGAGGGCTGGAAGCGGCGCCTCTCGGTGCGCCGCTGGTACGGCTTCACGCGCATGCAGAAGCGCGTCGCGCGGCGGCTGCCGTCCGTCCTCACCGTCTCCGGCACGTCCCAGCAGGAGATCGTCGACCACCTCGGCGTCCGCCAGGACCGCATCCACGTCGTCCACATCGGCGCCGACACCGACCTGTTCTCGCCGGACCCCTCGGTGCCGGTCGTGCCCGGGCGGATCGTGACGACGTCCAGCGCGGACGTCCCGCTGAAGGGTCTGGTCCATCTCGTCGAGGCCCTCGCCAAGGTGCGCACCGAGCACCCCGGCGCCCACCTCGTCGTCGTCGGAAAGCGCCCGGCCGAGGGGCCCGTCGCCCAGGCGATGGAACGCTACGGCCTCGACGGCGCCGTCGAGTTCGTCAAGGGCATCTCCGACGCCGAACTCGTCGACCTGGTGCGCTCCGCCCAGGTCGCGTGCGTGCCGTCGCTCTACGAGGGCTTCTCCCTGCCGGCCGCCGAGGCCATGGCGACCGGGACGCCCCTGCTCGCCACGACCGGCGGCGCGATCCCCGAGGTCGCCGGCCGGGACGGGGAGACCTGCCTCGCGGTCCCGCCGGGCGACTCGCAGGCACTGGCGGCCGGGCTGGTCCGGCTGCTGGGCGACGCGGAGCTGCGCGCGCGGCTCGGAGCGGCCGGGCGGGAACGGGTCCTGCGGCACTTCACCTGGGCCAGGGCGGCGGAAGGCACGGTGGCGCGCTACCGCGAGGCGATCGCCCGCACCGGAGGTGACGCCGAGAGCCGCCCCGCGCCCCGGCCCTCCGCCGGCTCAGGCGTGGGCGGCGAACGCTCGGCGCCCCTGGTCCCCACAGCCACCACAGATGTAGAAGGCGTCAACTCCGAAAGCAGGGCCACGTGCTGACCGTCGACTTCTCCCGGTTCCCGCTCGCCCCGGGCGACCGAGTCCTGGACCTCGGCTGCGGTGCCGGCCGGCACGCGTTCGAGTGCTACCGGCGCGGCGCGCAGGTCGTGGCGCTGGACCAGAACGCCGAGGAGATCCGCGAGGTCGCCAAGTGGTTCGCGGCGATGAAGGAGGCAGGCGAGGCCCCCGAGGGCGCCACCGCCACGGCCATGGAGGGCGACGCCCTCGCCCTGCCCTTCCCCGACGAGTCCTTCGACGTCGTCATCATCTCCGAGGTGATGGAGCACATCCCGGACGACAAGGGCGTCCTCGCCGAGATGGTGCGCGTGCTCAAGCCCGGCGGGCGCATCGCCGTCACCGTCCCGCGCTACGGCCCCGAGAAGGTCTGCTGGACCCTGTCCGACGCCTACCACGAGGTCGAGGGCGGCCACATCCGCATCTACAAGGCGGACGAACTGCTGGAGAAGATCCGCGAGGCCGGCCTGGAGCCGTACGGCACCCACCACGCACACGCCCTGCACTCCCCGTACTGGTGGCTGAAGTGCGCGTTCGGCGTCGACAACGACAAGGCGCTGCCCGTGCGGGCGTACCACAAGCTGCTGGTCTGGGACATCATGAAGAAACCGCTGGCCACCCGGGTCGCCGAGCAGGCGCTGAACCCGCTGATCGGCAAGAGCTTCGTGGCGTACGCGACCAAGCCGCACCTGCCCAGCCTTTCCGGCACCGGGGCGGACGCCCAGTGACCACTCCCCGGACGGAACACCTGGTCCTGCCCGGGGTCCTCACCGCCCGGCAGGCCGCCGCGACCGTCGCCGGCATCCTGGCCGTACAGCGCGAGGACGGCGCGATCCCCTGGTTCCGGGGCCACCACCTCGACCCGTGGGACCACGTCGAGGCCGCGATGGCCCTCGACGCGGCCGGTGAACACGAGGCGGCCGAACGGGCCTACCTGTGGCTGGCCCGGCACCAGAACGAGGACGGCTCCTGGTACGCGGCCTACGCGGACGGGGACTTCGCCGACGTCACCGACCGGGGCCGGGAGACCAACTTCGTCGCCTACATAGCCGTCGGCGTCTGGCACCACCACCTCTCCACCGGCGACGACGCGTTCCTGGACCGGATGTGGCCGGTGGTGTACGCGGCGGTGGAGTTCGTGCTGCGGCTCCAGCAGCCGGGCGGGCAGATCGGCTGGCGGCGCGACGACGACGGCACGGACACGGCCGACGCCCTGCTGACGGGCAGCTCCTCCATCCACCACGCGCTGCGCTGCGCGCTGGCGATCGCCGAGCAGCGGGAAGAGGCCCAGCTGGACTGGGAGTTGGCGGCAGGCGCGCTGCGGCACGCGATACGCCGGCATCCGGAGCGGTTCCTCGACAAGAACCGTTACTCGATGGACTGGTACTACCCCGTGCTCGGCGGTGCCCTGACCGGTGTGGAGGCCAAGGCCCGCATCGAGGAGGACTGGGACCGGTTCGTCGTCCCGGGGCTGGGTGTGCGGTGCGTCGTGCCCAACCCGTGGGTGACGGGGGGTGAGTCCGCGGAACTCGCCCTGGCGCTCTGGGCGATGGGGGAGTCGGACCGGGCGCTGGAAGTGCTGCAGTCGATTCAGCATCTGCGCGATCCGGAGAGCGGGCTGTACTGGACGGGGTACGTCTTCGAGGACGACGCGATCTGGCCGCGGGAGTTGACGACGTGGACCGCGGGGTCGCTGTTGCTGGCCGTGGCGGCCTTGGGTGGCCATGAGGCCACGTGCCGGGTCTTCAGCGGTGAGGGTCTGCCTGTGGGGCTGGACTCGGAGTGTTGCGCCTGAGAGCTCGGGGGTTGGCGCTGTGTGGCGGGCGCGGGTTGTTCGTGGCTTGTCGCGCAGCTCCCCGCGCCCCTAGGGCATCAATGCCGGTGTACTCGATTGGCGATGGCGTGGCCCACGAACAGGTAGACCACCGCTGCCAGGCCATAGCCGGCGACCACTCGGGCCCAGGCCTCGTCGAACGTGAAGAGGTCGTGGGACCAACCCGCCAGCCAGCGGGCCGCGTCATGGACGAACTGGACGAAGTCGTTCGCCCGGTTGGCGTCCAGCAGGTACATCAGAATCCACAGGCCCAGGATGAGGGCCATGATGTCGGCGACGACGGCGATGACCGTGCCGGCCTGATTCGCACCGTTGCGATATCGAGGGGACATGCCCTCCGGGTTGCCCTTGAAGTCTGGATGAAACCCGTACGTGCGGAAATTCGCTCAGGCGTTCAACTCCGCGAGCACGCGCAGCGTCTCCCGGTCCGGCGCCAGCGCCAGCAGGTCCGTCACCGGGCCCTTGCGCCACAACTCCAGCCGTTCGGCGATGCGTTGGCGCGGACCGACCAGCGAGATCTCGTCGGCGAAGGCGTCCGGCACGGCCAGGACGGCCTCCTCCCGGCGGCCGGACAGGAACAACTCCTGGATCCGGCGGGCCTCCTCCTCGTACCCCATGCGGGCCATGAGGTCGGCGTGGAAGTTGCGGGCCGCGTGTCCCATGCCGCCGATGTAGAAGCCGAGCATGGCCTTGACGGGCAACAGGCCCTCGGCGACGTCGTCGCAGAGCCGGACCTGGGTCAGGGGGGCGACGAGGAAGCCGTCGGGAAGGTCGCGCAGCGCGGGGCCGTACACCTCCGGCCGCGTCGGCGACCAGTACAGCGGCAGCCAGCCGTCGGCGATCCGGGTCGTCTGGGCGACGTTCTTCGGTCCTTCCGCGCCGAGCAGGACCGGCAGGTGCGGGCGGAGGGGGTGGGTGATCGGCTTGAGGGGCTTGCCGAGGCCCGTGGCGTCGGGACCCCGGTAGGGATGGGCGTGGAAACGGCCGGCCAGTTCGACCGGCGCCTCGCGCCGCAGCACCTGCCGTACGACGTCGACGTACTCGCGGGTGGCGGTCAGCGGCGACTTCGGGAACGGGCGGCCGTACCAGCCCTCCACGACCTGCGGGCCGGAAAGGCCCAGGCCCAGCATCATGCGCCCGCCGGAGAGATGGTCGAGGGTGAGGGCGTGCATGGCGGTGGTGGTCGGCGGGCGGGCCGCCATCTGGGCGACCGCCGTGCCCACCTTGATGGTGGAGGTGTGGGCGGCGATCCAGGCCAGCGGGGTGAACGCGTCCGAGCCCCACGACTCGGCCGTCCACACCGAGTCGTAGCCCAGCCGCTCGGCCTCCTGCGCAAGCGGCACATGGCCGGGGGAGGGGCCGCGACCCCAGTAACCGAGGGCGAGACCGAGCCGCACACCTGCCTCCTGACGGCTTGTCAGCTACGTGGGCGACGACTGTACGACAACGGCCCCCCACCCGGAAGGGCGAGGGGCCGTACGTCGTTCAGGGCTCAGCCGCGCTGGATGCCCGACGTGTCCTGCAGGACACCGCGGCGGCCGTCCTGCGTCTGGGCGACCAGGGCCGCGCCGCGCTGCTCGACCGCCAGGTACCAGGTACCCGGGGCGAGTTCGGCGATCGGCGTCGGCGAACCGTCCTCGGCGAACAGCGGCCGAGGCACCGGCACCGCGAACCAGAACGGCGAGAAGTCCCCGGCCGGGGGCTGCGGCGCCTGGGCCTGCTGGGGCTGAGGCTGCCCGGCGTAGGGCTGCCCCGGCTGCCCGGGCCCGGGCTGTCCCGGCTGCGGGTGCCCGTAGCCACCCGGCTGCTGGGCGCCCGGGTAGCCGTAACCGCCGGGGGGCTGGGCGCCGTAGGGCTGCGGAGCGGCCGGGCGCGGGGCGGGGATGAGGGCGCCCTTGAGGGCCGGGACGAGGGGGGTGGCGATCGCGGCGGCGGCCAGGAGCAGCGTGGCGACGAGGGCGAGGGTCAGGCCGAGGCCGGCGCTGGGACCGTCGGAGGTGCTGCCCTCGAAGTTGTCGCCTCCGCCGGCCGGGTCGAAGACGTTGCCCAGTGCGCTCCACGCGGCGAACACCGTGAGGGCGACGCCGAGCTGGGCCAGGTCGAGGCCCGCGATCTTCGGGACCTGCGGCAGACTGCGGGTGACGATGACGAGCGCGGCGCCGATGATCCCCGCGAGAACGACACTGAGAACGACCGGCCCGCTTGCCCACAGACTGGGGAGGTCGGCGCTGTCAGGGACACCATCGAGCGAGTAGAGGTCGAGAAACGACGCGATGAACAGCAACACCGCTGCTCCGATCACCACGCCGTCGCCTCGAGTGAGGGAGCGGATATTCACTTCAGGTCCTTCGTAGGTCGTCTCATCGTCGGTAGAGGCGTCGCTGCCACCATGTCGCCGTCAGGCCCCGGTGTGAAGCGCGGGGGTGACCCCTCATCGTACGAACGGACCCTATCGTCCGCCCGACCAGGGTGTCCGACCGGAACGGCCCGCCGAGAGCTACCCGTGCAGGAAACTCACGATTCCCTCAGAGATCCCTTGCGCCGCCTTCTGCCGCCACGCGCCACTGGTCAGCAGCGCCGCGTCCTTGCTATCGCGCATGTTGCCGCACTCGATGAACACCTTGGGAACCGTTGACAGATTGAGACCGCCCAGGTCCCTACGCGTGACGAGTCCCGTGCCGTCGCCGATGTAGTTGGACGGCGCGCTGCCGGTGACGGCGACGAAGCGGCCCGCGACGCGCTCGCCGAGGTCGCGGGAGGGGGCGACGATCGCGCGGGTGTCGGCGGCGCCCGCGTGGACCGCGCCGGGCAGGATGACGTGGAAGCCGCGGTTGCCGGCGCCCGAGCCGTCCGCGTGGACCGAGACCACGGCGTCGGCCTTCGCCTCGTTGCCGATCCGGGCCCGCTCGTCCACGCACGGGCCGTACGGCCGGTCGCCGTCCTGGGTCAGCTTCACCGTGGCGCCCTGCTCTTCGAGGAGCGCGCGCATCCGGTGCGCCACGTCCAGAGTGAACTTCGCCTCGGTGTAACCGTCGTTGGTGGAGGTGCCCGTGGTGTCGCACTCCTTCCAGTTCGTCCCGATGTTCACCTTGCGGTTGATCTCGGAGGCGTGCTGGAAGTTCTCCGGGTTGTGCCCGGGGTCGATGACGACGACCTTTCCCTTGAGCGGGCCGGAGGCCGGGGCGGGCGCGGAGGTCGAGGACGCCGTCGGTTTCCGCGACGGCGAGGCGCTCGGATTCTTGGTGTCGTCGGTCGGTGTGCCCGACGCGGAGGACGCGGGGGGCGGGGAGGACCGCACGGTCGCCCGGCCCGAGCCGCCGTCGTCCCCCGAGCCGCCCACCGTCTCGTACACGAGCCAGCCGAGCAGTGCCCCGGGCACCAGCGCGGCGAGCGCGACGGTCAGGGGGCCGCGGCGGGGGCGGCGGGGCTGGGGAGGTTCGAAGTCCGGGCCTACGTACGACACGTGTGCCACCCTAGCGGCCGCCGCGGGGCGGCAGCGGGTCGAGGACGGCCGGCCGGGTGGCGGCTACTCCTCGTTCCCGCGGGGCTCCCCGTGCCGTACCGCCTCCTTCGCCCGTGCCTCGATCTCCTGGCGCGGGGTGTCCTCCTGCTTCGCGTACGCGGTCACCGCCGCCTGGACGTCGCGGGCGAGGTCGCGCCAGGCGCGCCAGGCGGTCTCCCAGGTGGTGGTCTGCTGGGCGCTCCACTTGGTCTGGGTGGGCGGGCCGTACGCGTCCTGCAGTTGCCGCACGCGGGCGTACGCCTCGTCCGCCGCGCGCTGCTTCTCCACGAGCTCTGCGAAGGTGTGTGCCACGCGCCCGGATCCTTGGGCAGCGGCGGTCGCCCACCGACACGCCACGCCGCCCGTGGGCCGACCGGGAAGGGGTGGAGGGGCCGCAGTTCACCCGCCCAGCCGTTCATGACAGGCCCTAGATGCCGGGGCCGGTGCGCCGCAGGACGCGCAGGGAGTTCGTCGCCGAGATCTCGGTGAACGCGCCGGAGGCGAGGGCCCGGAGGTAGACGCGGTACGGGGCCTGGCCGGTGAACTCGTCCTCCGGCTCGGGGAAGACGTCGTGGATGACGAGCAGGCCGCCCTCGGCCACGTGCGGGGCCCAGCCCTCGTAGTCGGCGGTGGCGTGCTCGTCGGTGTGGCCGCCGTCGATGAAGACGAATCCGACAGGGGTCTGCCAGATCGCCGCGATCTGCGGGGAGCGGCCGACCAGGGCGACCACGTGCTCCTCCAGGCCCGCCTTGTGCAGGGTGCGGCGGAACGTGGGCAGCGTGTCCATCAGGCCGAGCTCGGGGTCGACCGTCTCCGGGTCGTGGTATTCCCAGCCCGGCTGCTGCTCCTCGCTGCCCCGGTGGTGGTCGACGGTGAGCGCGGTGACGCCGGCCTCGCGGGCCGCGTCGGCGAGCAGGACCGTGGAGCGGCCGCAGTACGTACCGACCTCCAGCAGCGGCAGACCGAGCCGGCCGGCCTCCACCGCCGCCGCGTACAGGGCCAGACCCTCACCCACGGGCATGAAGCCCTTCGCCGCCTCGAAGGCGGCCAGGATCTCGGGCTCGGGGGCCGTGGGCATGGGGTTCCTCTCGGTCGTACGACGGTCCGGGCGCCCATGCTGCCGGACCCCCTGCCGGGGGGTGACAGGGGGTCCGGGTGGGCGGCGGGGTCAGACGGAGACCGTCTCGCCCGGCAGCGACAGGTCCAGGTCGACCGGCCGCTCGTCGCCCGTGTGGGTCGCCGACGAGGCGAGCGGGGCGTGGCCCGTGGCGCGGGCGGCGACGACGTAGGAGCCGCCGGCCGGGACGGTGAGGGCGTAGGCGCCGTCCTCGGCGGAGAGCGTCGAGCCCGCCTGGCGGCCCCGGCGGTCGATCAGCGTGACCTTGGCGCGGGCGACCGGGGTGCCGTCAGCGGCCAGGACGCGGCCGCGGAAGCCGCGCAGCACCGCTTCGGCGCGCTCCAGGTTGGCGTCCTCCTCGCTGCTGGCGCGCAGCTGCGGCTTGTCCGACGGGCGGCGGCCCGGCAGGAAGAGGGCCAGGAGCAGGCCCACGGCGACCGCGCCGGTCGCGATCAGGAAGGAGAGCCGGAAGCCGTGCATGGTCGGGATCTCGACGCCGCCGACGTTGTGCGCGGTGTTCGCCAGCACCATGCCGATGACGGCGCTCGACACGGACGTGCCGATGGAGCGCATCAGGGTGTTGAGACCGTTCGCGGCGCCCGTCTCCGAGGCCGGGACCGCGCCCACGATCAGCGCGGGCAGCGAGGAGTAGGCCAGGCCGATGCCCGCGCCCAGCAGGACCGAGATGACCAGGCTCTGCCAGGCGGCGCTCATCAGTCCGAGGCCCGCGCCGTAGCCGATCGCGATGATCAGCAGGCCGAGGATCAGGGTGACCTTGGGGCCGAACTTCGCGGACAGCCGGGCGTAGACGGGCGCGGTGAGCATCATCGTCAGGCCGAGCGGCGCGACGAGCAGGCCCGCGACGACCATCGACTGGCCGAGGCCGTAGCCGGTGGACTTCGGCAGCTGGAGCAGCTGGGGGAGGACCAGGGAGACGACGTAGAAGGAGACGCCGACCATGATCGAGGCGAGGTTGGTGAAGAGGACGGCCGGACGGGCCGTGGTGCGCAGGTCGACCAGCGGGGCCTTGACGCGCAGTTCCATCACGCCCCACAGGAGCAGGACGACCGCGGCGGCGGCGAACAGGCCGAGCGTGGTGCCGGAGGTCCAGCCCCAGTCGCTGCCCTTGGTGATCGGCAGCAGGAAGAGCACGAGGCCGGCGGAGAGGCCGATCGCGCCCGGCAGGTCGAAGGTGCCCTCGGCGCGCATCGGCGACTCGGGCACGACGAGCAGGGTGAGGGCGATGGCGAGGACGCCGAGGCCGGCGGCGCCGTAGAACAGGGCGTGCCAGTCGCTGTGCTGCGCGACCAGGGCGGCGGCGGGCAGGGCGAGGCCGCCGCCGACGCCTATGGAGGAGCTCATCAGGGCCATCGCCGAGCCGAGCTTCTCCCGGGGCAGCATGTCGCGCATCAGGCCGATGCCGAGCGGGATGGCGCCCATCGCGAAGCCCTGGAGCGTACGGCCGGCGATCATGAGCAGCAGGTCGCTGGTGAACGCGCTGACCAGGGCGCCGACGACCATGACCGCCAGACTCGTGATCAGCATGCGCCGCTTGCCGTAGAGGTCGCCGAGGCGGCCCATGATCGGGGTGGCCACCGCGCCCGAGAGGAGGGTCGAGGTCAGGACCCAGGTGGCGTCGCTGGGGGCGGTGTCCAGCAGTTGCGGCAGATCCTTGATGACCGGGACGAGCAGGGTCTGCATCACCGCGACAACGATGCCCGCGAAGGCGAGCACCGGGACCACGGGCCCGCGCGCTCTGCCGGCGGGACGGACTGTCGTCGTCTGCGTCATTGAGGGTGGCCTCCAGGCCGGGGGGTTCGGGTGTCACGTGATTACGTGGGATGTGAACCTCGTATGCGTAGGCAACTATTCCGTTGCTTCGGCACTCTAACGAAATCTTGACCTTCTCTTGGGATGGGCTCCTGGGATGCCGTGGCCCTAGGTCGAAATCCCGATGCAAGGAGCCTGGAGTGGTTGAGAGCATGACACCCATGCTCGAAGCCGCCGAAATGACCCGTACGCCACGCCGTACCGCGCCTCCCACCTGGCTGGTGATCGCGCTCACCTGCGCCGGGCAGTTCCTCGTCGTGCTGGACGTGTCCGTCGTCAACGTGGCGCTGCCGTCCATGCGGACCGGGCTCGGACTGAGCGAGCAGGGCCTGCAGTGGGTGGTGAACGCCTACGCCATCGCCTTCGCCGGGTTCATGCTGCTCGGCGGGCGGGCCGGAGACCTCTACGGCCGCAAGCGGATGTTCCTCGTCGGGCTCGGCCTGTTCACCCTGGCCTCGCTGGCGGGCGGACTGGCGCAGGACGACTGGCAGCTGCTGGTGGCGCGGGCCGCGCAGGGGCTCGGGGCGGCGGTGCTGGCGCCCTCGACGCTGACGATCCTCACCGCCTCGGTGCCGGAGGGCGCCGCCCGGGCCCGGGCCATCGGGACCTGGACGGCGGTCGGCGCCGGCGGCGGCGCGGCGGGCGGCCTGGTCGGCGGGCTGCTGGTGGAGACGCTGTCGTGGCGGTGGGTGCTGCTGATCAACGTGCCCGTGGGCGCGGTCGTGCTGTGCGGGGCCGCCTGGTTCCTCACCGAGGGCAGGGCCGGGGACGGGCGGCGGCTCGACCTGCCGGGCGCGCTGCTCATCACGGGCGGGCTCGGCACGCTCGCCTACGGCATCTCCCAGACGGAGGCGGCGGGCTGGACGGCGGAGGCCACGCTGCTGCCGCTGCTCGCCGGGCTCGCGCTGATCGGGCTGTTCCTCACCGTCGAGGCCCGGACGCGGAGCCCGCTGATGCCGCTCGGGCTGCTGCGGCTGCGGTCGGTGTCGTCGGCGAACGTGGCGATGTTCCTGTGCGGGTCCGCGATGTTCTGCATGTGGTTCTTCATGACCCTGTACGCGCAGAACGTCCTGGGCTACACCCCGCTGGAGGCCGGACTCGCCCTGGTCCCGAGCTCGCTGGCCGTCATCTTCGCCTCCAAGCTCGCGCCCCGGCTCATGCGGAGGATGGGCCCGCGGAACGTGGCGGCGCTGGGCACGCTGGTCGCCGTGGCCGGCTTCGCCTGGCAGTCGACGATGACCCCCGAGGGCGCGTACGCGACGACGATCCTGATCCCCGGAGTCCTGATGATGCTCGGCGCGGGACTGGCGGCGACCCCGCTGGCCTCCGTGGCCACGTCCGGCGCGCCGCCCGAGGAGGCCGGACTGGTGTCCGGCCTCGTCAACACCTCCCGCACGATGGGCGGTTCACTGGGCCTTGCGGTCCTGTCGACACTGGCGGCGACCCGATCGGCGGGCAGCGGGACACCGGCGGCGCTGACGGAGGGGTATGCGCTGGCGTTCCGGGTGGGGGCCGGGGTGCTGGCGGCGGGCGTGCTGCTCATGTGGGGCTGGCTGCCTCGGACGGCGGACGAGCGGTAGGACCGGCGAACCGGAGCGTGGCGTCGGTCCGGCTGAGCTCTCACAGCCAGCCCTGGCGGCGGCCTCGCGCAGGGCCTCCGTGCGGTTGCGGGTGCCCGTCTTGCCGATGGCGGAGGAGAGGTAGTTGCGGACGGCGGACTGCGAGAGGTGGAGTCGGGCGGCGATGTCCGTGACCGTCGCGCCGTCCGCGGAGGCCTGGGCCCTGTCGTCAAATTCCCGCCTGCCCCGCGACGCCATGCACGCTCCCCCATTGTCTTAAGGGTGTGGGAGGTGTCCCCACTCGCCGCACCGGGCGGCCACCCGCGTACAACCAGTACGAGGGCCTGCGCCCGGCAACTGTCAACAACGCTCGTGATCAATACACCTAGAGGGCGTCGCTCTCGCGTGCGGTGAGGGGGTTGGGGCCGGCGCTGAGCGCGGCCGTGGCGAGGGCCGGGTCGACGACCGTCTCGCCGGCCAGGACGCGGCGGATCGCGGCGGCGAGTTCCTCCACGGGGCCGTCCTTCACGAGGAAACCGGTGGCCCCGGTTTCCAGGGCGCGGCGCAGACAGCCGGGACGGCCGAACGTGGTGAGGATCAGCACCCGGCAGTCGGGCACCCGTGCGCGCAGTTCGGCGGCCGCGTCCAGCCGCTCTTTCCCGGGAGTTCGATGTCGAGGAGCGCGACGTCGGGGCGGTGGGCGAGCGCCGTGTCCAGGATCGCGTCACCGGCCCCCACCTGGGCGACGACCTCGATGTCGTCCTCCATGCCGAGCAGCAGCGCGAGGGCACCGCGCAGCATGCCCTGGTCCTCCGCGAGCAGCACGCGGAGGGGGCTGTCGGTCACGGGCCGAGGGGAGGGCGGGGCGCGTCGAGCACCGAGGCCAGCGTCTCGGTGAACGCCGTCGCCGAGTGGTCGGCGTGAGCACGGATGCGCGCCGCCACGGCGGCGGCGCCGCCGCCCTCGAGGAGCGGGACCAGCCGGTCGAGCCGGCCGCTGCTGTGCCGGTGTCCTTCCTGGGTGGACAGGTAGAAGTCCGTCGCGTCGTAGGCCATGTGGAAGACGTGCTTCTTCACATCGCTCAGCGTCAGGTAGTCGTCGTGGGTCTTGGGGGTCGGCTCGGGCGCGCCCACGCACACCGCGGGCGTGCCGGCGCCCCAGGCGTTGACGGCCAGGTGGTAGGTGTCCGTGATGACCAGGCGGTAGCGGGGCAGGACCCGCACCAGGTCGCCGATGGTGTGCCGCCCCGGGCGCTGCGCGATGTGACCGACCGGAGCGGGGACGTCCCGGTCGAACCAGGGCAGCCATTCCAGCGGGGCGCCCAGACGCTCGGACAGGTCCTGGCAGAAGGCGGGCAGCCACTCGGGGATCGGCGTCCGCGCACCGAGGAACACACCGATCGCACCGCCGTCCGGGACCGCCCGGGACCATTCCGTCGTCGCGAGGTGGTCGAGGTCGCCCGGGCGGGACAGCAGCGCCGCGTCCGAACCGAAGTGGTCGGTCGTACGGTCCCCGCGCAGATGCGCGATCTTCGCCGCCGAGAGCGGGTCCCGCACCCAGACGCGGCGGCTTCGCGTCACCAGGCGTGAGAACAGGGGGCCGTACTCCTTGTCCTCGTAGTCGGACTGGGAGTTGTGCAGGATCGTCCCGCCGTAGCTGAGGGTGCGCGCGAGGAGGTCGTCCGGCTGGTCCGCGAACAGCAGGGTGCGGTTGAGCAGGTTGCGGGCGGCCGCCCGGTCCTCGGCGAAACCGAAGTCGAGCAGGCGGTTCGTCGCGTCCTGCTCCAGGTAGTGCCGGGTGTGGAGGAAGTCGCCCCAGAAGACGACCGCGTCGTGATCCCGGAGCGAGTCGAGGTGCTCGGCGAGGGGGTGGAAGCGGAACGGCAGCTCTGTGCCTCGCGCGCACTCGCGCAGCGGCACGGTCTCCGGCGTGTGCAGGGTGTACCAGGTGGCGTCGGTCTCGGGGGCCATCCGCCGCCGCAGGGACTCGAACGCCAAGTCGACGGTCAGCATGCCGGTGTTGCGGTACCCGATGTTCGGCGCGGTGATGACGGCGACGCGTGCCATGTGCTCCATTTTCCCTAGCCGTTGCCGGCGCCGTCGACGCGTACGGGTCTATGGGCGGTACGTGTACGTGTGGCGCGCGCGGACCACCGGCCAACGTACACGTCCCCGCGGGCCGTTGCGCGTCCCGCCCCCTGGTCGCCGGGGCGGCGGTCAACCGGCCTCCGGGCCGGGTTGCGGGCCGGCCGCCGGTTCCCGGCCCGCCGCCTCGCCGCATGATCGCCGCCGTCACCATCGTCGAGATCCACGTGGCGTACGCGGTGTGGAGGCCGCCCCAGCCGTCGTGGAACCAGGACACCGCACCTGCCAGCACCGCCACCGCCGTACCGGCGGACCGCAGGTGTGACATGCGCAGGGCCGCGCCCGTCGCGAGGCCGAGCAGGGGGAAGAGCAGCAGCCAGGTGCCGCCGTAGCCGGCGGCGAGCGAGCAGGTCACGGCCGCCAGCAGGGCGAGGGCCACCTGCGTGGAGCGGGCCTCGCGCGTCTCCCTGCGGAACGCGCGGAACGCCACGTAGATGTAGAGCGAGTTGAAGGTGAGCAGCCCCAGCGCGCCGATCCACGGGTTCGGCGTCCGGTCCTGGAAGAGGTTGGAGAAGGCGCCCATCCCCAGCAGCAGCCACGGCAGCAGGGTGAACCCGCTGGGCGGCGGACCGGGGTGCTCGGGAAACTCGCCCCCTCTCCGGGCGGCCCCCCGGGACCGCCCGCACATGGCACCTGACCTTCTGTGTCCAGGACATGTCCCCGCCACCGATCAGACGTCCGCCGCGCCGCGGCGGTACGACAGTGGTCTGCGTGTCAGGGCAGAACGCTACGGATCCGCCGGGGCCGGGCGGCAGATGCGGTTGTACGGACTTCGGCAGGACAAATGTCATGGGCCGCGTCCCACCCGGAGCGGCGATCTGACACAGTGTCAGGAGGCTTCACAAGTGCGGGGGCCTGGGCTATACAGAGGGCGCAGGACTGGAACGCGTTCCAGTTCGGCCGCAGACGGCCTCGGCGCGGCCGACGGTGCGGACGGCCGTGCCGAGGTCTTTTGCCACGGTGGTCTTTCCCACGGTGGCCTTCCCACGGCGATCAGGAGCCCCATGCCCATCGACGCAGCCAAGGCGCTCGCCGCCGAACCCCGGACCGGCGAGCTCTCCTGGGACCACAAGGACGTGCAGCTCTACCACCTCGGCATCGGCGCGGGCCTCCCCGCCACCGACCCCGACGAGCTGCGCTACACCCTGGAGTCCCGGCTGCACGTCCTGCCGAGCTTCGCCACCGTCGCCGGTGCCGGATCCCCCGGCGTGATCAGCGGCCTGTCCATGCCCGGTGTCGACGTCGACCTCGCCCGCGTCCTCCACGGCGGGCAGAGCCTCCAGGTCCACCGCCCCATCCCGGCCCGGGGCCGCGCGACCGCCACCGGCCGGATCGCCGCCGTGTACGACAAGGGCAAGGCGGCCGTCCTCGTCATGCGCACCGAAGTCGGCGACGACGACGGCCCGTTGTGGACCAACGACGCGCAGATCTACGTCCGGGGAGAGGGCGGCTGGGGCGGCGACCGGGGTCCGTCCACCCGGCTCGATCCGCCCGCGGGCGAGCCGGACCGGGTCGTCGAACGGCACGTCCGCGAGGACCAGGCCCTGCTGTACCGGCTGTCCGGGGACTGGAACCCGCTGCACGCCGACCCCGAGTTCGCCAAGCGCGCCGGATTCGACCGGCCCATCCTGCACGGGCTGTGCACCTACGGCATGACGCTCAAGGCGGTCGTGGCCACGCTGCTCGACGGGGACGTGACCCGGGTCCGCTCGTACGCCACCCGGTTCGCCGGCGTCGTGTATCCGGGCGAGACGCTGCGCATCCGCATGTGGCGCCTGGACGGCGAGGTCCGGGTCGCCGTCAGTGCCGTCGAGAGGGACGACGCGCCCGTCCTCGCCGACACCGTCGTCGCACACACCTGAGTCCCACACGCCGTACGAGGGGAGCCGCACCATGCGCGCAGCCGTACTGCACGAGATCGGCCAGGACAAGCTGGAGGTCCTCGACGACGTCGAGGCGGTGGGGTTCGGCCCCGGCAAGGTGCGGATCCGGGTGCGCGCCGCGGGGCTGTGCCACTCGGACCTGTCCGCGATGAGCGGCGTGCTGCCGCAGCCCGGGCCGTTCGTGCCCGGGCACGAAGGGGCGGGCGAGATCCTCGAAGTCGGCGAAGGGGTCGGCCACTTGGCGGCCGGTGACCGGGTCGTCGTGTGCTGGCTGCCGGCCTGCGGCGCCTGCCCCGCCTGCAAGCGCGGACAGACCGAGCTGTGCCTGGCCGGGTTCATGAACGCGGGCACCCCCAACTTCAGGCGGCCCGCCGGGGACGTCTTCGGCATGGCCGGCACGGGCACCTTCACCGAGGAGGTCGTCGTCGACGCCGGGTGCGCGGTCCCGATACCCGACGACGTGCCCTTCGACATCGCCGCCCTCATCGGCTGCGGCGTGACGACCGGACTGGGCGCCGCGCTCAACACGGCCGACGTGGAGGCCGGTTCGTCGGTGGCGGTCATCGGGTGCGGCGGGGTCGGCATCTCCGTGATCCAGGGGGCCCGGCTGCGCGGGGCCGCCGAGATCGTCGCCGTCGACCCGGTCCAAACGCGGCGCGAGGCAGCCCTGCGGTTCGGCGCCACGAAGGCCGTCTCGCCCGACGAGTTGCCCGACGCCAAGCAGCAGATCACCGGCGGCGAGGGCTTCGACTACGTCTTCGAGGTCGTCGGCAAGTCCGCCACGGCGCGCGCCGCCTACGAGAACACCCGGCGCGGCGGCACCCTCGTCGTGGTCGGCGCGGGCGCCATGGACGACGTCCTCCAGCTGAACATGTTCGAGCTGTTCTTCGACGAGAAGCGCATCCTGCCGTCCATGTACGGCGGCGGGGACATCCTGCGCTCCTACGAACGCACCATCGCCCTGTGGCGCGCGGGCCGCGTCGACCTGGCGGGCCTGATCACCCACCGGGTCCCCTTCGCCGACATCAACGAGGCCCTGGACCAGATGCGGACCGGGACCGCCCTGCGCACGTGCATCGAGATGTGAGGAGGACACAGCCATGCCGCTGCCCCTGCCGCTGCCGTTGAAGGGACTGTCCGCGATCGTCACGGGCGCGGGCCGCGGGCTCGGCCGGGCCGAGGCGCTGGAACTTGCCCGGCTCGGCGCCGCCGTCGTCGTCAACGACTACGGGCGGCCCGGCCGCGACGGCACCGGCGAGGCATCGGCCGGGCCCGCCGAGGAGGTCGTCGCCGAGATACGGGCGGCCGGCGGGACCGCACTCGCGCACACCGGCGACGTCTCCGACTTCGAGCAGGCCCGCGGGCTCGTCGAGTCGGCCGTCGCCGCGTTCGGCAAGCTCGACATCCTCGTCAACAACGCGGGCATCCTGCGCGACCGCATGGTGTTCTCGATGGCCGAGGAGGAGTGGGACGCCGTCCTCCGCGTGCACCTCAAGGGGCACTTCAACACCACCCGGTTCGCCGCCGCCCACTGGCGGGAACGGTCCAAGCGGGCCGGGGAGCCGGTGTACGGGCGGATCGTGAACACCTCCTCCGAGGCGTTCCTCGCCGGTTCCGCCGGGCAGCCCAACTACGCCGCCGCCAAGGGCGGGATCGTCGGCCTGACCACCTCCACGGCCCTCGCCCTCGGCAAGTACGGCGTCACGGCCAACGCGATCTGCCCGCGCGCCCGCACCCGGATGACCGAGGACGTCTTCGCGGGCGTCGAACAGCCCCCCGGCAGCGGCCTCGACCCGCTCGCCCCCGAGCACGTCGCCCCGCTGGTCGGCTATCTGGCCTCACCCGCCGCGGGGCACGTGAACGGACAGCTCCTCGTGGTGCACGGCGGCATGGTGGCCGTCGTCGAACGGCCGCGGGTCGCCGCCCGGTTCGACAGCAAGCAGGACACCTTCACGTACGAGGAACTGGAGGCCGTCCTCGGGCCGTACTACGCGGACCGGCCGGCGGGGGAGACGTTCGCGGCGGCGGAGGTACTGGGGCTGAAACGCGGCTGAGAACGGAAACGGCCCCACCCGTCACAGAGAGGGTGGGGCCGTTCGCTCATCCGGACACTGACGTTCCGTCAGGCCGCGGTCTCGGTGCGTTCGGTCCGCTCGGTCTCCGCCACCGGCTTGCGGTGGCGGCCGCGCGGAGCCGTCTCGCCGACCTGCGTGGAGATCTCGCCGCGGTGCCGGCCGTGGCCGGCGGCGGTCTCCTGGACGTCGGCAGTGTGCAGCTGGTTGGTGCTGGCGTCGCTCATCGGATGGAATTCACCCCGTCAACATGATCTTTCAAACAGCCGGGCGAGTTTAACCGGCCCCCCGCACCCCGGATCCAGGCGGCCACGCCAACCGGCACTAGTTCGTTACAAGCCGTCCCAACGGCGCCTCTTGCAGCGGGACCGGGCGGGGGGCGGCGGGGGCCGGGGGCGGAGCGGGATCGGCTGGTGGAGTGGGTCGTGAGGGTTGTTCGGGTGGTGCGGGCTGTGCCGGCTGCGGAGGCGTCTCAGAGGTTTCCGCGGCCGGGGGCGCCGGTTCCGGGGGATGGCCTGTCACCGGGGACGCGCCGGGCTCGGGCGGTACGGCCGCGGGCGGGCTCACCTGTGCCACGCCGCACGGCACGGCCTCCGTCGCGTACGGCAGCCGCAGCACCCCGTCCGGCGTCCACAGGCCGGCGCCCACCAGCCACCCCTCGGGCGCCGGGAGGTGGTGCACGCGGCGCTCGGCCGGCCGCCACACGCCGACCCAACTGCCGCGCGGCCCGTCGACGCGCAGCGCCACCGCACAGGTCTCCGGCGTCAGCATCTGCCCCGGCTGGATCGCGAACGGCGTGACGGTGCAGTCCGGCAGCCGCAGGCACTCCGGGAAGCGCACCGGCAGGGTGCTGCCCAGGACACCCCAGCCCAGCCGATTCCGCCCCGGCGAGGGCGCGTCCGAGCGGATCAGCAGCAGCCCGCTGTCGTGGTCGGCGAGCAGCAGCCGGTCGTCGCTGTCGGCGGCGATCTGCAGCAGGGGCGACACCTCTCCGCCGCGCTCCAGGTCCACCACGACGGCCTTGGTGCGCCCGCCGGTCTCCCGGTCCAGGGCCAGCAGCCGCCCCGTACCGTCCAGCCAGACCCCTCCCGAGCAGCGGCCGGGCACTTCGGCCAGCCGCTCGGGCCCGAAGGCACCGCCCGCCACCAGCCACACCGTCGTCGCGCGCGGGCCGACGGACAGGGCGTACGCCCGCTCGCCGCCGGGGGCGGGCGGCAGCAGCCGCAGCCGGGCCGTGTCGTCCGGGCACTCCACCACGCCCAGGGGCACCTCGCCGGTGCCGGGCCCGGTCGGGTACAGCAGCGAGAAGGCGTGCCGCCCGGCCACCAGACGGTGGATGAGGACCCGCCCGTCACCCATCGGCTGCACCTCGGTGCCGGGTTCCTCCGGCTGGTTGCGGGGCAGGGGTACCGCGTACGGCTCGGGGCCGTCCAGGGTCCAGCGCTCGGGGAACCAGGAGTCGCCGGCCGACGCGAGGCGTGCGGCGTAGGCGCCGTCCGCGGTGAATGTGCATCCTGCCGGCGCGGCCTCGTCGTCCTCGTGTCCCACCGAAGGCTCGATCGCACACGCTGTCATCGTTCGGTCACCTCCAGTGACGAACGTAGTTTTCGCACGCGCAGCCGGGGAATCCGCAGGCACCCGACTTCACACATAAGGGTGTTCCAGGAACGATTCGCCTGAGGAGGAGGGGGCGATTGTGCTGAGCGGGGCGAGGGCGGGCGGGTAGCGGCGGTGGCGGTTCAACGGCACAGATCAGACGGGTAGCCTTGCACCCGTGCCCCGTCTGTCTGAAGTCATCGCCGAGCTGGAGAGCCTGTGGCCCGCCGAGCGGGCCGAGTCCTGGGACGCGGTCGGCACCGTCGCGGGCGACCCGGACCAGCAGGTCACGCGCGTGCTGTTCGCCGTCGACCCGGTCCAGGAGATCGTCGACGAGGCGGTGAAGCTGGGCGCCGACCTGCTCGTCACCCACCACCCGCTCTATCTGCGCGGCACGACGACGGTCGCGGCCTCCCACTTCAAGGGCCGTGTCGTCCACACGCTCATCAAGAACGACATCGCGCTGCACGTCGCCCACACCAACGCCGACAGCGCCGACCCCGGCGTCTCCGACGCCCTCGCGGGCGCCCTGGACCTCAGGGTCACCGGGCCGCTCGTACCGGACCCCACCGACCCCGAGGGCCGCCGGGGCCTGGGCCGCGTCTGCGTCCTGGACCACCCCCTGACCGTCCGCGAGTTCGCCGCCCGCGCCGCCGAGCGGCTGCCCGCCACCGCGCAGGGCATCCGGGTCGCCGGCGACCCCGAGGCGCTCGTCCGCACGGTCGCCGTCAGCGGCGGCTCCGGCGACAGCCTCTTCGACCACGTACGCGCGGCGGGCGTCGACGCCTTCCTCACGGCGGACCTGCGCCACCACCCCGTCTCCGAGGCCCGCGCCCACAGCCCCCTCGCGCTGCTCGACGCGGCGCACTGGGCCACCGAGTGGCCCTGGTGCGAGCTGGCCGCGAGCCAGCTCGACGAGATCTCCGACCGCCACGGATGGGACCTGCGCGTCCACGTCTCGAAGACGGTCACCGACCCGTGGACCGCCCACGCGGCCTCTACCACTTCTGACCCCCTGGGAGCCCCGAACTGAACGCCGAGCCCGCCGACCAGATCCGACTCCTCGACGTCCAGGACCTCGACGTCCGCCTCCAGCAGCTGGCCCACCGGCGGAGGTCGCTGCCCGAGCACGCCGAGATCGAGTCGCTGACCAAGGACCACACCCAGCTGCGCGACCTGCTCGTGGCCGCGCAGACCGAGGAGAGCGACACCGCACGCGAGCAGACCAAGGCCGAGCAGGACGTGGACCAGGTGCGCCAGCGTGCCGCCCGCGACCAGCAGCGCCTGGACTCCGGTGCCGTCACCTCCCCCAAGGACCTGGAGAACCTCCAGCGCGAGATCGCCTCGCTCGCCAAGCGGCAGGGTGATCTGGAGGACGTGGTGCTGGAGGTCATGGAGCGCCGGGAGTCCGCCCAGCAGCGGGTCGCCGAGCTGACCGAGCGGGTCGGCTCCGTCGAGGCGAAGATCGACGACGCGACCGCGCGCCGTGACGCGGCCTTCGAGGAGATCGACGGCGAGATCGCCACGGTCACCAAGGAGCGCGAGGTCATCGCCGGGTCGATCCCCGCCGACCTGCTCAAGCTCTACGAGAAGCTGCGCGAGCAGCAGGGCGGCGTCGGCGCGGCGAAGCTGTACGCGCGCAGCTGCCAGGGCTGTCGGCAGGAGCTCGCCATCACGGAGCTGAGCGAGATCCGCAGCGCGGCGCCCGACACGGTGATCCGCTGCGAGAACTGCCGCCGCATCCTGGTGCGCACGTCCGAGTCCGGTATCTAGGCCGCGGGGAGCCTGTCCGGTGCGGGAGTTCATCGTCGAGGCCGACGGCGGGTCGCGGGGCAACCCGGGGCCCGCGGGCTACGGGGCCGTGGTGAGCGACGCGGCGACCGGTGAGACGCTGCGGGAGGCCGCCGAGTACCTCGGCGTCGCCACGAACAACGTCGCTGAGTACCGCGGCCTCCTCGCCGGCCTGCGCGCCGCCCACGAGCTGGACCCGGCCGCGACGGTCCACGTCCGGATGGACTCCAAGCTCGTCATCGAGCAGATGTCGGGCCGCTGGAAGATCAAACACCCCGACATGAAGCCCCTGGCGGCGGACGCGGCCCGGATCTTCCCGCCCGGGCGCGTGACGTACGAGTGGATCCCACGCGAGCGCAACAAGCACGCGGACCGGCTGGCCAACGAGGCGATGGACGCCGGGGCCAGGGGAGAACAGTGGTCGGCCTCGACTTCGACGGCGGACCTCGACACGCCCGCAGCGACTGTCGCCCCGCCGGAACCGCAGGGCCCACCGGGGGACGCGACGGCGGGCGCCGCGAGGGCACGCGAAGCCCTGGTGGCCAGCAGGGCTCCGGAATCCGGACCTTCTTCTCCCGCACCGCGTTCCGTGCCCGGGGTGACGGAGCAGCCGGACGCCGACGCCGACGCCGGCAAGGCCAAGGCCGATGCCGACGCCCGTGCCGCCAAGGCCGTTGCCGCACCGGGGTGGGCGCCCGCCGACATGGGTGCTCCCGCCACCTTCGTGCTGCTGCGGCACGGGGAGACGCCGTTGACGCCGCAGAAGCGGTTCTCCGGCAGTGGGGGCTCCGACCCCGCCCTCTCCGACATCGGCAGGGACCAGGCCGAGCGAGCCGCCGCCCTGCTCGCCCGGCGGGGCACGATCCAGGCGATCGTGTCGTCGCCGCTGGCCCGTACCCGGGAGACCGCCGGGATCGTCGCCGCCCGGCTCGGGCTGGACGTCAGCGTCGACGACGGGCTGCGCGAGACGGACTTCGGCGCGTGGGAGGGCCTCACCTTCGCCGAGGTGCGCGAGCGCCACCCCGACGACCTGAACGCCTGGCTGGCCTCCCCGGACGCCGAACCCACCGGCGGCGGCGAGAGCTTCGCGGCCACCGCCACCCGGATCGCGGCCACCCGCGACAAGCTGGTCGCGGCGTACGCGGGCCGCACGGTCCTGCTCGTCACGCACGTGACCCCGATCAAGACACTCGTCCGCCTCGCCCTCGGCGCCCCGCCGGAGTCGCTGTTCCGGATGGAACTGTCGGCGGCGTCCCTGTCGGTCGTCGCGTACTACGCGGACGGCAACGCCAGCGTCCGGCTCCTCAACGACACGTCCCACCTGCGCTGAGCGCCGCCGCCTCACGGGCCAGCACCTCGATGCGGCCCCAGTCGCGCGCCGCGACCGCGTCCTGCGGCAGCATCCAGCTCCCGCCCACGCAGGCGACATTGGGCAGGCCCAGGTAGTCCGGGGCGGAGGCCGGGCCGATCCCGCCCGTGGGACAGAACCGGGCCTGGGGGAGCGGCCCCGCCAGCGACTTCAGATACGCCGTACCGCCCGCTGCCTCGGCCGGGAAGAACTTCATCTCCCGCACCCCGCGCTCCAGCAGCGCCACGACCTCCGAGGTGGTCGACACCCCCGGCAGGAACGGCACGCCGGAGCCCCGCATCGCCTCCAGCAGCACGTCCGTCCAGCCGGGACTGACCAGGAAGCGGGCGCCCGCGGCCACCGTGTCCGCGACCTGCTCGGCGGTGATCACCGTCCCGGCACCGACCACCGCCTCCGGCACCTGCCCGGCGATCCGGCGGATCGCCTCCAGCGCCGCCGGCGTCCGCAACGTCACCTCGATCGCCGGCAGCCCGCCGGCGACCAGCGCCCGCGCCAACGGCACGGCGTCACCGGCATCCTCGATGACGACGACGGGAACGACGGGCGCGAGGTCCAGCACGGAGGCGGGCAGGGGAGAGGACATGGCCGTATCCTGCCGCCGAGCCAACAGCATGCGCAAAGGGCATTGCGCATGCTGCAACCACGTCTCCGGCGACCGTTAGTGCACCTCGGTCACCAACACGTCCAGCGACCACGCCTGCCCCGCCTTCGCAGGGGCCTCCGCCTCCACGACGTACCCGAGATCCCGCAGCGCCTCCACCAGCTCGGCCGGACCCTTCGGAGCGGCCCCGGCGGTCAGCAGGCTGCGCACGATCCGCCCCTTCGTCGCCTTGTTGAAGTGGCTGACGACCTTCCGGGTCGGCGCGTGCAGCACCCGCACGGCCGCCGTCCGCCCGGCGACCTCGCCCTTCGGCTTCCACGCGGCGGCGTACGCGGCGGACCGCAGATCCAGCACCAGACCGTCCCCGGCCACCTCGGGAAGCACCGACGCCATCGGCGTACGCCAGTGCGCGCCCAGCGCACCGAGCCCCGGCAGCCTCACCCCCATCGAGCACCGGTAGGACGGAATCCGGTCCGTCACCCGGACCGCTCCCCACAGCCCGGAGAAGACCAGCAGCGACCGTGCGGCACGCCGCTTGGCCGCCGTGTCGAGGGTGGCCAGGCCGAGGGCGTCGTACAGCACGCCCGTGTAGATCTCCCCGGCCGGCCGGGTCCGCGCGGTGAGCAGGCCGGCGTTCTTGGCGACCTCGCCCCGCAGCCCCTCGCTCAGCCCGAGCACCTCGCGTGCCTTCTCCTCGTCGCCGGAGCACAGCTCGACCAGCTCGGCGAGGACGGCCTCCCGGGCGTCGGACAGCCCCGGCAGGGACAGCGACTCGGGCTTCAGCGGGGCACCGCGGCCGGAAGAGGCCTTGCCCTCGGACGGCGGCAGCAGGACGAGCACGGGTACTCCTTCGATCGAACTCCGCCGACAGCGTACGGGGAGCTCAGACGCGGGCCCGGCCGAGGGCGCCGCCGAGGGCCCGGACCAGGCCGTCGGCGTCGTCGGCGTGGAAGCGGACGATCCGCACCTCGCGGCGCCGGCCGAGGAACGTGACGTGGGTGACCGGCTCGGTCAGTTCGAGCGTGACGGTGGTCTGCGAGCCGACCTCCACGTCCAGTTCGCCGTCGGCCCGCTCGTGCGTCATCCGCAGCTCGCGCCGCACCGAGGCGATCCGCTCCAGCGGCACGCACAGGTCGACATGGACGTACCGCCGTATCCGGAGCCGGCCGGCGTCCGTATCCAGCACGTGCGGCCGTACGACGGACGAGGCGTGCAGCGCGACGACGAGCACGATGCCGTACACGTCCAGGAAGAGCAGCACGGCGTGCGCGGTCGGCCAGTCGCGCAGCAGCACGGACATCGCGACCGTCTCGACGAGACACACGAACCCGAACCCGAACATCATCGCGCCCTGCCCGCGCGCGTACCCGAAGACCTGCCCGCCGCGCGCCCCCTGCGTGCGCCGCGCCACCCACAGCACGAGACTCACGAGCAGCCGCGCCTCGTGCCGTACGACCAGCCGCGCGACCCTCACCGCCGCTCCTCGGCGAGGAGACGCAGCGTCCGGCGGAGCGCCTCCGCCTGGGCCGGGGCCAGGTCCTCGTAGAAGGCGCGCAGCACACTGTCGTCGCCGTCGAGATCCCCGATCTCCGGGAACAGCCCCGGCGGAATGCAGTCGGCGAGGGCCCGCGCCGCCCCGGCGACGCGTGGATCGTCCGGCTCCGCGTCGGCGAGCGCGTCGAGCAGGGCGTACACCTCGTCGGCCCGCGCCGCGGCGTCGGGCCGGCCGAACACCTCACCCAGCGACGACACGAGCTGCTGCCGCGCATCGTCCGGCATGACCGTCTCAAGGAACGCGATGATCTCGCGGTCCTTGGCCGCCATCGGCGAGTCCGACAGCTGCGCGGTCCCCGCGAACAGCGCGGCCAACTCGGGCGACACCGGCCCCTCGGCCGGCAGCCCGCCCTCCGCCTCCAGCAACGCCCGCAACCGCCCCCGCCGCTCCCGGATGGCCTCCTCCTGCCGCGCCAGATCCTCGTCCAGCTCGGTCAGCACCTCGACGAGGTCCTTGGCCGCGTCGTCCGCCAGCACATCCCGCACCTCCGCGAGCCCCAGCCCCAACTCGGTCAGCCGCCGGATCCGCGCCAGCACGACGGCGTGCCGCAGCCCGTACTCCCGATACCCGTTCGCCCGCCGCTCCGGCTCCGGCAACAGCCCCTGATGGTGGTAATGCCGCACGGCCCGCGTGGTGACACCGACGACGCCGGCGAGTTCTCCGATCCGCATGGGACCAGTAGAGACGTTGACGTTGCGGCAAGGTCAAGGACCGGCTGTGGCTTCTGACGGCGGTCGTGATCCTGTGCCACGATCGAGGGAACGGTTCCCGATCTGACGGACAGGTGATCGTGCGGCAAGTGATCAAGCAGTCCCGGACCGATATGGACTTCTCCGGGAACAAGGGGCTGACGTCGCCGAGCGGCGGCGCCTGTCCCAAGAACCACCTGGTGCCGGACGTCACCTTCGGCCCCATCGAACTTCTGCTCGTCGACCGGGACACCGCTCAGGTCGCGCTGTTCAGCGAACCCAAGCAGGACGACTACCGCGAGCATTGCGCCCGCCCCTTCGGTAAGCCGATCACTCTGCCCGAGCCGTTCGCTTTCGAACTGGACACCACGGACCTCCTCTGATCCCCTGTGAGCCGGGGGTACGAGATGAGCACACAGGGGCGGATACGGGAACAGGCCCGCTGGGCCAGGGCGCGGCTGGGGCGGGGCGGGCCGCCGCTGGACCTCCTCACCGCACACTTCGACCGGCACGTCTACGCCCCGCACGCCCACCGCGAGTTCACCATCGGCGTCACGGTCGGCGGCTCGGAGGTCATCGCGTACCGGGGCGGGCAGATCCACTCCTACCCGGGCTCGATCGTCGTCCTGGAACCCGGCGAGATGCACACCGGCGGACCGGCCGCCCGCGAGGGCTACGCCTACCAGGCCCTGTACGCCGAGCCGTCCCTCCTCACCGACGGCACGCTCGGCGGTACCCCGCACTTCCGCGACCCCGTCCTGCACGACCCCGAACTGGCCACCGCCCTGCGCGCCGCCCACACCGACCTCAGCGCCTGCCCCGACCCACTGGAGGCCGAGTCCCGGCTGCCCTGGCTGCTCACGGCCCTCGCCCGCCGGCACTCCTCGGCCCGGGCGAGCGAGGACACCGTCCCCGGCGCCGGCCACATCGCCAGAGCCGTACGCGACCGCCTCGCGGACGAACTGCTGGAGCCCCCGTCCCTGACCGCCCTCGCCACCGACCTCGGCCTCTCCCGCTACCAACTCCTCCGCGCCTTCCGCACGACGATGGGCGTACCGCCCTACGCCTGGCTCGCCCAGCACCGCGTGACCAAGGCCCGCGGCCTCCTGGAGAGCGGCCTGCGCCCCGCCGAGGTCGCCGGACTCGTCGGCTTCGCCGACCAGGCGCACCTCACCCGCTGGTTCCGCCGCGTGCTGGGCGTGACCCCGGCGGCGTACCGCAACAGCGTTCAAGACGCGCCGGGGTGAGGGCACCGAAACTCGCCGCATGACTGCACGCGGCTGGTTCCTGTTCTCCCTGATGGGAGTGGTCTGGGGCGTCCCCTACCTGATGATCAAGGTGGCGGTGGACGTCGTGTCCCCGTCCATGGTGGTGTTCACGCGCTGCGCGCTGGGCGCCGCGCTCCTGCTCCCGTTCGCGCTCCGCCAAGGCGGTCTCGGCCGTACCGTCCGGACCCACTGGAAGCCGATGCTGGCCTTCGCGGTCATCGAGATCATCGGCCCTTGGTGGACCCTGACCGACGCCGAACGCCATCTGTCCAGCTCCACCGCCGGACTCCTCATCGCGGGCGTGCCGATCGTCGCCCTCATCCTGGCCCGCTTCTTCGGCGACGAGGAACGCGTGGGCGCCCGCCGTGTCGCCGGACTCGCCCTCGGTCTCGCGGGCGTCACCGTCCTCACCCTGCCCCACCTCACCGGCGGCGACGCCCGCTCCCTGGCCGAGGTGCTGGTGACGGTCGTCGGCTATGCCACCGCCCCGCTGATAGCCGCCCGGCACCTCAAGGACGTCCCGACCCTCCAGCTGATCACCCCCTGCCTCACGCTCGCCGCCGTCGTCTACGCACCAGCCGCTTACCTGACCCGGCCCGCCACCATGCCCTCGGCCGAGGTCCTGGCCGCCCTCGCCGGCCTCGGCATCGTCTGCACCGCGATCGCGTTCGTGGCCTTCCTGGAGCTGATCAAGGAGATCGGCCCGACCCGGGCCGGCGTGATCACCTACGTCAACCCGGCGGTCGCCGTCGCCGCGGGCGCCCTCTTCCTGGACGAGGAACTGACCCTCGGCATCGGCGTCGCCTTCACCCTGATCCTGGCGGGCTCGGTGCTGGCCACGGCCGCGGCGCCGAAACGGGAGATCCGCCGGGTACCATGGTCCACACGGCAGACGAGCCGGGCGGACGGCCGCGTGGAGTCCCCCTGACGGGGAGCTCCCCGAGGAACGTCCGGGCTCCACAGGGCAGGGTGGTGGCTAACGGCCACCCGGGGTGACCCGCGGGACAGTGCCACAGAAAGCAAACCGCCGAGGGCTCCGGCCCTCGGTAAGGGTGAAACGGTGGTGTAAGAGACCACCAGTGCCTGGGGTGACTCAGGCAGCTAGGTAAACCCCACCCGGAGCAAGGTCAAGAGGAGCGCCGTGAAAAGCGCTCTGCGCGGACGCTCGAGGGCTGCCCGCCCGAGTCCGCGGGTAGACCGCACGAGGCCGGTGGCAACGCCGGCCCTAGATGGATGGCCGTCGCCCCGGCTCCCGCGAGGGAACCGGGGAACAGAACCCGGCGTACAGCCCGACTCGTCTGCCGCTACCTGCGGCTTTGCCTTGGAAAGGGCCTCTGATCTGGGACGGAGGCCCTTTCCGGTCTTTCGGGGGCTTGCCGCGTTACGCGGCGGAAAGTCCCTCGGAAGTCCCTCGGACAGGGCTGAAAGTCCCTGAAAAGTCCCTGGAACGGAGGGGCGGGCGAGGCCTCTGGGCTGGGCAGTCGCGTCAGCCGTCGGAGCATGACGTAGGGCTCGCAGCCCTCGGGATGGCCCTTGGGCTGGCGGGATTACGCGGCCTCGGCGTTGGTGGTCGTGTGGGGCCGTGCGGCCCATTCGGCGCGCGCTGCGGCGAGCCGGGGGTGCATCGCGCGAAGCTCTTCCAGCTGCCCGGCCACCGTCTCGATGAACTCGGCCAGCTGGTCGGGATCCATCGGACGGGTGTACATGTCGGCGGCCACTTCCACCAGAACGTGCGGGACGCGGTAGGCCGGGCTGACTGTTGAGTCCGGACTCACGGCGAGGTGCGCGCAGAGCAGCTGCCAGGACATGTAGTCCTCGTAGCCCTCGGTGTATTCGGCGTGGGCCACAGTGCCGTACAGCTGGTGGTGGACGTCGGCCGGGTGGCGCGTTCCATCCATGTCGTCGGTGTGATCCACCGTGCACCAGGACGGACACGTGACGGTGTGCCGGGTACCGTACCTGTCGTCGTACGTCCAAGTGCGGCCGGCCGTTGCCGCGGTTTCGATGGTCTGCCCGGACATCAGGCCAGCGATCTGTGTACGTGCTGCCCGGAGCTTCGCCAGGTGCACGCTCATATCGCTGATCAGTTCGTCTATCTCCCCGAGGCTGAGCGTCGGCCAGTCGCCGCCGGCCACGAAGTCCAGTCCGGGCGCTTCGTCGTTGACCTGGGACAGGTGGAACGCCATGATGCCGTCCCTGTGCCGTCCAGCGTACGGGCGGTGGGCGCCCATGGCGGTGAACGGGCCGTGGTGAAAGTGCTCGTTCGCGTCCTCGTGGTCCGCCGGGTCTCCCGTGCAGAAAGAGACGCCGTCGGGGCAGGAGGTCGTGTCCGAACCATTTGGCGGCTCGCCATTGGTGGAGGCATCCATCGTGTCCGCGAGGGCCTCAAGGGCATCGGCGAACCTACGGAGCTCCTTCGCCTTCGCGCGGGCCTCGATCGCGTCCGTGTCCGTCTCACCCAGACCTATGACCGGGTCGGAACCCGAGAGGTCCAGCAAACGCGCGTCCAGAAGCTCGCGGTCGTCATTGCCCATGACGACATGCCTGGCTCCGAAGTGGTCGTCGTGGACACCGGTCTCAGTGCACCAGTCCGGGTGGACGGCGCAGAGCTGGCCGTCATCCTTGAGGGCGGTGAACTCCTTGGTGCTGCTGCTGTCCGTCGTCGATACGGCGATGCTCACGTTCTCGTCCCTTGTCGTAGACGGGCCGGATTCGGATGCCTGGGGCAGGGTGCGGGTGTGACCGCTGGCTTCCTGCCTTCTGTTGCCTGGCTCCTCGTTGCTCAGCCTCGCTCAGCCCGCGCACACGTTCTCCGTCCTAGCAACATCTGTCCTCAGGGCTGCCGTTCGGCGGTAAACTACGCGCCTTTTGCGGCCCGTTAGGACGACGATGTCTCGTCACGAAGTACGGCTGATCACTAGCAGGAGACACGGCGTTCCGCTTCATGCGGAACTTCGCAACGGAACAGAGCTGGCTCTGGCTGGGAAGAGCCTGCACAGTGCGGCGGACGCACACTAGTTGCCGCGTTTGACGCGTCCTCGGATTGCGAGGGCGGCGAGACCGAGCAGGACGGGTTCGGTGAACCGGGACGTCATCTCGATGTAGTCGCCGGCCGTGGTGAGGTCCTGGCCGCTGGAGCGAAATACGACGGAGTTGAGGGTCAGTTTGAGGGCCTTCTCGAACCGTTGGCTCGTGTACCGGTCGTCGGTGGGGTTCTTCGGATCCTCTTTGTCGATCTCGAAGGTGACGGTTCCTCCGCCGGCCGGGACCACACCGGTCGCCCGCTGTTTGGGCGAGTTTTGGGGCAGGCCGAAGCCCATCATCAGGACGATGGTCGTCATCATGGCGAGGGCCAGCCAGCCGAGGGCTCGTGAAGCGCGCATGCCGTATCCGGACAGCAGCCAGTACGCCCACAGCAGCCCGCGCTCGCCGTGCGGGGTGTCGGTGCGGTCGTGGCGGCGCATCTCCATCTCGCCGTAGTAGAAGTCGGCGGCGCCGGGTTCGTTCTTGCCGTCCTCGAAGGCCTTGCGAAGTTGGCGGTAGAGGGCGGCGACGGTCTCCGGGGTGGGGGTGAGGCCCGGGTCGTGGTGGTGAGGGCCGGTACGCCAGTGCCGGGGCGAGGTCGGCGGGGCCGACTGGCCGGAGGATTGCGCACGCCAGTGGTGTTCCTCCGCCAGGGTGCGACGTCGTGTCCACCAGTGAGGCCATAGGAAGCGACGGTGGAGACCCGTCGGAGTGGGGGCGAAAGTGCAGCGGCCCTCCAACCGTAGCTGGTCCAAGTGGAAGGCCCCGGAGAACACGCAGTCGCTCAGGTCTACGTCGGTGAGGACCAGGTGGGCGGCGTCCAGTCCCTGCACCGACGTCACCGCAACCGTGGGCGGAAGGTCGGCGAGTGGGCTGTCGTCCGGCTCGAAGGAGCTGGGGTCGGCGATGACCGCCAGCGGGGCGTTCAGTACCGCGCTGGTGAGATCGACCGTCGCATAGCGCACTCGCCGCTTTGCGGTCTGCTCCCAGTGCGTTCGGGCACAGGTCAGGCGGCGTGCGACGACGCGGAGTGTGAACGGGACGGTGAACAGGGCCGTGGACAGGTCCACCCAGCCCCCGCAGACCAGGGGCCCCAGATCTGGGATGCCGGGGAATCGGGCGTTCGCGAACGAGACTCCCGTGCCGATGCGCGCCCCGTGAAACCACGCGCGACCATTGAACTGCGCTCCCTGGAACAGCGCGTCCTCGGCGAATCGTGTTCTGTCGAACCTCGCGCCACCGTCGAACCGAGCCGCCATGAACCGGGCACGGCCTGCGAACCTCGCTTCCACGAAGGCGGCCTCGCCGACGATTTCGACTTCGTCGAACTGAGCCTCTCCGCCGAACTGCGTGCCGACGAACTGAGCCTCACGGCCGCAGCGCACGGCACGAAAGATGGCGTCTCCGCCAATGCGCGTCCCGTTGAATCCGGCATCCTCGGCGAATCGGGTCGCGTGGAACGAGGCGTCGCTGAACTGCGCCAACTCAAAGTGCGCGGCATCCTCGAACTGTGCTTGGAAGAACCAGCCACCGTCGTTGAAACTCGCCGCGATGAACGCGGTGTAGCCGCCGAATCGCACCCCGTTGAAGCGGGCCGCACCACGGAACTGGGTGCCCTCGAAGCGGGCGTCACCGCTGAACTCCGTGCCGTCGAAGTCTGCCGTCCCGTCGAACTGCGCCGTCTCGAAGTGCGCAGCGCCGATACTGACCCTGCCGGTGCCGGCATCGCGTAGGGCGTCGAGGAGTTCTCCGAGGAGTGCGTCGCTGAACGGAGTTCCTCGATGATCGATGTCCGAGCCGGGCCCGAGAGTCGTGAAGTAGGCGGATCGCTCGGCGTCCGTGACATGGGCAAGGCAGGCATCGTGACTGGGGATTCGAACCCCAGGGCAACCTTCTAGGGCTGTCGCGGGGGCCGCACCCTGCCCGCACTGCGGCCAGGGTTCGTCGGGGGTGACAGTCATCGCAGCTTTCTTCCGATGCACCTGAAGGGCGCCCAGACTGTCACACCTGACCCGCGGCACGTGCGCAGCAGAGGGGTACGCCTGGGACAGGGGTGATCGGAGGCAGTCGCCCGTACGGCATGAGCGTGTTCGGTAATGTGACGCGGTGCACTTCACTACGGCGCCCAATGCGCGGGAATCAGCGCGTACTCGTCCAGGCATAGCGTGGCTCGGAGACGACAACTGGGATGACTACGGGTTCAAGACAGTCTTCCAATTGCGTTGCTACAACGGCATCCGCGGCGTCAACGTCGGTGCAGTGAAGATCGGCTCCTTCGGCATGGAGGCCGGCCGGACTTCCCTGCCCGGACGCTTCGAAGCCCTTGAGCCAGGGTTTTTCTCCCTGGGAGTGGATGAGAGCTATTACGCCACGCTCCGTGACGAGTTCGATGACGAAACGCGCCTGGCCATCTTCGCCGGACTGCGTGATGTCGCCTACGACGAAGAGCTGTTCGAACAAGCACGCAACGAACCCGTCATGCGGGAATCACTGCTGCGCGGCACAGATGCCGACACGGTCTGTACGCAGTACCGCAGGATCGCCAATGGCGGGCCCACACTCTCACGCTTCCACGTCCGCTACCGGCAGGAAGCGCTGTCCGGGAGCGCTCCGACACTCACCATCGAACTGACGGTAGACCCCGACAAAAACCCTCCCAGCAACATCCATGCGGTCATTGGAAGCAACGGCGTAGGCAAGACACGCCTGCTGCACAACATCGCCCAAACCACACTCGCCTCACACGGCAGGCGGCGCCGTAGTTCTCTGGAGGACAGGCTCGACCACCGCCAGCATCCCTTCACCAACGTCGTGTACGTATCGTTCAGTGCTTTCGACCCGATGGGCCCGCATCAGGTCATTAAGACGCCGTTTCTGATGGCGTGATCGCTCGTTGAGCCGTGCATGACGGATCTGGTGGAGCGGTTGGTGCCGGACGAGTTATGGGTGCTGTTCCGTCGGGTGGTCCCGCCGACGGAGGTCATACGCCCGCAGGGCGGCGGGCGACGTCGGGCCGGTGACCGCGAATGCCTGGCAGCGATCATCTTCGTGGCCACCTCGGGCTGCACTTGGAGGCAGCTGCCGCCGGTGTTCGGGCCGGCTTGGCCCACGGTCTACCGGCGCTTCGCCCAGTGGAGCCGGGATCGGGTGTGGGCCAGGCTGCACCGGGTGATCCTCGACGAACTCGGCGCTCGGGGAGAGCTGGACTGGTCGCGGTGCGCGATCTATTCCGTCAGCATTCGGGCGGCAAAAGGGGGCCACTGACCGGACCGAATCCGACCGACCGTGGCAAGCCGGGGTCGAAAATCCACCTCATCACCGACCGAAACGGCGTGCCGCTGTCGTTGGGCATCTCCGGCGCCAACATGCACGACAGCCTCGGCCTCAAGCCGCTCGTGCGCGGGATACCGCCCATCCGCTCCCACCGCGGCCCGCGCCGCCGACGTCCGGCCAAGCTCCACGCCGACAAGGGCTACGACTACAACCACCTGCGGAAATGGCTTCGCGAGCGTCACATCCGCCACCGCATCGCCCGCAAGGGCATCGAGTCGTCCGCGCGGCTCGGCCGACACCGCTGGGTCGTCGAGAGAACGGTCTCCTGGCTGGGCGGATGCCGAAGGCTGCACCGCCGTTACGAGCGAAAGGCCGAGCACTTCCTGGCCTTCGTCGGCATCGCAGCAGCCCTCATCAGCTACCGCCGACTCACCAACTGAAACGACGTTTTTTAATACAGCTCAGCGTTGGTGTGCCTGAGTGTATCCATCACCACAGGTGTGGTGCTATCGCTGGATCGGGTGAGCTGTCGGTCCGTGGTGATGCATCCGGTACACCGGTCTCTGACATCAGTCCAGCCCGGAGGTGCGTCCGTGACGTACCTGGTGGCGGTAATACCTGATCGCGCCCACGCCGCCAATAGTTAGAGCGAGAGCTCGGGCGACCTCGATCCCAAGACTGCCTGCCACCTGCAGATCACCTCCTGCAACGCTGCGGGCTGCGCTGAGTGCGTGATATCCCGGGACCCAATGCGCGACGGTTGTTAGCCAGGACGGATATGTAGATGGCGGGATAAAGAGTCCCAAGGCCAGGGAAAGGAACCAGACGGCTAGGTTGATGACGGTGAACACGTCCCTGACATAGAGCGCGAAGACTCCTAGAAGCATCCCCAGCGCTGAAGCCGACAGAGCCCCACACAATAGGCAGCCGAGCAAGACTAGCAATTCGTTAACCGACAGGCTCACATCGAGTAGCGCCATGCCCACGGGGAGGGCGAGGGCCCCTGCTACGGCCCCGAGGAAAGAGTAGGGTATGTGCCGCAAGAAGATCGCTGGCCCGAACCCTCTCGGACTGATCAGAAGGGCATGGAGCGTGCCATAGTAGCGTTCGCTCGTCACCGACATTACTCCGCCTGAAAGTGCCGCCATGTTCGCTGCGAGCATGGCACCGCCGATCAGGTAGAAGGTCCCGTCCTCGACATCTAGGAAGCGCCCGAAGAGTCCGTAGAATAGGAGGTCGAATACGGGCGTGAAGACGAACGCCAGAAGGAAGTCGGTAGGCCGAGCCCAGTTGAATAGGCCCCGAAACGAGAGTGAATTGATCGACAGTATCCCCACAGCCATGTCGGCATATCTTTCGAGCGCTCGATTTGGCGTGTGTCGGCTATCGTGGGCTACCATAGGTGCATACCTCCATGAGACCGAGAGGACCGAGCTGCAGCGGTAACAGCCATCCATCCGATGGCCCCATAGATGAGGCTTAGTAAAAAGCAGATTCCGATGGCTTGCAGGTCCCAAACGCCTCTCGTAGCTGCACGCAGGGCTTGTGCTCCGAAGGTCATAGGTAGGAGCTTGCTGATGAGCTGCACTGAAGAAGGAAGTGTGGATACGGGGATCAGCACGCCTGACAGAAGCCAAAGGGGCGCGATGACAGCCTCAGCCACGGACTCTGCCTTCCGTACCCGAACGAATACCGCGGCGACCATGAACCCAACCGCACTCATAGCAATGACCGCAATTCCAGCGGTGACGACTAGTTCGAAAACAATACTGCTAGCCACGCTCACGTCGAAAACAAAGTAGGCCCACGCGACTGTGCCGAGCATAGCCTCGAGCCCGAACAGAGATACTGCAATTGTCATGGAAGCGATTGAGCTCGGAAAATATCCGGGTGCAGCAAGCAAAAGCTCAAGTAGCCCAAGGCGTCGTTGCTCCTTGATCAGGCCACCAGCTCCATACATAACGGTGGTCCACATGCCCATGAGGCCTGCCCCCACCGTGATCGCCAATGGGTCGATCTTGTCTGGGCTGGCCTCCGCGATTAGGTGCGCGATCGTGGCATAAAAGATCGGCAGCAAGAAATTGAGAGTCGCATCTATCCGCGACCTCGAAAGGTAAAGCAGATAAAAACGGACATTGGATACAAAGGAGCGAAGAGGCGTGAGCGGGCGAGTCATAGGGCGCCCTTTTCGTGAGACTGGCTCACCAACGCAACGTACTTGTCCTCGAGAGTTGGCTCGCGAAGTTGTAGATCCAGCACCTCGGCTCTATCGTCTCGGGCGGCAGCCTCACGGACTACGCGTGATGCTTCAATCTTCGTATCCACGGCAAAGCGCACGGTGAGTAGTTCGCGATCGCTGAGCGGCTCTAGAAGGCAATTGACCACGGCAGGGTGCCCCCGTAGGACCCTGCACAGACCTTGACCGCTTCCCTTGATCTCCGCTCGCACGACAACGCCAGTGTTGGCAAGGGCCCCGAGGTCTTTGCTTGTCCCCTCGGCGATGATGCGTCCGCCCGTGATCACGGCTAGGCGGTCGCAGAGCTCCTCGGCCTCAAACATGTAATGCGTGGTGAGGAGGATCGTCTTACCCGAATTCTTCAGCTGCCGGACGATGTCGCGTACGTCTCGCGCAGCCAAGGGATCGAGCCCATTCGTTGGCTCGTCCAGGTAGATGATGTCTGGATTATGCAGGAGGCCCCTGGCTATGTGGAGTCGCTGCTTCATTCCTCGCGAGAATGTCTCGACACGGTCGTTCTGGCGGTCCGCGAGGTTGAGTATTTCGAGGAGTTCGCCGATGCGGGTGTACTGTTGCTTTAGGGGTATTTGATAGAGATTGGCGAAGTAGCGTAGGTTATCGCGAGCGCTGAGTCGATCGTAAAGACCCTTGTCGCCGCCGAATACGTAGCCAATCCTGCTCCGAACCTGCTGCGGATGCAGCACTGCGTCCAGGCCGTTCAAATATACTTCCCCGCTCGTCGGAGCCAGGAGAGTTGTCAGGATTTTGATGGTTGTCGTCTTGCCAGCTCCGTTGGGGCCAAGGAGTCCGAACAATTGCCCTCTTGGGATGTCGAGGTTTATGCCTCGGAGAGCCTCGAACTTCTGCACCTTCCGGTTCAGACGCCAGACCATTCCTTCCGCGATGTCGAACTCGCGACGAACATCCTTTACCAGTATCGCAGACATGATGTGACTTGCACCCTCCTATTGGGCTGCGAGGAGTCCCTGACCTCGGAACCAGCTTGTGAATTCACTGAAGGGATCGGATCCTTCTTTCATCAGCAGACCGATTCCCATAGCGAGCAGGCTGTGGACGCGGCTGATCCTAGCGTCGTGATCTGACGCCAGGTAGTGGCCGGCTGCCTGCTCCCAGCGAACCAAGACCTCCGTCACCGTCGAAGTGTTATGCATGTCTGTGAAATTGTGCCTTATGGGCATGAGCGGCCCCGCGCCATCTGCCATTGTGCTCAGGTAGAGCCAACTACCGAGAACGCCCACAAACGATCCAGCGATGTCTCGTTGGGATTGCGTAGCAAAGCGAGCCGCGATCCTACGGGGGTGTAATGGACCTTCACAGGCAACCCCGCAGGCGAGTGCAGACCAGACGACAGCAGCGGATCGCTCCTCGGTGACGTCATCCGGCGCGGTCGATTCAGCGGAGTCGACGATGACGGTTAGATGAGGTCCGATACGAAAGCTCGATTTCGATGGCAGAGAGAGCTGAATCTGACCTAGGGGATTGACCAGTTGTGACGGAGAAGGGCTAAGTAGTCTGCGCGCAATAACCTGAGGTCGTGGAGCCTTTGTGCGGTAGCCGAAAAGCCGAAGAGTCGCATGCGGGACCTTATTCAGTGCCTCGTTGAGGGCTGTCGTCCCCCACTCCCAGCGATCTGTCCACACGAGTTCGACGACCGTGCGGCCATGCAACACGGTCGGCACAGCGATGATGGACGGGCCACGGACGGTGGCGGAAATACGAAAGGCGTCGTCTGCGGCCTGCATCCAATTTCCGGCTTCCAGGCCCCGTCTGATTGCGTCGGCCGTGGACGGTCGCAGCCAGTTACCGGCGACTTGCTCGAGTTGGTTAAGCTCTGTAACCCCATCTGGCTCGACACGGTGGATGGATTGCTGCAGGGACGCCAACGCTGAGGCCACGTCGGATGCGTCGGGTTCAGCGGACAGTTCGCGACTCCTCTTCTTCCTGGGCGGTACGGAACTGGCGGAGTGACAGCACAGGCCCGAGGTCTTCCACGTCCACGGCGATGGGGGCTTGGTCGGGGACGTCAACCTGGGCCAGGGTGAGCTCGAGGGACTCGGCTACCGCCTCCATGACGCCCAGAAGGTGCCCCAGGTCGAGGAAAATCGTCGAGTATGCAGTGCTCGCTCGGTATCGCCACTGCACACGACGGGCCGCAAGATGGACGGCTATCCGTGCGTGATCAATCGGGACCTGGGAAACGGGATCGGCCGGCAGCCGTACGAGGGCGTGATCCACAGGATCGTACGCGAAGAGCACAGGACCCAACTCGCGCTGGGAATACAGAGTGACGGTGAGATCGAACGGGTGGGCCGCACCGTGCGAGGGAGCAACCCGCAGACTGCGGGGCAGTGGTCCAAGCGACGCCGGCTTGATGACAGCGTGGCTGTAGTAAAGGACGCTTCCCAAGACGTAGTGGGGGCGATCGGGTGCATCATGAACCGGATGTGGTAGGCGGACGCGCCGGAGCGTCGCAGGCCACTGCCTGTATGCAGCAGGCGGAGACTCAGCGGCAGCGAACTCCTCCATCTGTTGGAGGTCACTGCTCACGATGCTCGGATCCCGGTAGTCCGCAGGAACGGTGAGGTTGGCCAGCCGCCAGTCCTGCAGTGCCGGCCCACCACAAGGCGCGGACACGCGGGAAGAGACCGGCACCAAGATTCCCGCCCGTCGAAACGAATCTAGACAGCGACCGACTACCGCTTCCGGAATGCCTATCGCGGCCGCCACATCGGCGGCTGTCTCAGGGGTGACAGATCCCAACTCGATCAGTCGGCACAGAAAGTCCCAAAGAACCCCGTTGTTGATGCTCAGCTCCCGTGCACCGCCGAGGAAGGGGTCGTCGAGGAGCCAGCCATCCGCGTAACGCAGAAGGGATGCCGTTGGTGACACGGTCAGAGCGGATGCTGGTGCAGTCATTCTCAGCCTCCCAGGAATGCAGGGGTCAACCCGCTGGGTGCGCGCGTGCCTGGGGTAAATTTAGGCATTCCGGGACAAATTACTCGCAGTACGTGCAGGCCGAGTGCGTCAGTGAGTTCGTCGCCGGTGTCGACCGTCGCGACTGGTCGGTCGATGGCCTTGAGCAGGGAGTCGACCTCGTCCCGCTCCGTGGGGTCTGTGCCAGCTTCTGCCAGTTCGAGGCAGCCTGGGGATGTGGGGAAATCCCGCAGGAAGCGTGCCCGAAAGTCGTCGTCTATCAAGGTGTGGCCGATGGCAGCCCCGAAGACGAGCTGGCCGTCTCGGGCCACGGTCAACTGGGGAGCGGTGTGCATTTGGAACGCTTCTCTCCAGGCAGCACGTACGGCTGCGTCAGCGCCGAGTGCTGCGCCAGCACCGAAGGCAGCCCTGAAGCCTTCTTTGGTCTCGGTGAAGATGAGGCATCCCGCGACCTGCCAGCGCCCAAGCCGTACATGCCATGCCTCGCAATCGCTCTGAGGCAGGGCCAAGGTTGAAGCGTGCAGCAGCGCGGTGGCCACGAGACTGTGGTCGGAGCAGCGTCGGCTGCCCTGTTGCGTCCACCACTGATGGAGTCCCGCCCGCTCCACACACTCGCGAAGTCCATGAAAGATGGCGGACTCCTTCGAGGTGTGCGCTGACATGCCTGTCGAGTCCGTAGTGCATGGTGACCCGCCCCGCCATTGGGATGCGAGGACGGTGTCCTGTAGTGGTAGCCACAAGGCGGAGCCGTCCAATGTGTGCGCTGCTGCCCACCACGTCGGAGACTCAGCTGCTTCTAGAGGCAAAGTGGGACCCGGAGGCCGCCCAGCAAAAACGAGTTGCCCACGGGGTCGCCTGAGCGAGCAGCGTCGTTCGAGTGCTTCGATCCAGCCGAGAGTTAGGGCATCGTCTGCCGTGCTAGCCACACCGCCGCCGACCATGGCGGGATAGCCCCGGGTCCCGCCCGGGACAGTGAGGACGACGTCGGAGGACCACAATCCGGCGTCCGGGTCCTCGATCACTTGTTGCCCGATGAGCGGACCGTAAGGAGCATGGACGCTTACGCCTTCGGGAGGAGACGTGAGGGAAACCCGAAGCTCGTCCCCGCGGGGATGCTCAAGGCAGTCGGGATGCACCACGGAAGCAGGCGATAGGGCAGGGATCGTGACAGCGAAGGAGCCTGCTTCTGCTGCCCACAGTCCTTTGCACGAGGGGCACTCGGCTGAGGGAGACAGGAGGGAGGGAAGACCGCAGATACTCATTAGGCCAGAGCCATTGCGTAGAGCGGAAGGTGAAGCTGATCCGGCAAGGCAAACACACGCCGAACCACATCATCGAAAAAGCCACCAAGCGGGCAGTGTGAGATGGCACGGGCCTCGAAGGCCAACGCCAGGTTCTGAGACACGTGACCGGCTTCGAGTAGTGCGTACCGGTAGCCTCGCTCACCGTAGCGAGATCCGATTCCGTGCATGTCAGCAACCAAGATAAGGACCGCCTGCACCGTGTCCGCCCGCAGGACGGTCGTACGGAGGAGTTCCGGAATCTCTCCTACAGTGGACCCATCCACGTGAACGGCCTCTAGCGGGACCAACGTTCCCTCGACGGGGGCGAAACGGTAGGCGCCGGGATCCAGCCCTTCCACATCACTGGCGTAGCAGTAGGCAGACACCGCGTAGCACCCACCGGCGCTGGGATAAGGGCGCAGGCCGGAGTCAGCGGACGGTGCCATCGCGCTGCACAGGGCACCGGTCAGCGTGTCCCGCTCGAGCCGCGATGCTCGGACCCGCCTTGAGCGGCGCCCGCGCAGAATGCGGTCCAGGTGCTCGGCGTCGCCGGGCTGAGGTGACGCGAGCGTGACCTGGGTTCCCGCGTCTTGTTCGAAAGCCTCGCCGTCGCGCTGCAGATCAGCCGGCGTCGGTTCTGGATAGCTGCCGTAGGTGGACTGCTGATGGAAGTTCAGAGCAGCCTGCACGTAGTACTCAGTCGGGACGTCCATGGCCTGCGCTGCTATCCAGCCGAAACGAGGTAGAGGCTCGATTCCTCGAACCGGTTCGTCCCGATGAGGTTGTCCGCGAGCGTCGGCAGGTGAGCCGGAGTCGGAAAGCTCGTGAAGCCGAATGCCGTCAGCGCCACAAGATACCTCTGGGCAAACTGACCGACCAAGGTCAGCAAGGTTCGATATGCCCGAGGGTCGCCCTCGTAGCGCAGCATGTGCCGTTCCCACACTGCAGACAGGAGAAGCGCGCAGGAACCGCTGCTGGCCCGTTCCTGCCCGGTAAACGCGGTGCGCACTTCTTCGCGGAGATTCCCGGCCCGGACCAGCGATAGTCGGTGCCCGGCTGGATCGTAGTGGTAGAGACCAGCGGGTATTCCGACAACATCGAAGGCGACGAAGTAAGTTTCGAGGTCTGCGTAAGCGTTCTCAAGCAGAGCGGAGGGACGCGTTTGGTACTCGTCCTCGGCACGGCGGCGCATGGCCACCAGCGGCTTGTTGGTGTCCAGCAGTATGCGACTGACCTGCCCGGCGTCCATCTGCTGTCCTGACCAGGGGATGTGGGTGCGCCTCGATAGCAGAACATCGCCCAAATCCCTTTCAGGGTATTTGGTCGGCTGTGGAAGAACGACGACCTGATCAGTATGAACCTGCTTCCAGAACGTCGGAAGGCCGTGCCTTGCGATACGCTCACGTAGGAGGTCATCAGGATCGCGTGAATCGGCTGAGTCGATGACGTCGCTGTATTTCTGCCCCTCGGAGCGGCAGTGGAGAACCAATGCGTCCAGCCACCCGTACTTCTTCCACTGCCGCACTTCTGGCATCAGCGGGTGCTCATATTCTGCGTCCTGCAGTATTCTCATGGAGATGAGCTTAGCTACGGTCTTCTCGGCCGCCGCAGGGTCGCAGTCGAACACATCAGCGCAGACCTTGACCAGTTCGGACTCGGTTACGCTCCCTTGGATTCGCCCGAAGAGTGAGAGAAAACGTGTGTCCGATACGCTGACGGACTTGTTCTCCAGGAGAAGGTCACAGATGACCGGGCTTCCCAGACGTACACGCATGAAGTCGTTGAGCCGGTACAGGGTCATACTGATCAGTCCTCCCACCCTATAGCCATGAACGACATTGCCGGGTTCATGAGTCTGTCGTTTCCAAGCATCGCGGTGACTGCCTCTTCGTTCATCGAGAACGCGCGAAATGTGGTCAGCCCGAGAGTTCGCGAAACGAGAGAGGCGGTTTCGAGCACATGCCCTGCGTCGTAGTGCAGAACTCGATAGGAATTACTCTCGTGGTAGCGGTACATGCTGGCATGAACTCTTGTTGTCAGCAGGATGACCGCCGCCGGCGCGGCGATACGCCACCGAGGCACACCGACAATATTTACTGCCACCCAATCTTCATCCAGGTTCTCTCGGATGAGCTCGAGTTCATGATTCTTTACACCATAGTGGTAGACGCCACTCGCGAGGTCGGCCACATTGAGGGCCAAGACATAAGCCTCGGTAGGGTGCCGGCTTCCCCCGGAAGGGCTAGTCTTCGTTATGTGTTCGCCAGTTACGGGCAACTTCTTGGTGCCCGTCTGACCAAAACCGAACCACAAGATGCGGGAGAGCGTCGCGACATCCAGTGCGGCACCGGTTCGGGACTCCAAAGCCTCGTCCAGCGCAGTCGAAACTGAAGCCTTGAGCTCCCTCCCGGGATCCGGGAGCTTGGTCACCTCTTGTGAGACTGCCGGCATGTAGACGGCGGGTGGCACCTCCATGGAGGTGTACTCGCGCATCAAGGCAACATCCTGGCGTTGCCCGTCCTGATGACTGTAGTCAATGCGTGGAATGGCGTCTGTGGAGGCGTGATACATGAATGCATCGGCCCAGCCGTACTTGTCCCACAACTCCTTGCCACCGAAGAGGACTTTCTGCTCATCAGATTCGTCAGTGACCAGAATGGTGACCGATATCAGTCGATCGATTTCCGATCGGGCGATGGCTTCAGATGTTCCTGTCAAAGCGGCGATGCGTTCCGTTGCCTTTTCGACGGGGGTCCACTGGTCAAGTTCGCTGAGAAACGCCATCAGATTGCTGTCACGAAGCGTTCCGCTGCCGAACGAGCGTGCCTCGCGGGGGCTTCTGAGATAGACATCACCCGCGACGCTGCGTATCTGGATATCAAGCGCACATCGAACTTGCAACTTACCGCTTCCTTATCTGAGGCAGTTGTCGAACTCTTCAGCAATCCGGGAAGGTGAGAGACATGCGATCGGGCGCATGGAGCCTCTGGTAGTGGTCATCCAATGCCGCTGGTAGGGCGTAGTCCTCACCCTTTTTCGTGAACAACCTTTGGCGAATTTGAGCTGCCTTGTTCTTGAGCAGAACAGGCGCATCGTTGGCGACACGGGCCGCCGCTTCCCCGGAATAGATTTCGGTCAGAACTTCCCGAATCGCGGCGTGTGCTTCCTTCCACGCCAGGTAAATTTCACCGTCAACGACTCGGAGAGCATCTGCTGCATGAAGCGTTGCCCCCCAAAAGCAGCCGTGCTCTCCATCGAGGGACTTCCCGATGCCATTCGCCTCCGGGGCCAATGCGTTGCCCACCCGTATAGACCTCAGCAGGCGCTCGGCAACTATGAGTTCCTGCGCCAACGTGGCACGCTCGCCCAGCTCGCCTTCCAGGATGCCCAGCGCGATGAAGGCACTCATGTCCACGCGCATTTCTTCGATAGGCCCGTAGTCCATGCCGAGGTCAAGTTTGTGGCCCGGCTCAGCGAACAGCGGCATCGGGCCACTAGCGTGCATCATCTCGTGGAGTGTGAGCCAGAGCGTGAAGGCATCCTCGAGTTCCTCGTCCGAGGCGTCACACAGAGCAGAGGGCCGGAAATCGACGTGCAGGCCGTCAACCAGAGGCCTGGTAAGACGCTCGAACCGGGAACGGACGACGTTATGCAGAAGCAAGGACCTACGATTCTCTTGCTGACGCGCAGAATCTGTCCATCCGTCGAAGTAGAACGGAGTGAAGAGTGCGATTGCACTCGCACTGGCGTCTGCGAGGGGGCCGACTGCCGCGGTCAGGTCGTAGAACTCCACATGTCGGCCCATGAAGGAGCACGGGGCTCCGAACATTGCCTTACCGATCCGCTCGGTTGCTTGCTCCAACATGGAGACCGTCTCGGCGGAGTTAGGGCGCCGTTCCAGAAGGAAGAGCCCTGTCTTCGAAGGGCCGGCCTCCGCAGCACGCATCGGACCAAGATAGAAGTTTACCTGCTGGCCTTGTGAGCGGGCGAAAGCTTCCACCGCATCGTCCCAGGAGCCGTGGCGCAAACCTGTTGCGATGCCATTAAGTAGATCCTCAGAAACCCCTACGTGAAGCAGAGCGGATCGGGCGTGGGAAAAATCCTCCAAGACCTTTGCGTGCGGGGCACTCTCTCGGACAGCGGCGCACAGACGCAGCCATTCGGGGCGCTCGGCGAGTTCTCGGGATACCTGACCGCCGAGAGCGACATGAACTGAGTTACCTGGCGCCTGCTGGTCAATAAGCAAGGTATGCCTCCTGTGTCGACTCCAGTAACAGCCCCGGTGCAGCGCAAATATTGAGAGCTGCTCCAGTCAAGTGATATTCCGGTTTACTCTTGGTTAAGCCGGTAGCGCACCTCGAGTTCGGCAGGGTTCTCCCCGATAGGACACACTCGGGGATCGAGGCGCCATCCGGACTTCTCATAGAACCTTCGCGCACGCCCGTTCTGCTCGAAGACCCAGAGCGTTGCCTCGTTGATTCTCTGCTCGGCCCAACGGCGCTGCGTCGCCGACATCAGGGCCTGACCCACCCCTGCGGCCCAGAGAGTGGGGTACACGTAGAGGGCGTAGAGTTCCATGATGGAACCGCCCTTCAAGTCGTCATCACGCGCCGGCCCAAAGGATGAGAAGCCGACGATCCCATCGTTCAATTCGGCGACGAGGAGTTGTGCCCCGGTGCTAGGTGAAGATGAAATTTGTCCGCGCCAGAAATCCGCAGACTTGTCGACGTCCAGTGCCTCTAGCTCATTCGCGGACAGGATGTGCGCATAAGCCTCACGCCAGGTTGTCACCTGGATTTGGGCAACGTTGCGCGCATCACCGGCCTCCGCTGGCCTCACTGTTGGGGTCAGAGACGGCATGTCTGTGGTTCCATTCGCTGGCGATGCACTGGAGCACGGATGAAGAAAGGCGGGTCAGTGCCGCAGTTGCGGCACTGACCCGCCGCTGCCGCTTATTTAGCGGATGCAGCCCTGCTTCAGCATGGTCTGCGCCGGCTCGACCTCGGAAACCTCGATCTCGAAGATCGGGGCAGCGAGCTTCTCCGTGTCGATGTCGTTCGTGCTCACGCCGGTCTTGGCAGTCTCTTCGATCGGAGAGGGCATTCCAAACTCCTTACGTAGTAACTGAACTGACACGTGAAGGTTATGTTGCGTCGCCCCATGGAGCAAGATCTTTACTTTCGCTCGACGCGCCTGTTATAGGGAGGGTGCAAAGCTGGACATTCTATCGAAAGTGGAGTAAATATTGCGCCCGGTTTGACCTGTTGCTATTGGCGCGAGTGGATTGCCTGGTTGTAAATCTCGCTTGTCTCCGGCGCGTAATATTGGCTGATTCTCATCGCATGGCTCGATTCATTAACAGGGGGCGGCAGATGTGGTCGCTCAGGTCTGCCGCCGTCCTTTCAGCTCGGACGAAATCTCGGCCATCCACACCTCCGATCGGCATCGAACTCGCGACCATGAGCCCGCCGCCGGAGGAGTAGCAGGGGGACGGCCGCAAGGACGCCACAGACGCAGCGGAGGCCATCCGGGAGGCGCTGGCCGGTCTGGGCCTCCCCGATCGCGTCTGGCAGCGTGCGACCGATGGTGACCCACAGCGGCAAGCCCTATGTCCACCTGGGCATGGTCCGCGCGGACGTGGCCGAGCGGATGGCGGAAGCGATGCAGGCTTCCGCCAAGGCCGTTGAGTAGCGTCAGGTGCTGCCTTGTTGCTGCGAGAGCAACTTGGCGTACTCCTGAGTCTCCGAGGCGAGGGTCTCAGCCAGATTGCTCAGATAGAGCTTGGGGGGATCTCCCCGTCAGTGATGCTGTGCTTGATCGAAACACCAAGTCCGGAAAGGGCCTCAAGGTGGCCCTGCAACTCCTTGAGCAGCACTCGGTGCCTGTCGAGCTTGGTGGTCTCCTCCAAGAGGACTTCTGGCGAAACACCCTCCGCACTGAGCAAGTTGATGAACAGCACGGATGTGTGGGTTCTGACAGTCTCGTTGGCCGTTTGCAGGGCCTTCTTAAGTTCGGTGTGAGCCCTTCGGACACGCTTACGTTCGTTGTCCCGGGCCTTCTCGGCCTGCTTGCGCTCGTCCTCGCCACGCTGCAATTCGGCACGATGCTCGTCGTCGAGCCGGGCATGCCGGAGCTGCTGTGCCTTCTCGCGGTCGGCTTGTTTCACCTTGAACCGCTGGCGTAGATCACCGGCCCAGGCCTTCGCTGCCTCGACGCTGGCGATGCACCAAGCGGCTACCATGCCGCCCAGGAAGCCGAACAGCGCGCCGCCGAGCAGCGCCGCCCAGTCGATCAACTCAGGCCCCTCCCCCGTGTTCCTGCCTGTGGGGCTGGGGCGTAGCGCGGGTTGCGGGGCTTACTCCTGGCCTTGGCTTGAACCGGTCCGCGAAGTGTCCTGTCCGTCCCCTTGCTGGGCAGGGCCGTCCTGTGAGCGACCAGCCATCGGTGGACCCACCCCATACAGCGGAGTGCTGGACACAGACAGGACACTAGGCAGCGAGAGACGACCGGCATCGACCGGAACCAACAGTGACTCATCTGCACAGCTCAGCCGCCCTTTGGTGGCATCGCCCCAGGCAGGCCACGCACCGCAATAAGTACTGGCCCTACTGCTGTCCGCGAGGCACGGGAGCTTCATCATGATCGGGGCACTCTCAGGGCACATGAGGATGGGAATCGCCGCGCATCGATGAGAGCTCCTGAGAGTGGTTTGTGCAGGTCGAGCGCCCTTTCGGTGTATCGGTGCAGGTCACAGAGTTGCGCCCAGAAGAACCCGGCGTACGGCCCGACTCGTCTGCCGCTCCACATTTCCTCAGGCCAGAGACCATGCTCTCTGGATGAACACAAACGCCTGGGGCGAAGATGGGCCGCGCCGTGGGTTGCAATGCGCGATGGACTCTCGGTTCGTATGCAGCATGTGGTCGGCCCGGCCCCGGAGCGGCGAGCCGGCACAAGCGCACGGTTTGACGGCGGGCGTCCGGGCGTTGGCAGAGAAAACAGGCGCCGTAACGTGGTAACGCCGCTAAGACCACCGGTACGACCCCCAGTGCCGCCAGGTACCCTGAAACGCATCGTCAACGCGGCCCGACGGGCTTCCGCTCCACCCTGATGGAGTCTCGAAGGACACGCCCCCACCCGCACGAGTCTTTCGTGCTGCCCGGGGGAAGTCCTTGCTGTTCCGCGCGTCTGCTAAAACGGTCGCCGCCATGGCGCTCGACAGTTCGCTCTATCTCCACCTCACCGAGCAGTTCACCCACATGCACGGTTACCGGCCCTACCCCTCGGAGGCCCGGTCCTGGGAGCGGAGTATCCCCGCACTGGCCGCCGCACTCAATGACGCGGGCCTCGGTGACGTGGAGGTCATGCTCGAGTACGCGCTCCCGATGAACAGCAAGCGAGCCGACGCGGTTCTCGCCGGAATTCACCCACGCACGGGCGACCCCTCCTATGTCGTGGTGGAGCTCAAGCAGTGGAGCGATGTAGTCCCGGACGAGGACGACCCGCTCCTCTGCCACGTTCCGTCCTACCCTCAGCCGGTCCTCAACCCCATCGAGCAGGTGCGCCGTTACTGCGAGTACCTCGTCAACTTCAACGGCGCGGTCGCCGGCCACCTGGAGAGGGTCGGGGGAGTGGCCTTCCTGCACAACGCAACCGAGTTCGATGTGGGTGCACTGCGCGAGATCGAGTCCGACCAGTGGGGCCAGTTGTTCGCGGGCGACACCCGCGGTGGGTTCATCGACTACCTCCGTGGCCGGCTCAGCCCTGAGTATCCGGGCGCCGCATCCGCTGATGCGCTGCTCGCGGGCAAGACGGTCCCGTCGAAGCAGTTGATGGCGGTCGCAGCCCAAGAAGTTCGCGAGAGGGAGCAGTTCATCCTCCTCGACGAACAACAGGTCGCCTACCGTAAGGTCCTCAACGCGGTGCGTAAGGCCCAGCAATCGGACCACAAAGAGGTCGTGGTCATCACCGGTGGTCCTGGCACCGGCAAGAGCGTCATCGCGCTCTCCCTGCTCGGCGAGTTGTACCGGCGAGGCATTCCGGCTCTGCACGCGACCGGGTCCCAGTCCTTCACCAAGACGATGCGTAAGGTCGCGGGTGCCAGGAAGCGTGAAGTGCAGGACCTGTTCAAGTACTTCAACAGCTTCATGACAACGGAGAAGAACAGTCTCGACGTCCTGGTCTGTGATGAGGCCCACCGCATCCGTGAGACATCGGCCAATCGGTACACGCCGGCCGCGCGCCGGACCGGCAAGCGGCAGATCGACGAACTGATAGACGTGGCGAAAGTGCCCGTCTTCCTCCTCGACGAGCACCAGGTCGTGCGCCCGGGTGAGATGGGCACAGTGGAGGACATCCGAGCCGCAGCGGCACGCAGGGGGCTGAACTGCCCGGTCGTAAGGCTCGAGAGCCAGTTCCGCTGCGGCGGGAGCGACGCTTACCTGCGCTGGGTGGTGCGGCTCCTGGGCCTGGAGCCCGGCGGCCCGGTGGTGTGGGACCCAGATGACCGCATGCAACTGCTGTTGGCCGACAGTCCGGAGGAGATGGAGAGCTTCCTGGACGGCCGCCGCGGCCAGCGCTACAGCGCTCGCATGTCGGCCGGCTACTGCTGGCCGTGGTCACCGGAACCCAAACCGGGACAGCCCCTTCCGGCCGACGTGAAGATCGGCGACTGGGCGCGCCCCTGGAACTTGCGGGGCGACCGCTCTGTCTCCGGTGCACCACCGTCCGCCCTGTGGGCGACGGACCCGGCGGGCTTCGGGCAGATCGGTTGCGTCTACACCGCCCAGGGCTTCGAGTACGACTGGTCCGGGGTCATCATCGGTCCCGACCTGGTGTGGCGACGCGATCGATGGGTGACGGACCGTACGGCGTCCAAGGATCCGGTATTCAACCGTTCGACACCGGATGCCGATGTGGATCGTCTGATCCGCAACACGTACAAGGTACTGCTGACCCGTGGAATGGTCGGCACGGTCGTCTACTCCACGGATCGGGAGACACAGGAAAAACTTCGCGACCTGGTGGGTGCAGGGCGGCGCGTGGCTGTCACGGCGTGAACGACCAGCCTGGACCCGCAGCTTTTCGCCAACTTGCCGCTGACATGCCATGAGTCGTCGGGAGGTAGCTCACCTGAGCTGCCGCGCTCCCTAAGATCATCCGTACCAATTGCGGCCCGACGGGCTTCCTCTACGAGAGGACACGCCCCCACCCGCACGAGTCACTCGTGCCCTGGGGGAACCACCTCGTGTCCATGCTCCTGCTGAGGTTGTCTGCGCAGGACCTGCTCACACTGAACTCGAGACGCCGGATGGTGCCGCATCTCGCCGCCAGGTACCGGTACTTCCGAGGGCGCGATGTGTCCGAGTCTCGTCGAGTTGGCGCAGGACTTGGTTGAGGCGGAGCGGGGAAACGTCGAGATGGTCGTCGAGTGCGCGGCGACGGTCGACGAACCGCAGAAGGGGGAGCCGCACCTCATCGATGTCGTGCTCGTCGGCCGACACCCCGAGACGAGCCTGCCGTCCTTCCAGCTCGTCGAGCTGAAGCGATGGTCAATGGTGACGCGGGTGGAAGCCGCCACCGCGGAGCTTGTGTGTGTGCCGGGATACAAGAACCCCAAGAAGCACCCCGCGTTGCAGCTCAGAAACACCTATCGATTGTTCACTGGAGACCAGGGGCCGCTGCGTGGCATCACGGTCGAATGTGGCGGATTCGCGTACCTGCACAACGCCACCGATGACTCGGTTCGGCCGCTGCTCGATACGTTGGCACCGTCTGGAGCCTATGAGCGTGTGTACACCAAGGACAGCCGTGACCTGCTCCTTGCCGACCTGCGTCGCCATTTCGCGGAGGACGGCGCGGCTTCCGAGGCCGAGCAACTCCTGCGGTTCATGAATCTGCGCAACACGCCGCTTCTCGACGCGATGATCAGATCTCGCGGGGAGGACACGGTGTTCACCTTGCGGGGACAGCAGAAGAGGGTGGCGGCGAGTGTTATGCAACGAGCGGCCTTGGTTCTCGGGAATCCCGACCAGTCCGGCCCGCCGTCGGATGATGAACGGGCCGTGTTCATCGTGACGGGTGGCGCCGGTACAGGGAAGAGCGCGGTGGGTCTACAGCTCAGGGCCGACTTCGAGGCAGCCGGACGCACGGTGAAGTACGCCAGCGGCAGCCGTGCCTTCAACGGGGCGCTGCAAGAGCAGGTGGGCTATACCGACACGGAGTTCAGGAAGAGGTTCGCCTACTTCAGCAGCTTCGTGACACCTCCGGACCCTCCCCTGGACGTCCTCCTCTGCGACGAGGCGCATCGCATGAGAGAGCAAACCATCGACATCTACCAGCGAGAGGATAGATCGGGCAAGCAGCCTCAGGTGGACGATCTGCTCGATGCCTCCCGCCTCACGGTGTTCTTTCTCGACGAGAGCCAGTCCGTGCGACCCAAGGAAGTCGGAACGGTGAGCCTGATCGAGGAAGCCGCAAGAGCGCGAGGGATCACTCCACTCCGCTACGGGCTCAGGGAGGAATGGCGCTGCGGGGGCAGCGACGCCTACATTCGTTGGGTGCGGGCTGTCCTCGACATAGAGGGAGGAACCACCGAGTGGACCCCTGACGGTCTGATGCATGTCGAGGTTGCCGACAGCCCAGAGGAACTCGAGTACATCATCAGGGCCGAGGCGGAGGCAGGAGCGACAGCTCGCATGGTGGCCGGCTTCTGCTGGCCGTGGACCGAGCCGGTGGGCGAGGGGAAGGCCGCACGCTTGGAGTCAGACGTACGGATCGGTGACTGGCACCGGCCGTGGAACGCCAAGGGCGACTCGTTCCGCGAGAACGGAGCAGTGCCCCCGCACACGAAATGGTCGGTGCACCCGTTTGGCATCAACCAGATCGGCTGCGTTTACACGGCTCAGGGCCTCGAATGGGACTGGTGCGGGGTGATCCTCGGCGGGGACATGGTGAGGCGCGGTGACCACTGGGTCTACCGCAAGGGGCAGTGGTACAAGGACCCGGTGAGCAAGGTCAAACGTGTCAAAGTCGCAGGTTCGTTCGACATGAAGCTCCGGGAGGGGACGGGGAGTAAGGAAGAGAGGGAGGAGGAGTTCGAACGTTGTGTTCGCCACGCCTACCACGTGCTCATGACCAGGGCGAGCCGGGCGACGGTGCTCTACTCCACGGATGAGGAGACACAGGCGTACCTCAAGAGCTGCGTAGGCGACGTGCAGATACACGGCCTGCGGCCCACGTGGGAAAACCTCCCTGCCGAGGCACGAGTACCACATCTCCCCAGCCCGAAGAGGAAGGGCGTCGACACCTCTCTCGGGCAGGAACTGCTCTTCTGAAGGATCCTCGTCGTAGGGCTGACGCCAGACAAGCTGAAGTGTGGCGGGCTCGCCGGGCCCGCCACATGCCTGCCTCAGATGAGGTGGCGCGCTGCCGCCGACAGTGCCTCCCACACGAGGTTGGAGATCACGCTCGCGACGGCGCCGACCAGGATCTCGCGGATCCAAGGACGACGCGCAGGCTTGTACTCGACCGGTTCCATAAAGGCCCACTCCATGGTGTGAGTTCGGAATGGTAGGACCGCCCTACCGGGCACCCGCCTCATCCGTCACTCACGGCCAGTGGACTGGAACTTGGACTCCGCCTCGTACCCTCCGGGAAGGTGCGCAGCAGCAAAAGCCTATCGCACGGGGTGCATCCCTGACGGGCCCAACAACGGTGCACCATGCTGGACTTGAAGCCTCGAGTCTGTCCTGACGGTCTTCCTTGCAGGCGGATGAGACTCCACAGCCCCTTGGGCTCTCGCCGGTGTCCTGCTCGTCGGGGCGGCCTTCGTCCCGAGCCCGAGCGCCGTCGACAGCTCCACGGAGTTCCTCGGCTGGGTGATCCTCTTCGGAGCGGCCCAGCACCTCGTCACCTGCCTGCAGAAGCCGCTGTAGGGGCAACACACGCAAATCTCGCGACGGACCCACCGCCCTCCCCCGTAGAGGAGACGACAGAGAGATCATAGGGAGGGGAGCAGGACGTGGCAGGGCACAGGGGCAGGCGTGTCAGAGATGCGGTGGCAGCCGTGGCGGCGATGGCGGCGCTCACCGCGTCACAGGCGCCGGGGGCGGTGTCGGCGCGGGCAGCCGCACCGGCGGCCGGTCGGGCACTCGCCGAGGACGGACCGAGCGTGTCCGGCGACGCGCCGTACCGCACCGAGCTTCCGCCGTTGGGGACCGGGAAGCGTGCGCGTGGTGAGGCGGCGGCGCAGGAGGTGGGTGGCGCGCTGCCGGCGAGTGTGTTCGCCGCCTACCGGCGGGCCGAGGACCGGCTCGCGCGTGAGGCGCCCGGCTGCCGGCTGCGCTGGCAGCTGCTGGCGGCGATCGGGCAGGTGGAGTCGGGGCAGGCGCGCGGTGGCAGGGTGGCGTCGGACGGTACGACCCTGGCGCTGATCCTCGGGCCGCGGCTGGACGGCGTGGCCTTCGCGCTGATCCGGGACACCGACGGCGGCGCGCACGACGGGGACACTGCGTACGACCGCGCGGTCGGGCCGATGCAGTTCATCCCGTCGACCTGGGCCCGCTGGGGCGCGGACGGCAACGGAGACGGGCGTGCGGATCCGAACAACGTCTTCGACGCGGCACTCGCCGCCGGACGGTATCTGTGTGCCGGCGGCCGGGACCTGTCCGTTCCCGCCCAGTTGGATCGCGCGATCCTCGGTTACAACCACTCGGCGGCCTATCTGCGCACGGTCAGGGCCTGGTACGCGTACTTCCTGGAAGGGCACCGGGTGGTGCCGGACGGCTCTGCCGGGGCCTCCTCGGCGCGTCCCGAGCCGTCGCGGTCCTCTGCTGAGGTGACGGAGGCCTCGCCGACCCCCTCCGCCCGGTCGAGTGCCGCCCCGCCGTCTCGCACCCCGTCGGCCCCTGCCTCCCCGGCCCCGGCCAGTACCCGCCCGGGCACCGCACCCGAGAACCCGGCCGAGCCGCGACTCCCCGCCCCCGACCCGGACTTGGAGCTTCCCGGCGACGACCTGCTGCCCAGCGGCGCCCCACTCGCCAGTAACAGCGCGGACTCGATGACCGTCTCCCCCTCCACAACCGCCGATACTGGGCGGTAATGTCGCCCCCCGCCGGACAGCACGAGACCGGTGGGCGAGCGCGAAGGGGCCCTCATGGCGACGGACATGCCTGCGGACATGCCCGCAGAGACACCTGCAGTGGTGACCGCGGCCGACGAGCGGTGGCGGCGTATGTGGAGCCACCGTGAGCACCTGCTCAAGGTGGCCCGGCGCAGGTCGATGAGCGCCGAGGACGCCGAGGACGCGGTGCACGAGGCGATGCTGCGCGCCGCCGAGCGGCCCGACCTGGACGAGGAGCGGCTCGCGGCCTGGCTGACGACGGTGACGATGCGGCTGTGCGTCGACCGCTACCGGCAGGTGAACCGCGAGGCCGAGGTGCGTACCAGCCCGACGCTCATCGCCCCCGGCCCGGTGCCCGTCGAGGAGGCCGTGTGCGACCGGGCCGAGGCGAAGTGGCTGGCGGTGCGCAGTGGTGAGCTGCCCGCGCGGCAGGCCGAGGCGCTGCGGCTGAAGTCGGAGGACCTGGACGTCGGCCAGGTCGCCGTCCGGATGGGGCTGAGCTACCGGACCGTCGAGTCGTTGCTGGCCCGGGCCCGGCGGACGCTGCGGCAGTCGCTGGCCGCCACGCTCGGGTTCGCGCTGTTCCTGATCGGCTGGGGGCGGCCGCGCGGAGTCGGCAGGGCACAGGCCGTGGCGGTCGCCTCGACGGCTGCGTCCCTGGCGGTGGCGGGGTTCGTGCTGCCGTACGCCCTCGATGGCGGTGGGAGCGGGGGAGGCGGGGGCGGTGCGACGCCTCGGCCTGTGGCGGTCTCACCGGACGCGGACACGTTGCGGCCGGACAGTGGTGGCGGGGGCCGTCCGCCTCGGGGGAATGAGCCCACGGCTGCGGCAGCCGAGCAGGGAGCGGCTGAGTCCCCCGCCGCCGAATCGTTCCTCCCGTTGTCCGTGCCGTCGCTGCCGGATGCCCCCATCATTCAGGATGTTCCGGATGTTCCGGACGTCCCTGTGTCGTCGCTGCCCTCGCTGTCCGCGCCGGACGTCCCGCAGGTGCCCGACGTCCCCGAGCCCGACGTTCCCGACCTGCTGGTGGAGCCCTCCGCCGTGCCGACCGACACAGCGGTCCCGGAGATTCCGGAGGTTCCCGCCACGCCATCCGCATCCCTCCCCGAACCCACCGTGCCCCCACTCCCGTAGCACCTGGAAACCCACCCGGAAACGACCCGGAAACCGACCCGGGACCGACCCGGAAACCCACCCGGAACCGCCCCGGAAACCCGCTCGAAAAAAATCCGCCACTCGAGCGACGGACCCCCCGCCCCTCCCCGTAGAGCAGATGTCAGAGCTGCTGGAGCTGCTCCACGGGCTGAAGGGCGGACCGTATGGGTGTCGAGATCTGTGTGGAAGGGCTGACCAAGTCCTTCGGTCACCAGGTCATCTGGCAGGACGTCTCACTGACGCTGCCCGCCGGGGAGGTCTCCGTCATGCTCGGCCCCTCCGGCACGGGCAAGTCGGTGTTCCTCAAGACGCTCGTCGGCCTGCTCAAGCCGGAGCGCGGGTCCATCACGATCCAGGGCCGGGACATCACCAGGCTCCGCGAGCGCGACCTGTACGAGGTGCGCAAGCTCTTCGGCGTGCTGTTCCAGGACGGCGCGCTGTTCGGCTCGATGAACCTGTACGACAACATCGCCTTCCCGCTGCGCGAGCACACCCGTAAGTCCGAGAGCGACATCCGGCGCATCGTGCTGGAGAAGATGGACATGGTCGGGCTGATCGGGGCGGAGGGGAAGCTGCCCGGTGAGATCTCCGGCGGTATGCGGAAGCGGGCCGGGCTGGCCCGGGCCCTCGTCCTCGATCCGGAGATCATCCTCTTCGACGAGCCCGACTCCGGTCTCGACCCGGTCCGCGTCGCCTACCTCAACCAGCTCATCGTCGACCTCAACGCCCAGATCGACGCGACCTTCCTGATCGTCACGCACGACATCGCCTCGGCCCGCCAGGTGCCGGACAACATCGGGCTGCTGTTCCGCCGCGAGCTGGTGATGTTCGGGCCGCGGGAAAAGCTGCTGGCCAGCGACGAGCCCGTCGTACGGCAGTTCCTGAACGGCCGGATGCAGGGCCCGATCGGCATGGCGGAGGAGAAGGACGCGGCGCAGGTCGAGCAGGAGCTCGCGCAGATCGACGACAGCGGGGGCGTTCACGAGCCGCCGGCTCCCCGCCTGCTGCCGGGGCCGGGTATCGCCCGGCCACCTCGCTGGGAGGCCATCGCCCGGCGCGAGGCCGCGCTGCACCAGAAGGAGGTGGCCGGCGCATGAGTCTGTCTCCAACCGGAGCGCTGCGGCACTCGGGCAGTCTCTTCGCGATGGCGCTGGACGTCGTCCGGACGATCCCGCGACGGCCTTTCCAGGCGCGGGAGTTCATCCAGCAGACGTGGTTCGTCGCGAGCGTCACCATCCTGCCGACGGCCCTGGTGTCGATCCCCTTCGGAGCGGTGATCGCGCTGCAGATCGGCAGCCTGACACGGCAGCTCGGCGCCCAGTCCTTCTCGGGCGCCGCCTCCGTGCTCGCCGTGCTGCGCGAGGCCTCGCCGATCGTTACCGCGCTGCTGATCGCGGGCGCCGGCGGCACGGCGATCTGCGCCGACCTCGGGGCGCGGAAGATCCGCGACGAGATCGACGCGATGCAGGTGCTGGGCATCGACCCCATCCACCGGCTGGTCGTCCCCCGCGTGCTGGCGTCGATGCTGGTGGCGGTGTTGCTCAACGGCCTGGTGTCGGTGGTCGGCGTCGCGGGCGGCTACTTCTTCAACGTCGTTCTCCAGAACGGCACCCCGGGCGCCTACCTGGCCTCCTTCACCACCCTCGCCCAGCTCTCCGACCTGTGGGCGGCCGAGGTCAAGGCACTCGTCTTCGGCGCGATCGCCGGGATCGTCGCCTCCTACAAGGGCCTGACCGCGAAGGGCGGACCCAAGGGTGTGGGCGACGCGGTGAACCAGTCGGTGGTGATCACCTTCATGTTGCTGTTCGTGACCAACTTCGTGATGACCGCGGTGTACTTCCAGGTCGTCCCCCAGAGGGGTTAGCCGATGAAACTCATCGACCGCCCGCTGAAGTCCCTAGAGGAGCTGGGCGCCCAACTGTCCTTCTACGGCCGCTCGCTGGCCTGGACCGGCCGCACCCTGCGCCGCTACAAGAAGGAGATCCTCCGGCTGCTCGCCGAGGTGAGCTTCGGCCGGGGGGCGCTCGCCGTCGTGGGCGGCACGGTCGGCGTGATCGCCTTCCTGTCGTTCTTCACCGGCACGGAGGTCGGGCTTCAGGGATACGCGGCTCTGAACCAGCTCGGCACCTCCAACTTCGTCGCCTTCCTCTCGGCGTACTTCAACACCCGTGAGATCGCCCCGCTGGTGGCCGGGCTCGCGCTCTCCGCGACCGTCGGCGCCGGGTTCACCGCCCAGCTCGGCGCGATGCGGATCAGCGAGGAGACCGACGCGCTGGAGGTCATGGGTGTGCCCTCGCTGCCCTTCCTCGTGACGACCCGGATGATCGCCGGGTTCGTGGCCGTCGTCCCGCTGTACGTGATCGGCCTGCTCTCCTCGTACCTGGCCGCCCGCACCATCACCACCGGCTACTACGGGCAGTCCACGGGCACCTACGACCACTACTTCCAGCAGTACCTGCCCCCGGTGGACGTGCTGTGGTCCTTCGGCAAGGTGCTGGTCTTCGCCGTCCTGATCATCCTGGTGCACTGCTTCTACGGCTATTACGCGAGCGGCGGCCCGGCGGGCGTCGGCGTCGCGGTGGGCCGCGCGGTGCGGACCTCGATCGTGGCGATCAACGTCCTGGACTTCTTCCTGTCGCTGGCGATCTGGGGCGCCAGCACGACCGTTCGGATCGCGGGGTGAGCCGCCGTATGAGGGTGCTGAGACTGCGGTTGTACGGCGTCGTCTTCATCGCCGTACTCGCGCTGCTGCTGTCCCTGTCCGTCGCCGTCTACCGGCAGGCGTTCACGCCGGTCGTGCGGATCACGCTGGAGGCCGACAGCCTCGGCAACCAGCTCGATCCGCGCGCCGACGTCAAGCTGCGCGGGCTGCTGGTCGGCGAGGTGCGCGAGGTGCGGGCCGACGGGAGGAAGGCGACGCTCGACATCGCTCTGAAGCCGGAGAACGTCGCCCAGATCCCGTCCGACGTGCACGCGCGCCTGCTGCCCAAGACGCTGTTCGGCGAGAAGTACGTCGACCTGGTCGCACCGCGCGGCTCATCGGCGCGGCCCATTCGCGCCGGTGACGTCATCACCCAGGACCGCACCCGCGTCGGCATCGAGGTCCAGCAGCTGATGAACGACCTGCTGCCGCTGCTGCGGACCGTCCAGCCCGGCAAGCTCAACGCCACGCTCTCCGCCTTCGCCACCGCCCTCGAAGGCCGCGGCGACCGGATCGGCGACAACCTCACGCGAGTGGAGGCCTACCTGCGCCGCCTCAATCCGCACCTGCCGTCCCTGAAAGAGGACATCGCACGCTTCGCCGACGTCGCCGAGGTCTACGGCGACGCGGCGCCCGACCTGATGGAGATCCTGCGCAACACCGTCACCACCAGCCGCACGATCGTCGAGGAGAAGGACCGGCTGGCGGCGGCGCTGAAGTCCACGGCGACCGTCGCGGGCACGGCGGAAGACTTCCTCGACGCCAACGGCGACCGGCTGATCACCCTCGGCCGGGTCTCCCGCCCCACGCTGGAACTGTTCGCCCGCTACTCACCCCAGTACCCCTGTCTGCTGGCCGGCCTGGTCCGGCAGGAGAAGGCCTCCGAGGAGGCGTTCCGGGGCGGAAAGATGCACATCACGCTGGAGGTCGTACGGCCGCAGGGCGCGTACGAACCGGGTGAGGAACCGCGCTACGGCGAGCGGTCGGGCCCGAACTGCCGTGATCTGCCGCATCCTCCGGTGCCGGCGCCCGGCGCTCACCTCGACGACGGTTCGCAGAAGCCGGGCTCGTCCTCGGGCGGTCCGCTCGGCGTGTCCGCCACCCGGGCCGAGCAGCGGGCCGTCGGCTCGCTCGTGGCGCCGGCGCTGGGCGTACCCGCGGACGAGGTGCCTCCGGTCGCGACGCTGCTGTTCGGGCCGATGGCGCGCGGGACGGCGGTGAGCGTCGCATGAGCACCACGAGCGCCCGGCAGACCGCCGCCCCGCTGATCAAGTTCAGTCTCTTCGCGCTGGTGACGGTGGTGGCCACGGCCCTGCTCGCCGCCACCATCGTGAACATCTCCTTCACCCCCGAGCACGAGTACCGCGCGGTCTTCAGCGACGTCACGGGCCTGGAGGAGGGCGACGACATCCGGGTGGCGGGAGTGCGGGTCGGCGAGGTCGCGGGCATCCGGATCAAGGACCGGACGCTGGCCGAGGTCACCTTCACGGTCAGCCAGGACCGGCCGCTGCTCACGAGCACGGGCGCCGTCATCCGCTACCGCAACCTGGTCGGGCAGCGCTACGTCGCGCTGACCGAGGGCGCCGGCGACGGCACCCGGCTGCGCCCCGGCGGCACGATCCCGCTCGCGCGCACCCAGCCCGCCCTCGACCTGAACGCGCTGCTGAACGGCTTCAAGCCACTGTTCGCCGCGCTCAGCCCGAAGGACGTCAACCAGCTCGCCACCGAGATCATCAAGACCCTCCAGGGCGAGGGCGGCACCGTCAACAGCCTGCTGACGCACACGGCGTCGCTCACCACGACGCTGGCCGGCCGCGACAAGCTGATCGGCTCGGTGATCGACAACCTCAACACCGTGCTGAAGACGCTCGACAAGCGAGGTGCCCGCTTCTCCGGCCTGCTCAAGCAGCTGCGCCGGGTCATCTCGGGCCTGTCCGCCGACCGCAAGCCCATCGGCCAGTCGCTGGTGAGCATCGGCGATCTGACGGAGGCCACCTCGGGCCTGCTGAAGGACGCGCGTCCGCCGCTCAAGGACGACATCGCGGAACTGACCGACCTCACCGGGACGCTGAACGACAACGAGAAGACCGTGGAGGGCGTGCTGAAGAGGCTGCCGAACAAGCTCAACGAGCTGACGGGGACGGCGTCCTACGGCTCGTGGTTCAACTTCTACCTGTGCGACTTCGACGGCCGGATCGTGCTGCCGAAGACCAAGCAGGTGCTCACGCCCGAGATGCACGTGGCGAGGGCGAGGTGCGGGGCATGAGCCGCAAGCGCCGCCCGGAGCCGCTCGTCACAGTGCGCATCGACCCGCCGAAGCTGCCTCGCGTGCGACTGCCGAGGATACGGCTCCTGCCGCGCCGCACGCCGCGTCCGCAGCCCCTGGTCAAGGTGCGCATCGACCCGCCGAAGCTGCCGAGGATACGGCTGCGCCGTCCGCACCTCGGCCCCTTCCGTGAGCGCAACCCCATCGTCATCGGCGCCGTCGGACTCACCGTCCTCGCGCTGCTGACCGTGGCCGCGTTCAACGCCGACCGCCTGCCGGTGATCGGCGACGGAGAGACGTACAGCGCCGCCTTCGCGGAGGCGGGCGGTCTCAAGCCGGGCGACGAGGTGCGGATCGCCGGGGTCAAGGTCGGCAAGGTCGAGGAGGTCGACCTGGACGGCGACCACGTCAAGGTCACCTTCAAGATCAAGGACGAGCCGGCGTTCGGCACCCAGACCGGCGCGTCGATCCGGGTCAAGACGATCCTCGGCGCGAAGTACCTCGCCCTGCACCCCAAGGGGCGGGGCCGGTTGGAGCCCGGCAGCGAGATCCCGCTGCGGCGGACCGTCCCGGCGTACGACGTCGTGCAGGCGTTCAGCGATCTCACCACCACGACGGAGAAGGTCGACACCGAACAGCTGGCCAAGGCCCTGGACACCATCTCCACCACCTTCGAGGACTCACCGGAAGAGGTACGGGCGTCCATCAAGGGCCTGTCGAAGATCTCCCGGACGGTGGCCTCGCGCGACAAGGCCCTCGGGGAGCTCCTCGACCACGCCAACGGCGTGACGGGCGTACTCGCCGAAAGGTCGGGCGACTTCACCGCCCTGGTCGAGGACGGCGACAAGCTGTTCAAGGAGATCAACAAGCGGCGGGCGGCCATCCACAAGCTGCTGAAGACCTCCGCCGCGCTCGGCATCCAGCTCTCCGGCCTGGTCCAGGACAACGAGAAGGAGATCGGGCCCGCGCTCAAGGGCCTCAACACCGTGGTGAAGATGCTCGAACGCAACCAAGCCGGTCTGGAACGCAGCATCAAGCTCCTGGCCCCCTACGTACGGGTCTTCACCAACACCCTCGGCAACGGCCGCTGGTTCGACTCCTACGTCCAGAACCTGGTCGCCGCCCCGGTGGTGCCGCGGACGCGGACGGGAGGCGCGCGGTGAGCAACCGTCGGAAGAAGCCCCTGGCCGTGCTGACCGCCCTCGCCCTGGTCGCCGCGCTCAGCTACGTCCTGTGGCCGCGGACCGAGCCGGCCCGCGTCACGGCGTACTTCCCCCGCACCGTCGGCATCTACCCCGGCTCGGACGTCCGCGTGCTGGGCGTGCGGATCGGCGAGGTCAGGAAGATCACGCCGGAGGGTGGCCGGGTGCGGGTGGAGCTGGAGTACGACGCGGACCGCAAGGTCCCGGCGGACGCGCAGGCCGCGATCATCAACTCCTCGGTGGTCAGCGACCGTTACGTGCAGCTGCTGCCGGTGTACCGGAGCGGCCCGGTGCTGCGGGACGGGGACGAGATCCCCGAGTCGCGTACGGCCGTACCGGTCGAACTGGACCGCGTCTTCGACAGCCTGCACACCACGGCCGAGGCGCTCGGCCCCGAGGGCGCGAACAAGGACGGCGCCCTGTCACGGCTGCTCGGCGTCAGCGCCGACAACCTCGACGGCCAGGGGAAGAACCTCCACCGGACGGTCGAGGACCTCTCGGAGGCGGTCACGACTCTCTCCGACGGCCGTACGGACCTGTTCGGCACGGTCCGCAACCTCCAGGTGTTCACGGCGGCGCTGGCTGCGGACGACAAGAGCGTGCGCTCCTTCAACACCAGCCTCGCCAAGGTCGCCGAGCAACTCGCGGGCGAGCGCAAGGACCTGGCGGCCGCCCTGAAACACCTCGGCACCGCGCTCGGTGACGTGTCCGCCTTCGTGAAGAAGAACAAGAAGTCCCTGACGTCGAACGTGGAGGGCCTGAGCAAGGTGACCAAGGTGCTCGTCACCCAACGGGCGGCGCTGGAGGAGCTGCTGGAGGTCGCGCCGACGGGCATGTCGAACCTGAACAACGCCTACAACCCCTCCGCCGGCACCCTCGACACCCGCAACAACCCCGACCACCCGCAAGATCCCGCCTCCCTGCTGTGCTCGATCCTGAAGACGACCGGGGAGAAGACCGACTGCAAGGACCTGAGGGAGCTCTTCGACTCCCTGCCCGAAGTGCCCGAAGTACCCAAGGGCACCGCGGTCACCGGCACGGTCGACCGCACCCTCGGCGGAATACTGGGGGCCCGCGCATGAGGCCACCGCGCAAGGTCGGGGCCGTCGCATGGGCGGCCGTCGGAACGCTGCTGCTGTCCGGCTGCGAGTTCAACGGCTGGTACGACGTCCCGCTCCCCGGCGGAGCCGCCGCCGACGGCAACGCCTACCACGTCACCGTCGAGTTCCGCGACGTCCTCGACCTGGTCCCGCAGTCGGCGGTCAAGGTCGACAACGTCACCGTGGGCGCGGTGGAGAAGGTGGAGCTGGAGGGCTGGCACGCGAGGGCCCGCCTCCGGGTCGCCGACTCGGTGAAGCTGCCCGCCAACGCCGTGGCCGGGCTGCGGCAGACCAGCATGCTCGGCGAGAAGTACGTGGCGCTGGCCCCGCCGCCGGAAGGCACGCCGGTCGGCCGGCTCCGCGACGGTGACGTGATCCCCCTGTCCCGCAGCGGCCGCAACCCGGAGGTCGAGGAGGTGCTGTCCGCGCTGTCCGCCCTGCTCAACGGCGGCGGCGTGGCCCAGCTCAAGACGATCACCACGGAGCTGAACAAGGCCCTGGAGGGCCGGGAGAACCGGGTCAGGTCCCTGCTCAAGGAACTCGACACCTTCATCGGCGGCCTGGACGACCAGCGCCGGGACATCGTCCGCGCGCTGAAGGCCGTGGACCGGTTGGCCAAGCGGCTGGGCAAGGAGAAGAAGACGATCGCCGAGGCCGTCGACGCGATGCCGCCGGCGCTGAAGGTCCTGGCCGACCAGCGCCGCGACCTGACGAGGATGCTCACCGCCCTGTCGAAGCTGGGCAGGGCCGGCACCAAGGTGGTCAACGCCTCGCACGAGGACACGGTCGCCAACCTCAAGCGGCTGCGGCCGATCCTGCGACAGCTCAACAAGGCGGGCAGCGACCTGCCCAACTCCCTGGAGCTGCTGACGACGTACCCGTTCCCGCGCAACGTGGTGGACGCCATCAAGGGCGACTACGTCAACCTGCACATCACGGCGGACCTCGACCTGCCCGGGATCTACGGCAACCTGACGGACGAGCCGGGCGGCGGGAACGGCGGGGACACGCGGATACCGAAGCCTCCAGAGGCCCCGGACCTGCCGGACGTACCGGATCTCCCGGACGCGCCGGATCTCCCGGACGTGCCGAAGCCCACCGCGCTGCCGAGCGGTCCGAGCGTGCCGCCGCGCCCGTCGGCCCCCTCGGGCGGCGACGACCCGCTGTGCCCGCCGGTGTGCACCGCCGGTTACGGCTTCGGCGGCTACGGCTACGGCTCCGGCGGCCACCGCGCCCGGGGCGACTGGCCCGAGGGGATCGACCTCGAACTCGCCGAGCTGATGCTGAAGGGGGTCCAGCCGTGATCACCCGTACGGTCAAGACGCAACTGATCGCCTTCGCCGCCCTCACCGCCGTGGGGGTGTCGTACGTCGGCGCCGAGTACACGGGCCTGGTGGACGAGGTCCTGGACCGCGGCTACACGGTGCGGGCCGACTTCGCCGACTCCGGGGGCGTCTTCCCCGGCGCGGAGGTCACGTATCGCGGGGTGCCGGTGGGCAAGGTGGGCGCCCTGCGCCTGACCGGCCCGGACGGCGTCTCGGTCACGCTCGACATCGAGGACGGGGCGCCGCGCATCCCGGCGGACACGCTGGCCGTGGTGGCGAACCGTTCGGCGGTGGGCGAGCAGTACGTCGATCTCCAGCCCCGCACCTCCCGCGGCCCGTACCTGCTGGACGGCAGCACGATCCCGCGCGGGAGCACGCGGGTGCCGCTGTCGACGACGGACATGGTCCTCAGCCTGGACCGCCTGGTGAACTCGGTCGGCAAGGACGACCTGGGCGTCACGGTCGACGAGCTGGGCAAGGCCTTCGCCGGCACCGGCCCGAACCTGAGCCGCCTGGTGGACTCCGGCAACACCCTGGTCGAGTCGGCGTCCGAGGCGCTGCCGGAGACCATCGCCCTGATCGAGGACTCACGCAAGGTCCTGAAGACGCAGGCCGACCAGGGCTCGTCGATCAAGTCGTTCGCGCGTGATCTGGCGGCGCTCTCGGCCCAGTTGAAGGCCAGCGACGGTGACCTGCGCAAGCTGATCGGCAACGCGCGGCCGGCGGGGCAGGAGCTGAACGCGCTGCTGAAGTCGACCGGGCCGCAGCTGTCGGTCCTGCTGGCCAACCTGATCAGCGGCGGCCAGGTCACGCTGGCCCGCCTCCCCGGCGTCGAGCAGGCCCTGGTCACCTTCCCGCTGATGGTCGAGGGCAGCTACACGGTCGTCCCCGGCGACGGCACCACCCACTTCGGCCTGGTCCTGAACGCCGACGAACCGCCGGCCTGCACCCAGGGGTACGGCACGGCACGCCGCGACCCCGCGGACACCAGCACACGCGAGGCGAACACCGGCGCCCGCTGCACGCTCCCGCGCGGCAGCCAGTCGTCGGTACGGGGCGCGCAGAACGCCCCGGGCGCGTCGAGCACCGGCGGCGGCGCGAACCAGGCGACCTACGTGACCCCGTACGACCCGGAGACCGGCACCACCACCGGCCCGGACGGAAAGAACGTCGAGATCGGCTCGACGGGCGGCCAGCAGGCCGTGTTCGGAAAGGAGTCGTGGCAATGGCTGCTCGTTGGCCCCGTGGCATGAGGCCGGTGCGACCCGGAGTGCTGACGGCAGGGCTCGTCGCGGCGACCGTCGTCACCACGGCACTGTCACTCTGGATGGCCTTCGGCCTCTACCAGCAGCGCGAGGCGGACCAGCGACGCCAGGGCATCCTGGCCGCCGCCCGCCAGTCGGCGCTGAACTTCACCTCCCTCGACTACCGGCACTACGACCGCGACAGCGCGAACGTGCTGGCGGGCGCGACCGGCGAGTTCAAGAAGCAGTTCACGGCGCAGACGGACCAGTTGACGAAGCTGGTGGCCCAGAACAAGTCCGTGTCGCAGGGCCAGGTCCTGGAGGCGGGCATCGTCCGCTCCGACGAGGACTCGGCCCGGGTACTGGTGGTCGCCGACAGCAAGGTGAGCAACACCGCCGCGCCCGAGGGGGAGGCCCGCACGTACCGGCTCCAGCTCGACCTCGTGCACAAGGACGGCCGCTGGCTGACGTCCGACGTCGAGTTCGTCGGCTGACCCACGGGCCGATCCGCCGACCGGCAGACACCGACAAGCACCGACAGGCCCCGGCACGCACCGACGAGGAGCACGAGGAGTACCACCATGCCGAAGACGACCACCGGCCGCGCCCCCGGCCCCGGCACCCGCCGCACCATGACGGCGGCCGCCCGCGCCGCGGCGAAGCGCGCGGAGCGCGGCCACCGCGAGGCGGGCGCGGCGACGGCCGGCGACGAGGAGTCCCCGCGCCGGGCCGATCGGCCCCGCGCCGGACGCACCGTCCTCGTCGAGGCCCCGAAGGACGGCTGGGACGACCCGCCGGAGCCGTCACCGGAGTCGTTCGAGGAGAACGGGACTGTCGAAGAGGACGGGACTTTCGAGGAGGACGCGCCACAGGAGCGGAGCGAGCCCGGCCCCGGCGGCCGTCGGAGGCCGCTCACCTTGCTCTTGGCCGTCCTGCTCGTCGTCGGCGTTGTCGCGCTCGCCGCCCTGGGATGGCAGTACCGCGACGGCCGCCTGTCGGAGACGGCCCGGGCCGAGGCGCTCGCGGCCGCGCGAGAGGCGGCGCCGGTCGTCCTGTCGTACGACTACCGCCGCCTGGACAAGGACTTCTCCAGGGCCCGCGCCCACCTGACCGGCGACTTCCGCGACGAGTACGGCAAGACCACGAAGACCGTGGTCGCCCCGACGGCCCGGAAGTACCACGGCGTGGTGAAGGCCACGGTCGCCGCCCCCGGCTCCGGCGGCACCCCGGCCGCCTCCGTCGTCTCGGCGTCCCGCGACAAGGTCGTGGTGCTGCTTTTCGTCAACCAGGTCACCGAGAGCACCCAGGTGTCGGGGGCCCGAGTGGACCAGAACCGGGTGCGGATGACGATGGACCGCACGGGCGACGGGTGGAAGGTGAGCGCGGTGGACGCGCTGTGAAGGCAGCTCCGTCTCGGATCAGCCCGCTGCCGTGGCCAGTGCCCGCTCCCGCACCCCCTCCAGATGCCGCCCGAACACCTCCCGCGCCTCCGGCGTCAGCGTCCGCAGCGCCATCAGTGCCGTGATGGCGACGTCGCACAGCTCCGCCTGCACGTCGTCCCACGTGTGCGTCACGCCCTTGCGCGGGTTCTGGCCGGTCGCGCCGATGACCGCCTCGGAGACCTCGCCGACCTCCTCGGACAGTTTCAGGATGCGCAGCAGCACGCCCTCGCGGCCCTCGACCGGGCGGTGGGCGTCGAGCCACTCGGACAGGGTGTCGATGACGGCCCACAGGTCGGGCACGGGCGGCGTGTGATCACTCATGGGCGGCAGCCTGCCACGAGGGTCTGACAGTGCCCCCTGCCGCTGCTACTCCAGGTACTCCTCTTCGAACAACGCGTCCTGCTCGCCCTCCTTGGCCCTCCGCAGCCGCCGGGCCCGGGCCCCCACGATCAGCGCCGTCCCCGCCGCCGTCGCCGCGAACGCCGCCGGGATCATCCAGCCCCGGTTCACGGCGTGCCCGAGCGCGTGGTCCAGGGAGAGCCGGCCCGGGCCGGTGACGGCGAGGCCCGCGGCGGTGAGGCCCAGGGTCGCCGCGTACTCGTAGCCGCCGCCCTGGTTGAAGAAGCCGTTCGGCGTGTGCACCGCCGCGGCGCCCGCCATCGCACCGGCCGCCGCGGCCCCGGCCGCCGGTGTGGCGAGGCCCAGGGCCAGCAGCGTGCCGCCGCCGGTCTCGGCGAGGCCCGCCGCCGTCGCGCTCGCCTTGCCGGGGGCGTAGCCGACGGACTCCATGAACTGGCCGGTGCCCTCGATGCCGTGCCCGCCGAACCAGCCGAACAGCTTCTGCGTGCCGTGCGCGGCCAGCACACCGCCCGTCCCCAGCCGGAGCAGCAGCAGGCCCAGATCACGTCGGTCGTAACGCCTCACGTCGTCTCCCGGAGCAGACAGCAGGAACAGAACACTCCCCGTCGCGTTTCCACCGTCGCACCCCTGACACCCCCCGACACCCGGCGGACTCGCCCGGGACGCCGTTCGGGTGGCACCGGTGGCGTGGTCCGGTGGCCGGTACGAGGCTGACTGGCATGACGATTCAGACCACGCGTCTCAGCGACCCGGCCGTCCGCGCCTTCGTGACCGCCGTGAACAACCACGACCGCGAGGCCTTCATGGCGCTTCTCGCACCGGGCGTGACCATGGCGGACGACGGCTCCGACCGCGACCTCGCCGACTGGATCGACCGGGAGATCTTCTCCTCCCACGGCCACCTGGAGGTCGACAACGAGTCCAACGGCGGCCGTGCCCTCATCGCCCGCTACAGCAACGACACCTGGGGCGAGATGCGCACCCGGTGGACCTTCACCGTGGACGACGACGGCCGGATCTCCCGCTTCGAGACCGGACAGGCCTGAAAACCATCCCCGCCAGGGCCTTGTGTTCGCGTGCGCTCCAACTCCTAGCCTCCCGGTCATGGAAACCACACGGCCGCTCGGACGCAGCGGCATCGAGGTGAGCGCCCTCGGCTTCGGCTGCTGGGCGATCGGCGGGGAATGGCAGGACACGGACGGGCAGCCGCTCGGCTGGGGCAAGGTCGACGACGAGGAGTCGGTGCGGGCGGTGCGGCGCGCCCTCGACCTGGGCGTCACCTTCTTCGACACCGCCGACACCTACGGCGCCGGACACAGCGAACGCGTGCTCGGCCGGGCCCTCGGCAAGCGCAGGGCCGAGACGGTCGTCGCCACCAAGTGGGGCAACGTGTTCGACGAGGACACTCGCACCCGCACCGGCGGCGACGCCTCCTCGGCCCACCTGCGCCGCGCCCTGACCGCGTCCCTGGACCGGCTCGGCACCGACTACGTCGATCTCTACCAGTTCCACCTCTCCGACGCGGACACCGAGCAGGCCGCCGTGCTCCGGGACGCGTGCGAGGAGCTGGTCAGCGAGGGGCTGATACGGGCGTACGCCTGGAGCACCGACGACCCGGCACGCGCCGCCGTGTTCGCCGAGGGGCCGCACTGCGCCGCCGTCCAGCACACGCTCAACGTCCTCCAGGACGCCCCCGCGATGATCCGGCTGTGCGAGGAGGCGGGCCTGGCGAGCATCAACCGCAGTCCGCTCGCCATGGGGCTGCTCACCGGCAAACGCCGGGCCCGGCAGCCGTTGGAGGCCGGTGACATCCGCAGCAGGCCCCCGGCCTGGCTCCAGGGGTTCGGTGACGGGTCCGGCGCCGACCCGGAGTGGCTCGCCCGGATCGACGCCGTCAGGGACGTCCTCACCAGTGAGGGCCGCACGCTCGGCCAGGGCGCCCTGGCCTGGTTGTGGGCGCGCAGCCCGCACACGGTTCCCATCCCGGGCTTCCGTTCGGTCGCCCAGGCGGAGGAGAACGCGGCGGCGCTGGAGAAGGGGGCACTGACCGGCGAGCAGCTGGCCGAGGTCGACCGGCTGCTCGGGCGGTGACGGCCACGGCTGCCCGGGCGGTGACCGCCATGGCTCCTCGGCCGGTGACCGCCACGGCTGCCCGGGGCGGCGACCGCCCGGCGCCGGGCGGTGTCCGGGCCCATGCCGAGCAGCCGTGATCCTTGCGGGACCTTGGGCGAGTCTTTGAACGTTCCGTGCACGCCGAGGCGGTTTCACTTCGTAACGTCGCGGGATGTGTGACTCCGCCCGGCTGTCCAGACGTTCCGTACTCGCCCTGGCCGTGGCCGCCCCGGTGGCCGCCCCGGTGGCCGCCCCGCCGGCCGCCGCCGCACCGGCCCGGGCCTCCGGGCCCGTGCTCGGCGGCGACCGCCTCGGCGCCGACGCGGTGCAGGCGGGCAGCACCACCGGACTGCCCGCGCGGCTCACCGCCCGGTCCTGGCTGGTCGCCGACCAGGACAGCGGCGAGGTGCTGGCCGCCTACCGGGCGCACCGGCGGCTGCCGCCCGCGTCCACGCTGAAGATGCTGTTCGCCGACACGGTGCTCGACCGGTTCCCGCCCGGCACCCGGCACACCGTCACCGCCGCCGACCTCGCAGGCATCCCGGCGGGCTCCAGCCTTGTCGGCATCCGGGCCGGGACCACGTACACCGTGGGCCGGCTCTGGCAGGGCGTCTTCCTGCGCTCGGGGAACGACGCCGTGCACGTCCTCGCCCATATGAACGGCGGTGTGGCGAGGACCGTCGCCGACATGCGGGCCAAGGCGCGGGAACTCCAGGCCCTGGACACGCACGTGGTGAGCCCGGACGGCTTCGACCACCCGGGGCAGCTGTCCTCGGCGTACGACCTGACGCTCTTCGCCCGGTACGGACTGCGGGACCCCGGCTTCCGCGCCTACTGCCGCACGAGGACGGCCGACTTCCCGGCCGGGGGCGGCAAGACGTTCCAGATCCAGAACACCGACCGGCTGCTGGGTGGGGCGTGGGGCCTGCGGGCGTATCCGGGGCTGATCGGTGTGAAGAACGGCTACACCACCCACGCCGGCAACACCTTCACCGGCGCCGCCACACGGGCCGGGCGCACCCTGCTCGTCACCGTCATGCACCCCGCCGACAGGGTCGACGCCGTCTACGAGGAGGCCGCCGCCCTGCTCGACTGGGGTTTCGCGCAGAGTGCGTCGGCACGGGCGGTGGGCACGCTGGTCGAGCCGGTGAGCGCGGGGCGCGGGCCGGAGCCGTCACCCGGGCGCGGGAGCGCCGCCGCCGGTACGGTCGCGCGCGGGCCCTCGGCGGGGCGGCTGGTGGAAGGCGCCGGCACCGCGGTCGCGCTCCTGGCGGGCGGGGCCTGGGCGCTGCGCCGGCGCGGGGCGCGTCGGCCCGCGAAGGGACGGCACCGCGAATGACGTCCACCGGCCGTACGGCACCCCGCCTTTGACGCTTGCGGCAGTCGTTCCACGCGCACCGGTGCGTACCCCCGCGGTCCCACGCGGGGTCCACCCCCACCCGGTGCCGTGGAACGACTGCCGCCCCCCTCCTGGATGTGGCCGACGGAAGCTCTCTGCTCCAACTGTGAAGCTTTCGTGTAGGAGATTTGAGCATAAGTGCCCGACCGGCCGCAATGGTGCGGACGTTGGTATTCCGTTTGTGCAGGTTGACGAGTTGACGAATCCCCGTCCCCGGATCAGCCGCGCCCGATGTACGGCATCGCCGTGGCCAGTACGGTCGCGAACTGCACATTCGCCTCCAGCGGCAGCTCCGCCATGTGCCGCACCGTGCGGGCCACGTCGGCGACGTCCATCACCGGCTCCGGGGCGACCTCCCCGTTCGCTTGCAGGGCTCCCGTCTGCATACGGGCCGTCATGTCAGTGGCCGCGTTGCCGATGTCGATCTGCCCGACGGCGATCCGGTACGGCCGCCCGTCCAGCGACAGCGACTTGGTCAGACCGGTCAGCGCGTGCTTGGTCGCGGTGTAGGCCACCGAGTGCGGGCGGGGCGCGTGCGCGGAGATCGAGCCGTTGTTGATGATCCGCCCGCCCTGCGGCTCCTGCTCCTTCATCTGCCGGTACGCCGCCTGCGCACAGAGGAACGCCCCGTTGAGGTTGGTGTCCACCACGTGCCGCCACGCCTCGTAGGGCAGCTCCTCGACCGGCACACCGCCGGGCCCGAACGTGCCCGCGTTGTTGAACAGCAGGTCGACCCGACCGAAGCGCTCGACGGTGGCGGCGAACAGGGCGGCCACGTCCTCGGGCCGTGAGACGTCCGTCCGTACGGCCAGAGTCGCACCCCTGGGCACCAGGGCCGCCGTCTCCTCGAGCGCCTCGGCCCGCCGTCCCGCCAGCGCCACCGACCAGCCGGCACGGAGCAGTTCCACGGCGACCGCCCGGCCGATGCCGGAACCCGCCCCGGTCACCACCGCGATCGCATTTTCCTTGGCATTCATGGGCCCGCAGCGTACGGGAGGCCCCGCCATGCGGAACTCACCCATCCGTCACGCGAGTGCTGTGTACGTGTCAACCAGGTGTCGTCCCCGGCCACTCCAATGCCCCCTGCAGCCATTCGCCAGGGGAGGACCGGATGACACCCGCAGCACACCCGTCCCAGCACGCCCCCGAACTTCGCGCGGCCGCCCGGCACATCGGCCGCCGCCGCTTCCTCACCACCACCGGCGCCGCCGCCGCGCTGGCCTTCGCGACCAACCTGCCGTCCCCGGGAGTCGCGGCCGCCGCCGAACTCGACGCCGCGCGGATCACCGAGAACCCGTTCACGCTGGGCGTCGCCTCCGGCGACCCGCTGCCGGGTTCCGTCATCCTGTGGACCCGCCTCGCACCCGCCCCGTTCCAGGCCGACAGCGGACTGCCCGCCGAACGCGTCACCGTCCACTGGGAGCTCGCCCACGACGAGCGGTTCCGCCGCATCGCCCGGCGCGGCACCGCCACCGCGCACCCCGAGTTCCACCACACCGTCCACGTCGAGGTGGGCCACCTGGACGCCGGACGCGTCTACTACTACCGCTTCCGCACCGGCCGTTGGGTCAGCCCGACCGGCCGCACCCGCACCGCCCCGGACCCCGGCAGCCGCGTCCCGGAACTCACCCTCGCCGCCGTCTCCTGCCAGGCCTACCACGACGGCTACTACACGCCGTACGCCCATCTCGCCGCCGACGACGTCGACCTCGTCCTCCACCTCGGCGACTACCTCTACGAGTACGCCGTCAACTCCGTCGGCGGCCAGCGCAACCACGCCGACCGCACGCTGCCCGACCTGTTCAACCGCGAGACCCTGACCCTGATTGACTACCGCCTGCGGTACGCCCTCTACAAGTCCGACCCCGACCTGAGCGCCGCGCACGCCGCGCACCCCTTCGTCGTCACCTGGGACGACCACGAGACCGAGAACAACTACGCCGACGACATCCCCGAGAACAGCGTCCCGCCGGAGGAGTTCCTGCTGCGCCGCGCCTCCGCCTACCGCGCCTACTGGGAGAATCAGCCGCTGCGGCAGCCGCAGCGCCCTGCCGGACCCGACATGCGGCTCTACCGCCGCCTGCACTGGGGACGGCTGGCCCAGTTCGACGTCCTGGACACCCGCCAGTACCGCTCCGACCAGGCCTACGGCGACAAGGCGCACGTCCCCGGGCCCGAGTCCGACGACCCGGCGCGCACCATGACCGGGGCGACGCAGGAACGGTGGCTGCTCGACGGCTGGCGCTCCTCGCGGGCGCTGTGGAACGTCGTACCGCAGCAGGTGCTGTTCGCCCGGCGGCACATGGACGCCACCTCCCCGTCGCGGGTGTCGATGGACGCCTGGGACGGCTACAGCGCCTCACGCCGGCGTGTCCTCGACGGGGCGAAGGCCGCCGGCGTCGAGAACCTGATGGTGCTCAGCGGCGACGTGCACGCGGCGTACGCCTTCGACATCAAGGACGACTTCGACGACCGGAACTCCGCCACCCTCGGCACCGAGATCGTGGCGACGTCCATCTCCAGCGGCCGGGACGGCGCCGACAAGCCCGCCACCTGGGACACCTACATGTCCGCCAATCCGCACCTGAAGTTCTTCAACGGGCGGCGCGGCTACGTCACGGTCGCCCTGGGGCGGGAGGTGGCGCGGGCCGACTTCAAGACCGTGCCGTACGTGACCCGGCAGGGGGCGCCGGTCACGACGGCCGCGTCCTTCGTGACGGAGGTGGGGGAGCAGGGGCTCAAGCCGGCGTGAGCAGGGCTCAGGCCGGTGTGAGCTCGGCCGTGAGGTCCTCGTCCGGGGTCTCGCCCGGGTAGCGGACGCCGACGCGGTCCCGGATCGCGTCGAGCGTCCGCATCACGGCGAGCGTGCCGTCGAGCGGGACGAGCGGGGACTCGGTCTCACCGGCGCGCACGGCACGCATCACCTCGGACGCCTCGTGACGGAGGCTGTTGCGGGGACCGTCCGCCGGGTCGGCCGTGAACTCCTCGGGGTCACGGCCGTCCCGGTGCAGCACGAAGCGGTCCGGGAAGAAGAAACCGTCCGGAATGTCGATACGGCCCTGGGAGCCGGTGACCGAGGCGGAGGTCGCCGTGCCGCCGACGATGGAGCAGTGCACTGAACCGAGAGCGCCGCTCTCCCAGGAGAGCAGTGCTCCCGTCTGGAGATCGACGCCCTCATCGGAGAGCACCGCTCTCGCCGCGATGTCCGACGGCTCCCCGAGCAGCAGCTGCGCGAACGACACCGGATACACGCCGAGATCGAGCAGCGCGCCCCCGCCCAGCTCCGGGTTCCGCAGCCGGTGCGAGGGCGGGAACGGCCCCGCCAGCCCGAAGTCCGCCTGCACTGTGCGCACTTCACCGATCGCACCGTCGTCGACCAGCGCCTTCAGTCGCCGCACCATCGGGTTGCAGTACATCCACATCGCCTCCATCAGGAAGCGCCCGTGCTCCCGCGCCAGCGCGACGAGTTCCGCCGCCTCGCGCACGTTCAGCGTGAACGGCTTCTCGCACAGCACGTTCCGCCCGGCCGCCAGACACAGACCGGCGGCGGTCCGGTGCGCCGTGTGCGGTGTGGCGACGTAGACGACATCGATGTCCTCGTCCCGGGCGAGCGCGTCCCAGTCGCCGTACGCCCGCGGAATCCCGAACCGCTCCGCGAACGCCTTCGCCGACGCCTCCGACCGGGACGCCACCGCCACGACCTCGGCGTCCGGCAGGTCGATCAGGTCCGCGGTGAACGCGCCCGCGATCCCCCCGGTCGCCAGGATGCCCCACCGCACCGTGTCCGCCGTCATTCCCGCCCCGCCTTCACCTCGTAACCCGAGCAGCCCGTACGAGCTGAGAGCATAGGTGGCGATCGACTCGAAAAGGGAGGGACTCATGCCCGAGGGTGGGGCGTCCATATCGAACACCGCGCAAGGGGCCGCTGCCGGGACGGAGCGGCCCGACCTCACACCGCACCGCCGCACCGGGCTCCTGGTCACCTTCCTCCTCGGCAGCCTGACCGCCGTACCTCCACTGGCGATGGACATGTACCTCCCGGCCCTGCCGGAGGTCACCCGCGCCCTGCACGCGCCCGCCGCGACCGTGCAGCTCACCCTCACCACCTGCCTGGCCGGCATGGCGCTCGGTCAGCTCGTCGTCGGGCCGATGAGCGACCGCTGGGGACGCCGTCGCCCCCTCCTCGCCGGACTCGGCGTCTTCGTCGTCGCCACGGTGCTGTGCGCGCTCGCGCCCACCGTCGAACTCCTCGTCGCCTTCCGGCTGGCGCAGGGCCTCGCGGGCGCCGCCGCGATCGTCATCGCCCGGGCCGTCGTCCGCGACCTCTACGACGGCATGGCCATGGCCCGCTTCTTCTCCACCCTCATGCTGATCTCCGGGGTCGCCCCGATCGTGGCGCCGCTCATCGGCGGGCAGGTCCTGCGCGTGACGGACTGGCGGGGCGTGTTCGTCGTCCTCACGGTCATCGGCATCCTGATCGGGGTCCTGGTCTGGACGAGGCTGCCCGAGACCCTGCCGCCAGCGCAGCGCCACAGCGGCGGCGTCGGCGAGGCCCTGCGCGCGATGCGGGGCCTGCTCGCCGACCGCTCCTTCGCCGGCTACACCCTCACCGGCGGCTTCGCCTTCGCCGCCCTCTTCGCCTACATCTCCGCGTCCCCCTTCGTCATCCAGGAGATCTACGGCGCCTCCCCGCAGACGTTCAGCCTGCTGTTCGGCGTCAACTCGGTCGGACTGGTCCTCGTCGGCCAGATCAACGGCAAGATCCTGGTCGGCCGGGTCAGCCTGGACCGCGTCCTGGGGACCGGTCTGGCCATCGTCATCACGGCCGCGACCGCGCTGCTGCTGATGTCTTTGGGGGTGTTCGGCGAGGTCGGCCTCGCGCCCGTCGCCGTCGCGCTGTTCGTCCTGATGTCCGCGATGGGCATCACCCTGCCCAACACCCAGGCACTCGCCCTGATGCGCACCAAGCACGCCGCCGGCTCGGCCTCCGCCCTGCTCGGCACGTCGTCGTTCCTCATCGGCGCGATCGCGTCCCCGCTCGTCGGCGTCGCCGGGGAGGACACGGCCGTCCCGATGGCCGTCGTCCAACTGGCCGCCGCGCTGGTGGCACTGGTCTGCTTCGTGGGAATGTGCCGACCTTGGAAGACGGACGGGGAGATGGACGGCAAGACGGACGGGAAGACGGACAGCAAGACGGACGGGAAGACGGTCAGCAGGGGCGTGAGCGTGGAGGGAGCAGACAGCTGAGCGCACCAAGACTGCGCCACGGCACGCCGGAACGGGCCGGCCTCGACCCCGGGGAACTGCGTCACCTGGTCCGTGAGGTCCACGTCCTCACCACCGGGCAGCGCCCCTGGGCGCCGGGCGCGGTCCTGGTCGTCGGCCGCGGCCCCGTGATCGCGGTCGAGGAGGCGGTCGGCTGGGCCGTCCGCTACTCGGCCTACGACGAGGACACCGACACCGGTGTGGAACTGCCCGTCGAGGACCGGGTCCCGATGACCGTCGGCACACCCTTCGACCTCGCGTCCCTGACCAAACTGTTCACAGCCGTGGCCACCGTGCAGCAGATCGAGCGCGGCACCCTGGGCATCGACGCGCGGGTGGGGGCGTACCTGCCCGACTTCACGGGGGCCGCCCGGCACGGCATCACCGTACGGCAGCTGCTCACCCACACCTCCGGGCTGCGGCCCGAACTCCCGCTGTACGACTGCGCGGACGACGCCGAGCGGCTGGCCGTGCTGCGGGCGGAGGCGCCGGTCGAGGCCCCGGGCACGTACCGCTACTCCGACCTGAACATGCTGCTCCTCCAGCACCTCCTGGAACGCCTCACCGGCCGCACGCTCGACGTCCTCTTCCGGGACGGCATCACCCGGCCGCTGGGCATGACGGCGACGGAGTTCGGTCCGTGCCCCGGGGCGGCGGCAACCGAGGACCAGCGGCGGCCATGGGCCAAGGCGGACCGGGGGATGCTGCGGGGCGAGGTGCACGACGAGAACGCCTGGGCGCTCGGGGGAGTGGCGGGCCACGCGGGCCTGTTCTCCACGGGCCGTGACCTCGCGGTCTTCTGCCGCACCCTCCTCGCCGGCGGCTCCCACGGCCCCGCCCGCATCCTCGGCCCCGACTTCGTCGAACTCCTCTTCACCCCGCCAGGCCTGGGCTTCTCCCTCGACCAGCCGTGGTTCATGGGCGACCTGGCGGGACGCGGCGCGGCGGGCCACACGGGCTTCACGGGCACGTCCCTCGTCCTCGACCCGGCGACGGACACGTTCCTGATCCTCCTCACCAACGCGGTCCATCCCCGCCGCCGCCATCCGGACAGCGCGCCGAGGGCAGCGGCGGGGTCGCGGGTGGCGCGGGCGGTGCGGGGGAGGTGAGAGGGGGAGCGCTGCGTGCCGGACGGATGGCGGACAGTACGTTGAATCCAGCGGCATCGAGATCGTGGACGGCACCCGGGAAAGTGCAGGAGCATGCGCAGGTAGAGGGTGTAGGAACCGTTGCGGGTGGTTCGAGCGTTTTGGCTTCATGGCAGGGGTGGTGTTTCTACGCTTGGTTGCTTCGGAGCCGCATCGAAGAGGGGGAGCACGTGGGTGCTGAGGTTGTGCAGTTGGTGGAGCAGGCGGGCCCGTATCTGACGGCTGCGGTGGGGGCGTACGGGGCGGCGGTGCTGACGCGGGCGCAGGATGTTGCCGCTGATGCCACGGTGGGTCTCGGGCAGCGGATTCTCCAACTGGTCTGGAGGCATCGTGACGAGGCGGGCCGGGCCGAGTTGGAGCGCGTGGTGGAAGAGGCCGCCGACGAACAGGACGACACCTACTCCGCAGCGGTGCTGAGCAGGCTCCTCAGGCGCGCGTTGGAGAAGGATCCCGGACTGCGGGAGGAGTTGTCGGCCCTGCTGCCCGCCCCGGCCGCGGGCACGGTCACCATCACGGCGTCCGGTGAGCGGTCGATCGCCGCTCAGCACATCGGCACCGCGATCACCGGTGACGGTCACATCCCGCCACGGCCGTGACGACGGACGACGCCACAGCTGGGCTGCAGATCGAGGCTGGTGGTGAACGGGCGATCGGGGCCCAGCGCATCAGAGACGCCTACACCGGCGATCTGAACGTCCTGCCGGCCGAAGCGTTACACGCGCCCGACAAGGTCACCGCGGCCCCGGGCACCTCGAACCTGCCCCCGGCCTCTCTCTGCCTGGGCCGGGATGAAGAGCTGAGCCGGCTGCGCCGTGTCCTGACGGGTCGGGGGGAGGGAGCGATCACGCAGGGCGGGGCGGTGCACGGGCTGGGTGGGGTCGGCAAGAGCACGCTCGCCCTGCGCTACGCCCACCGCCACCGCGGCGACTACACCCTGATCTGGTGGATCAACGCCGCGTCCCCCGACGAGATCGAGACCTCCCTCACCGAGCTCACCAAGGCACTGGTCCCCGACTGGGCGGCCTCGGCCGAGCGCGGGGCACAGGTGTCGTGGGCGAGGCAGTGGCTGGCCTGGCACCGGGGATGGCTGCTGATCTACGACAACGTCGAGGACCCCGCCGACCTCGCCCCCTACACCGGCGCACTGCACCAGGGCCACCACCTGGCCACCAGCCGCCGCACCACCGGCTGGCCCGACAGCACCGCCACACTCTGCCTTGGCAGTCTCGGCGCCGACGACGCCACCACTCTGCTGTGCAATCTGGTGTTCAGGGAAATCCCGCCCACACCACAGCAGCAACTGACCGCCCGCGCGCTCGTGGCGGATCTGGGGTGCCTGCCGCTGGCGATCAAACAGGCCGGCGCCTACCTCGCCCAGAACCGAGGGATCAGCCTGGACGCCTATCGGCGCCGTCTGGGCACCAAGCTCGACAAGACCGCCCACGGCATCGACGCCGAACGCACCATCACCCACGTTTGGAACGTCACCCTCCAGACCTTGGAGGCCAAGCATCCGCTGGCCGTGGAGGTGCTGCACACCGCCGCCTGGCTCGCCCCCGACGACATCCCCCACGCCCTGCTCACTCCGGCCGACGCCGACCCGGACGACATCGCGGAAGCCATCGGCACCCTCGCCGCCTACAGCATGGTCACCGACACCGGCACCGCTGTCACCGTGCACCGCCTGGTCCAGACCGTCCTGCGCACTGCCCAACCCGCAGACCACACCCAGCCACCTCGACACCTGCAAGGACGCGACCGCGCCGAACAAGCAGTCCTCCACCAACTGACCCCGCTCCCAGGGCAGGACACCACCGACAGCCAGTGGGACACCCACACCCCCCACCTGGTCACCCTCGCCGCCACCACCCCACCCGGACATCACGACGCCCGCCTGACCGACGCGTATGTCATGGCAGCTAATCGTCTCCACCGTCAAAGCCACACAGCCCGCACCATTCCCCTGCTGGAGGCCACCCTCGCCCAGCGCGAGGAGGCCTTGGGTGAGATCCACCCCGACACCCTGACCAGTCGCAACAACCTCGCTACCGCCTACCAGGTGGTGGGGGACTTGGGGCGGGCCATCCCCCTGTACGAGGTCACCCTCGCCCAGAGCGAGCAGGTTCTGGGTGACACTCACCCCGACACGCTGACCAGTCGCAACAACCTTGCCTACGCCTACCAGGCGGTGGGGGACCTGGGGCGGGCCATCCCCCTGCACGAGGTCACCCTCGCCCAGAGCGAGCAGGTTCTGGGTGACACTCACCCCGACACGCTGACCAGTCGCAACAACCTTGCCTACGCCTACCGAGCGGTGGGGGACCTGGAGCGGGCCATCCCCCTGTACGAGGTCACCCTCGGCCAGCGCGAGCAGGCCTTGGGTGACACTCACCCGGACACCCTGACCAGTCGCAACAACCTTGCCTACGCCTACCGAGCGGTGGGGGACCTGGAGCGGGCCACGCTCCTGTTCGAGACCACCCTCGCCCAGCGCGAGCGGGTCCTGGGCGACACCCACCCCCAGACCCTGACCAGTCGCAACAACCTAGCCAGCGCCTACCACGGGGTGGGGGACCTGGAGCGGGCCATCCCCCTGTTCGAGACCACCCTCGCCCAACGTGAGCAGGTTCTGGGCGACACTCACCCCGACACCTTGACCAGTCGCAACAACCTTGCCTACGCCTACCACGGGGTGGGGGACCTGGAGCGGGCCATCCCCCTGTTCGAGACCACCCTCGCCCAGCGCGAGCAGGTTCTGGGCGACACTCACCCCGACACCCTGAGCAGTCGCAACAACCTTGCCTACGCCTACCACGGGGTGGGGGACCTGGAGCGGGCCATCCCCCTGTTCGAGACCACCCTCGCCCAATACGAGCAGGTCCTGGGCGACACCCACCCCGACACCTTGACCAGTCGCAACAACCTCGCCAGCGCCCGGAAAGCCGCGGCAGCCGGCTGACCGCAAGAAGCCGCAGCGCCTCAACCACCCCCACCCCGCTCCCGCACCGCGATCCGCGCCAGCTTCGTCAGCATCATGCCGTTGCGGACCGCGACGACGTAATCCACGGGGAGTCCGTGCATCCGGGTGCAGGGCCTCCGGAGGGGGTGCCAGTCGAGGGTGAAGAGGGTGTGCTCGCCCCAGGGGAGCAGCCTCATGGCGATGCGGGCCGCGCCGAAGGGGTCCGCTTTCGCCTCCAGTTCCAGGCGGTGGGGCGGTTCGCAGACGCGGACGACGCAGGTGTCGTCGAGGGTGAGGGAGCCGGCGCCGACGCGGACGCTCCTGGACAGCCGTGAGCTCGACGCGAGGACTTCGAGAACTTGGGTTCCAGCGTCATGCCGACCGCCCCACGTGCACAGTCCGACCGGTCCGGACGGGTGAGTCCCCGGGCCCGGGGCCTCGTAGAATCGCCGCGTGAACGCCCCCGCACCCCCGGCCGAAACCCTCCGCGCCGCCCTCGCCGGTCTGCTCGACGGGCTGCCGCCCCGGCAGGCCGCGCAGGCGGTCGAGCGGCTGATCGCCAGCTACCGCGGGGCCACCCCGACCGACGCGCCGATCCTGCGGGACCGGGCGGATGTGGCCGCCTACGCCGCCTACCGGATGCCCGCGACCTTCGAGGCCGTGCGGTCGGCGCTGGAGGCGTTCGCCGAGGCCGCGCCCGCGTGGGTGCCCGGATCGCACACCGACGTCGGTGGCGGAACCGGTGCCGCCGCCTGGGCCGTGAGCGCGACCTGGGGCGGGGAGCGGCCTGTCACCGTGCTGGACTGGGCCGAGCCCGCGCTCGCCCTGGGGCGGGAGATCGCCGCGGCCGACCCGGCCCTGCGGGACGTACGGTGGCAGCGCTCTCGGATCGGAGCGGCGCTCACCCTGGAGAGCACTGATCTCGTCACCGTCTCCTACGTCCTCAACGAGCTGACCGCCCCGGACCGCATCGCCCTCGTCGACGCCGCCGCGACCGCGGCCCAGGCTGTGGTGATCGTCGAGCCCGGCACCCCCGATGGCTACGCCCGCGTCATCGAGGCCCGCGACCGGCTGGTCGGCGCCGGTTTCCACGTCGCCGCGCCCTGCCCGCACAGTGCCGCCTGCCCCATCGCCCCGGGCACGGACTGGTGCCACTTCTCCGCCCGGGTCAGCCGTTCCTCCCTGCACCGCCAGGTCAAGGGCGGCTCCCTCCCCTACGAGGACGAGAAGTTCAGCTACGTCGCCGCCGCCCGGTTCTCCGTGACCCCGGCACCCTCCCGTGTCGTGCGGCGCCCGCAGATCCGCAAGGGCCAGGTCCTCCTCGACCTGTGCCAGACCGAGCCGTCCCTGCACCGGACCACCGTCACCAAACGCCACGGCGACCTGTACAAGGCGGCCCGGGACGCGGACTGGGGCGACGCCTGGCCTCCGGCGCCCTGACCGGAGCCGGTCATCCTTGACCGGCCCAACGGGACAACGCCTCCTCCGCCGACGCCCGGTCGGCGGGGGACAGGTCGGCGATGTCGGCGCCGTGATTGCCGCCCGGTACCCACAGAACCTGTGAGTCGGCCCCGCCCGGCTGGAAGTGCTCGGCCACGGAGGGGTCCTGGGTGCCGTAGACGAACAGCAGCCGGCTGCCGCGGCGGCGGACCCAGCGGTCGATGTCCGGCATGGCCTCCGGGTCGAAGCGCATCGGGATGTCCCTCGGGACAAAACTGCGTGCCTCGATGGCGTCCGGGTGCCGCAACAGATCCGCCAGGTGGGCCGTGGGGACGCTGCCGTACCCCAGCTGCGTGCCGATCTGGTACCAGTACGGGACGTAGTGCTGCGCCGTCCTGTCGGCGTACAGGGACAGGCCGGCGGTGTCGTCGAGCCACGCGTACAGCTCGTCGGCCCTCGCCTCCGGGCCCGGAAGCGCGGCGATGTCGGCCGCTGTCCCGCGCTGCCAGAACATGAACGGTGCGCGCAGCACGGCGATTTCGAGCGCCTTGTCGGCGCCGCCGACGATGCGGAAGGTGTCGCCGGCGGCAGCAGCCCAGGCCTCGTAGCGGGCGACCATGTCCGCCCGGTTCAGCAGGATGCGCCGCTGGACGGCCTCGATGGCCTCGCGGGCGGCGGGGGTGCCGACCGTCCCCAGGAAGCGGACGTAGGCGGAGTCCTCGCGGTCGTCGACGTTGTTCGGGGCTCCGTAGACCACCGTGCCGTCCACGTCGTGGGGATGGAAGCGGCGGTGGTAGACGCTCGCCATACCGCCCTTGCTGCCACCGGTGGAGACCCACGCGCCGGAGTAGAGCCGGCGGAAGAGCCGGACGACGCGGTGGTGGTCGTCGGCGGCCTGGCGGATCGTGAGGTGCGCGTAGCCGGGGCCGGCCGGGCGTGAGGTGCCGAAGTAGCGGTGTTCGACCTGGAGTTGGTTGCCGCCCAGCAGGACCGTCGCTTCCGTGCGCCGGGGTGCGAGCACCGCTTGGTAGCCCGTGCTGAACAGCACGGTGGGCCGGTCGGCGGCGGTGTGCAGCAGCGTGAGGCGCTGCTCGAAGGCGCCGGCCGCGGGGTTCGTGTGGTCGACCGGCTGGCGCAGGCCCAGGACGAAGTGCCGGTAGCCCGGTTCGGCGTCCTGCCGCTCCTCGATCAGCCGCAGTCCGGGCAGTGCCCGCAGCGCGTCCGCGATGTCGCCGGTGCCGGGACGGGCCGCTCCGGCCGCCGCCCGCGCGGGCAGGGCCGCCGTCGCGGCGAGGCCCGCCGCCGAGACGGCCGTCGCCGCCGAGGTGAGCAGTCGTCGTCTCGTCCACACGCGCATCGTGAGTCCTCCCGGGTGTCCGTCGGTCGCGGTTGCTCGGCCGCGGTTCGTCTGCCGCGGTTGCTCGGCCGCTTCAGTACATCCGCCGGACGTCCCGGGAGGATCCCGCGCGCGAGGGGACCGTCTCCCCCGGGCGGGGGAGGCTCACGACGATGTGTCGGTCGTACGGTCCTCCTGTCGTGCCTGCTGCTGTCGTTTCTCCTGAAGCTTGCGCAGCAACTCGCGCTTCTGCGCCTGGGGATCGAGGCCGCCGCCGATCCGGCTGCCCCGGCCGCCGCCGCGCAGTGCCTTGCGGCCGAGCTTCTGACGCGATCCGCCGACACCCAGCAGGTTTCCGGCTCCGCCTCGGGTCATGTGGGGCTCCTTTTCCATTCCTCTTCCGCGACGAGACGGTTCGTCTCGTGCATGGTGCTCCACTGTCCGCGAGACGCTCCGTCTTGTCAACCTGATAAATTCGAGCCATGGCCGCACACAAGTCCGCACAGTCCGCCCCCGGAAAGCCCGCCCCCGACGCCTCCCGGCGCAGCGAGAAGTCCCGTCGCGCCATCTACGACGCCGCCCTCGCGCTCGTCGTGGAAGTCGGTTATCCGAAGACCACCATCGAGGGCATCGCCGCCCGCGCCGGCGTCGGGAAGCAGACGATCTACCGCTGGTGGCCGTCGAAGGCGGATGTGCTGATGGAGGCGTTCCTGGACCTGGGTGAGCAGTCCCTGCGGGAAGCGGGACCGGAGCCGTACGCCTTCCCCGACACCGGCGACCTCGCCGCCGACGTCAAGGGTGTCCTGCGCGCCACCGTCGACCAGTTGCGCGACCCGAGGTTCGAGGCGCCGTCCCGCGCGCTGGCCGCCGAGGGCGTCGTCAACGAGCAACTCGGGCGCGAACTCGTCGCCAAGCTGATGCAGCCCTCACTCGACCTCTACATCGGCCGGCTGCGCGCCGCCCAGGAGGCCGGGCAGGTGCGGCCCGACATCGACCCGCGCATCGCCCTGGAGTTCTTCATCTCCCCGCTGGCCCAGCGTTGGCTCCAGCACACGGGCCCGATCTCCTACGAGTACACCGACACCCTCGTCGACTACGCCCTTCACGGCCTCGCGCCGCGCTGAGGACCCTGCCGGGCGGCCCGCGCGAGGCGTCCCGGCGCGTCCGTGATCACCCCGTCGCAGCCCAGCGCCAGCACCCGGTCCCGCTGCGCGTCCGTCACCACCGTGTGCGCCCACACCCGCCGGATCCCCGACCGCACCGCCCGCACGAGATCCGCGTCACGCGCCCGGTGGTCCACGTCCAGCAGGTCCACGTACGACCGCCAGCGCTCCGGGCGGTCCGTGCGCAGCTGCCGCGCCGAGCGCCACAACTGCGTGAGCAGGCCCAGGCGGTGGACGCGCCGGGCCACCTCGGGGTCGTTGGAGTTCACGAACACCGAGCGGGTCAGGCCCCGGGCCCGGATCAGCCCGGCCAGCCGGTCCAGGCTCCGCGGGTCCTTCGCCTCCAGCATCAGCACGATCCGCCCGCCGAAACGATCCAGTACCTCGGCGACGGTCGGCGGCCGTTCCGAGCGCCAGCTGCCGGGCAGCGCGTCCTTCGGGCGCAGCCGGACGCCCTGCCACTCCCGGGCGTCGAGGCCGCGCACCTCGCCGCCCAGGTAGGTGGTGCGGTTCAGGGTCTCGTCGTGGAACACCACGGGCGTCCCGTCGCGCAGCAGCCGCGTGTCGAAGTCCAGCACCTGCGCCGTACCGCGCTCGTAGGCGGCCGCCAGCCCCGTCATGCTGTTCTCGGGAACCTCGCGGGCGCCGCCGCGGTGGGCGACGTACGTGATCCGGGGGAGCGCCGCCACGGTCAGCGGGCCGGTGCCCCACTCCAGCGGGCGGATGCCCGCCGGTCCCGTCAGGGTCAGCGAGACCACCGAAACCGCGGAGGCGAGGCCCGTCAGCGCGATCCTTGTGACCATGGCGACCACGGTAGGGCGCCATGTCAGGGCAAAGCGGGCAATGACACCCGATCAGGGTGCGGAGTACCTCTCGCCCTACGGGCATATGACTCGCCCCACCGGTACCCGTCTCGCCCCACCGGTACCCGTCTCGACCCACAGGTACCCGTCTCGACCCTCCTGCCCCGGATGTGGGCACTGGCCCCCCGGCGCGCGGCAAGATGGGACCATAAGGCATGCTGTTCCGCACGACAGCGAGGCGAGGGGATAGATGAGCGCGGAGTACGGCGGCAGGACCGGCCTACAGGGCAAACTCACCCAGTGGCTGCGCGCCGGGCGCCGGCCCAAGGAGACCGCCGGTGACGGCGGCCGGGAGGCCCTGCTGCTCGCCGCCGCCGGAGCGGGGCTGCCGCTCGCGCCCGCCGCCCACCCGGCCGGATACCGCTGCTCCTGCGAACGTGTCGGCTGTCCCACCCCGGCCCGGCACCCGGTGTCCTTCGCCTGGCAGACGCAGTCGACCACCGACCGCGCCCAGATCGAACGCTGGGCCCGCCACCAGCCGCAGGCCAACTTCATCACCGCGACCGGCATGGTGCACGACGTCCTCGACGTGCCCCTGGATGCCGGTCGCAGTGCGTTGGAGCGGCTGCTCGCCGCCGGTGTCGAGGTCGGGCCCGTCGCCGAGAGCGACGACGGACGCATGCTGTTCTTCACCCTCACGCGCGGGACGCCCGAGGACGAGGACGAGTGGTGGCCGTGCGAACTGGACTGCCACCCCGAGACGATGGACGAGCACCCCGGGCTGCGGTGGCACTGCCGCGGCTCCTACGTCCTCGTACCGCCGGCGCGGCTGCCCGGTGAGGACCAGACGGTGCACTGGGTGCGCGGGCCCGAGCATCCGCTGCCGGATCCGCTGAGCCTGCTGGAGACGCTGACCGAGGCCTGTGCCCGGTACGTCGGTGAGGACGCCGACCACGCCGGGGCGGCCTGGCCGCTGCGGCACTGAGCCGACCGGCGCTGTTCCGGTTCCGTCTCCGTCAGTTCTTCCTTTACGGTCTCCGTCCGCTCTTCCGTCCGCTTTTACGAGCCCTCCGCCGACGTCATTCCCTGGATCCGGCCGAGGATCGTCACCTGTCCGCTGCCGCTGCCCTTCGGCGGGTCCAGGGCCACCTCGTTGGAGACGAACTCCATCAGGAGGGACTGCTTGACCTCGCCGTCCGTCAGCGCGAGGACGTCCTTGTTGGGGATGGGGAACGTCGTGCCCGCGTAGGCCGTCTGCTTCTCGTAGTGCCGTGTCGTGAAGAACACCAGTGCGCCGCCGTCCGCCGTGCGCAGGGCGAGGGGCTGGTAGTCGCCGTTCGTCAGCGGCTCGTCGATGTACTGGGTGACCAGGCCCGGTTTCTTGGCGTTCTTCGCTCGCAGGGCGCGCCACTGGCTGGTGTGGGAGCCGTCGGCGAAGGTGTCTCCGCCGTTCTTGAGATAGGTCGTGTAGTTCTGGCTCAGGTCCCGGGGGGCGGCGGCCAGGCCGGTCGAGTTCACGGGGACGGACTCGGCCCAGCCGTCCGCGTCCTTCTTGAACTGCGGGACCTTGCCCGGTGCGACGAGGGTGAGATACGCGACCTGGAAGGGGTCGTCCAGGCTGCTGCGGGTGAACACGAGCAGCCAGCGGGCGGCGCCGCCCTTGTTGCCGGCCGCGTCGACGAGGAACCAGCGGGGCCAGCCGGCCTTCTTGGGGATCGTGTACTTCGCGTCCGTCAGCTTCAGGGGCGTGTGGTTCGGGTTGCCGTCCGGGTTGTTCGTCTTGCCGGCCTTCAGGCGCGCCGAGTCGATGTCGGCCAGGGCGCCGGTGGTGTGGTCGGCGTCCAGGGAGGCGTCGTAGGCCTTGTCGGCCTCGTTGTACGCGGTCGTGAACTCCTGGAGGGCCTTGGCGGCTTCGGCGCGGGTGGTGGACGGGAGGATCTCCCGTTCGCCGTGCACCACGACGCATCCGCTCGCCGTCAACGACAAAGCGGTCACCGAGGCTGCTATGAGGGCGCTCCGGGCGGGCCTGCGGAGCGTTCGAGGGTCGCGATCCCTGCTCATCGGGTTCCTTCACCTTCCCCTTTCCGGAGGCGAACCCTACCGGGTGCCTCCGGCGGTTGGGCGGGGGGTCTGCGCCTGCGGCGGGCTGGTGGGTCGGGGCCGCGCCCGGGGGGTGTCCGTCCTCGGAACGGCGCGATGGGGTCGGATACCGACTGACCGTCCGTTTGTGCGCCAACCGCTGCGGACGGACACCCCCGACGCGTCCCCTTCTCGCCGTGCGCGGGTGCGGTCCCGCCTAACTGCGGGCAGTCGTGCCTCCCCCAGTGCCTTAAGGGCCTGGGAGGTGCCCCCAGGCGGCACGGGTGGGCGCAGCGGCACCTCGTCGCGCCGAGTTGCGCAGCGCCCCGGCCTCAGCAGCGTCAGACCTTGTCGCGCACCGGTGTCGTGGTGGTCCGGCGGCGTACGAATCCCGTCGGCGCAAGGAACAGGGCCAGGGTCGGGATCAAGTACAGCAGCCAGACCACCACCTGGAGCACGGTCGGGTCCGGCTGGAAGTTGAACACGCCCTTGAGCAACGTGCCGTACCAACTGTCCGGCGGAATCGTGCCGGAGATGTCGAAGGCCTTGTCGCCCAGGCCGGGCAGGAAGCGGGCCTCCTGCAAGTCGTGGAAGCCGTACGCCAGTACGCCCGCGGCCACGACGACGAGCATGCCGCCGGTCCAGGTGAAGAACCGGGCGAGATTGATGCGCAGGGCGCCTCGGTAGAACAGCCAGCCCAGCAGGACCGCCGTCAACAGGCCGAGGGCGACGCCGAGAAGGGGGCGCGGGCTGCCGTCGCTCGCCGCGTGGACCGACGCCCAGACGAACAGGGCCGTCTCCAGGCCCTCGCGGCCCACGGCCAGGAACGCCGTGGCGACCAGTGCCCCCGTGCCCAGGGTGAGGGCCGCGTCCAGCTTGCCGTGCAGTTCGGACTTCAGGTGCCGGGCGGTGCGCCGCATCCAGAACACCATCCACGTCACCAGGGCGACCGCGAGGATCGACAGGGACCCGCCCAGCGCTTCCTGCGCCTCGAACGTCAGCTCCTGCGAGCCGAATTCGAGCGCGCAGCCGAAGCCGAGCGCGAGGGCGACCGCGATGCCGATGCCGATCCAGATCGGGCGCAGGGCGTCCCTGCGGTCCGTCTTGACCAGGTAGGCGATGAGGATGCAGACGACGAGGCTCGCCTCCAGGCCCTCGCGCAGACCGATCAGGTAGTTGGAGAACAACGGGCTCAGGCCTCCTTGGAGAACAGCGTCCGGCCCCACCAGTCGTCCTTGTCACGGACGCCCGGCGGGATGGCGAAGAGCGCCGAACCCACGTGCTGGATGTACTCGTTGAGCGCGTCCGTGGCCAGGTTGCGCTGGATCGGGATGAAGCCCTCGCGGACGTCCCGCTGGTAGGCCAGGAAGAACAGGCCCGCGTCCAGGCGGCCCAGTCCGTCCGTGCCGTCGGTGAAGGAGTAGCCGCGGCGCAGGATCGTCGCCCCGTGGTTGGCGTCGGGATGCGCGAGCCGGACGTGCGCGTCGGGCTTCATGGCCTTCAGGAACGGCTCGTCGCGCTCCTTCGCCTTGCCGACCGGGGCGCCTTCACCCTTGTCCCGGCCGAAGATGTCCTCCTGCTCCTGGAGCGAGGTGCGGTCCCAGGTCTCGATGTGCATGCGGATGCGGCGTGCGACGAGGTAGGAGCCGCCCCGCATCCAGGCCGGGTCGTCCTGGTCGTCCACCCAGACGAACTTCTTCAGCCGGTCCGTCTCCGTGCCCGCGATGTTGCGGGTGCCGTCCTTGAAGCCCATCAGGTTGCGCGGAGTCTGGGCCTCGGGTGTCGTCGACGACGTCTTGCCGAAGCCGAGCTGCGACCAGCGGATGACGACCTTGCCGAAGCCGATGCGGGCCAGGTTGCGGACGGCGTGGACCGCGACCTGGGGGTCGTCGGCGCAGGCCTGGACGCACAGGTCGCCCCCGCTGCGGTTCTTGTCCAGGTTGTCGCCGGCGAACTTCGGCAGGTCCACCAGGGCGGCGGGCCGTTGTTCCGCCAGGCCGAACTTCTCGAAGAGACTCGGGCCGAAGCCGATCGTGAGGGTCAGGCGGGAGGGCTTGAGGTCCAGAGCCTCGCCGGTGTCGTCCGGGGGCGCTTCGGGGAGGCCGCCGAAGCCGCCCTCGCCCACCGGGTGCCCGGCCGTCATACGGCGGGCGGCTTCCGTCCAGTCCTTCAGCAGCTGGACGAACTCCGCCCGGTCGTCGGTCGTCACGTCGAACGCGGCGAAGTGCAGCCGGTCCTGGACCGGGGTGGCGATGCCCGCCTGGTGCGCGCCGTGGAAGGGGATCGCGGTTCCGGTGTCCGGCGCGGGGTCGTCGTCGGTGCGGGCCATCGCCACCGCTCCGCCCGCCGCGGCGGCGCCGAGGGCCAGTCCCGCCCCGCCCCAGCCGAGCAGGGCGCGCCGGGAGGGGGAGTGGGAGGGGGTGTCGTTGTCCGTCATGCGGGCGGCCCCTCTACTTCGCGACTGCGGCGGCGAGCTTCGACAGGGGCTCCGCCAGCGCGTTGACCGCGTCCGAGAGCTCCTTGCGGTCGGCCTTGCCGACCTTGTCGTACGAGGTGAAGTCATACGACGCCGTGTCGGGGCGGTACTTGTCGAGCAGCGTGTTCAGGGTGGCGAACTGCTTGTCCAGTTCCGTGGTGAGGGCCTTGTCGTTCTCCTGCGCGACCGGCTTCAGCAGCTCGTACGACTTCTGCGCGCCCTCGACGTTGGCCTTGAAGTCGACCAGGTCGGTGTGCGAGTACCGCTCCTCCTCGCCGGTGACCTTGCCGGTGGCGACCTCGTCGAGGAGTTCCTTGGCGCCGTTGGCCATCGAGGTCGGGGTGATCTCGGCCTTGCCGACCCGGTCCTGCCAGTCCTTCAGGTCGGTGATGAGCCGGTCGGCGAGCTCCTTCTCCCGGTCGCCGATCTTCTTGTCCTGCCAGAGGGCCTTCTCCAGGCGGTGCCAGCCCGTCCAGTCCTCGGCGGGGTCCTGGCCGTCCTCCAGGCCGTCCTCGCGGACGTCGACCTTCGGGTCGATGTCGCCGAAGGACTCGGCGACCGGCTCGGTGCGCTCCCAGCCGATACGAGAGGGTGCGTAGGCCTTCTTCGCGGCTTCCAGGTCGCCGTCCTTGACGGCCCGGGCGAAGGTCTCGGCCTTGGGCAGGGTCTCGTCGGCCTGCTCCTGCGTGTAGGCGCGGTAGGCCGCCACGGCCTCGTCCAGGCGCGGGTCGCGCTTGACCGCCTTGCCGCCGGTGGCCTTGACGGCCTGTCGGATGCCCTTGCCCTTCATCCCGGGCTTGCAGGCGATCCGGTAGTCGCCTGCCTTCACCTCGGCGGTGACCCGCTGCTTGGTGCCGGGGCCTATGTTCTCCCGCTCGGTGACCACACGGTCGTCGGGGAAGAGCACGTAGACCTCGGTGACCTTGGAACCCTTGTTCTCCACGGCCAGTTCGACGTGCCCGGCGGGGAACTCCTTCTTCGACACCTCGCACTTGTCGTCCGTGGCCGTCACGTGCACCACATGGTCGCCGTCCTCGGCGTTGCTCTTCTCCGTACAGCCGGTGACAGCGGTCAGAGCCGCCGCTGCGGCGATCACGACGGATACAGGACTGGCGGGTCGCATGAAGGCTCCAGGGGACGGGGAAGGTGAGGCTCACCTAAGCTAGATGAGAATTACTTAAGTGGCTCAAAAACGCTGCCATGGTGTGGTCAAGGCGAGGTCAAAAGTCCCGCTTCGGGAGGATCGGGAGTGCGTGGCGGCCGGCGTCCCCGAGACTGTCCCCATGACGCGGGCGCACAGGGCCGCCGGCCGGTGCTGCTCGGCCGCGTGGACGGCCCGAACGAAGGCCTCTTCCTGCACCACCTCCCCGGCTACCGCTCACCGCCGCCGCCCGTCCGCGCCGACCTGACCCGCTCGAACGCGGACCTGCCGCGCCAGTACGCCCGATGGCTCGAGGACTCCCCGCACGGCCCCCTGTATGACGCACGCCGGCTCCTCGGCCCCCGGTGCGTCTTCCCGCCCTACGTGTGACCCGCGACTTCATGCGCGGATGCCCGGCTGCCACCACGACTGGTGCGCCGGCGGCTGGCAGGGAGTCGTGCCTCTGAGCCCTCTTTCGCCGCCGGACGCGCCCCGGGTGAAGGCCTACCGGCGACGGGCCCGCGAGGGCACCCTGGCGCCGGTGCTCCTGTGGTTCGTGACCCCGCTCGACGGCTGGCTGATCCTCGACGGCCACGACCGGGCCGTCGCCGCGCTGGCGGAGGGCTCGGACCCCGACTGCGTGGTGCTGGCCCGAGCCGTCGACGACGATGTCTGGCGGCGGCAGCTGCGGGCCATGACCGACGAGCACGAGCGCCGTACGGCGGAACTGGCGCGCCGCCCCGGAACGGAGGACCTGAGGCACCGCCTGGCCCAGGGCCTCGGTGCCGTTCTCGCGGACCTGCCCTACGAAGCGGCCCGCACCGTCGCCTGGCCCCTTCCGGGCGGTCCGGCCGCCTGGGACGACCTGGCCGCCCGGGCGATGTTTGAATGCCCCCGTGACTGACTACGACGTGCTCCGCGTCTTCTGTGGGCCGGACGGTGGATACGGCAATGAACTCGGTGTCGTGCGCGAGGGCTCGGTGCTGCCCGAGCGGAGCGAGCGGCAGGAGTTCGCCGCGAAGCTCGCGTTCAGCGAGACCGTGTTCGTCGACGACCCCGAGCGCGGGGTGATCGACATCTACACGCCCACCCTGCGCCTGCCCTTCGCCGGGCACCCGTGTGTCGGGACGGCCTGGCTGCTCGACGTGCCCGAACTGGTCACACCCGCCGGGGTGGTCGGTGCCCGGCAGGACGGGGAGTTCTGCTGGATCGAGGCGCGGGCGGAGTGGGTGCCGCAGCGCACCCTGCGGCAGTACGGCAGCGCCGCCGAGGTCGACGACCTGACCGTGCCGCCGCCGGGGGAGTGGGTGTACGCCTGGGCGTGGCAGGACGAGTCCGCCGGACGGGTGCGGGCCCGGGCCTTCCCCGGACGCGGCGACGGGATCGACGAGGACGAGGCGACCGGGGCGGCGGCCCTGCTGCTCACCGACCGGCTCGGCCGCGCCCTCAACATCACCCAGGGCGCGGGCTCCCAGATCCTCACCGCACCCCAGCCGGGCGGCTGGACCGAGGTCGGCGGCCGGGTGCATCTCGAACGCTGACCCGGGCGACGCGCGTCTGTACGGGTGGAACAGCGTGTGCGCGCGGTACCGAACGGGGGCCTCTGGGCCTGACCACTCATCCTTCTCGAGAGGAGCCCCAGTGCGCATCCGATCCGCCCTGGCCGCAGTAGCCCTGACCGCCGCCCTCAGTGCCGCAGGCGCGGCGACGGCCCACGCCGACGACGACGGCCAGCGCCACCGCCACGGCTACGACCACATCCCGTGCAGCCCGTACTTCGGCGAGATCGAGGCCGAGACCGCTGAACTGGAGTGGGGCGGCGCCGTCTGCCACAAGGGCGTCTTCGACGTCTGAGCCGGCGGCCGACCGACGGCAGCGGGTCCCCCTCGCCCTGGGCGAGGGGACCCGCCGCGGTCACGGCAGGGTGAGGATCTCCGCGCCCGACTCCGTCACCACCAGCGTGTGCTCGAACTGGGCCGTCCGCTTCCGGTCCTTCGTCACGACCGTCCAGCCGTCGTCCCACATGTCGTACTCGTGCGTCCCGAGCGTCAGCATCGGCTCGATCGTGAACGTCATCCCCGGCTGGATGACCGTCGTCGCGTGCGGGCTGTCGTAGTGCGGGATGATCAGGCCCGAGTGGAACGACGAGTTGATGCCGTGGCCGGTGAAGTCCCGGACCACCCCGTAGCCGAAGCGCTTGGCGTACGACTCGATGACCCGGCCGATGACGTTGATCTGCCGGCCCGGCTTGACCGCCTTGATCGCCCGGTTGAGGGACTCCCGGGTCCGCTCCACCAGCAGCCGTGACTCCTCGTCGACCTCACCGACCAGGTAGGTGGCGTTGTTGTCGCCGTGCACGCCGCCGATGTACGCCGTCACGTCCAGGTTGACGATGTCGCCGTCGCGCAGGACGGTCGAGTCCGGGATGCCGTGGCAGATGACCTCGTTGACGCTGGTGCACAGCGACTTCGGAAAGCCCCGGTAGCCGAGCGTCGAGGGGTAGGCGCCGTGGTCGCACATGTACTCGTGCGCCACCCTGTCCAGCTCGTCGGTGGTCACCCCGGGGGCGATCAGCTTCGCGGCCTCCGCCATCGCCCGGGCCGCGATCCGGCCGGCGAGCCGCATCGCCTCGATCGTCTCGGGCGTCTGCACCTCCGGTCCGGTGTACGGCGTCGGCGCGGGCTTGCCGACGTACTCGGGGCGACGGATGTTTCCGGGCACGGGACGGGTGGGGGACAGCTCCCCCGGTACGAGCAGCGACTGGCCAGACATGCCAGCGAGTCTAACCAGCGGCCATGGGGGAACATGACGGTGGCGAGAGGAGCTGGTCATGGCCCTGTTCAAGAAGCGGACGGTCGGCAAACCGGGTGAGTGGTACTACTGCCTCGAACACAAGAAGGTCGAGGAGGGGCCGGAGTGCCCCAACAAGGACCGGTTCGGGCCGTACGCCTCCCGCACGGAAGCCGAACACGCGATGGAGACCGCCCGCGCACGCAACCTCCAGTGGGAGAACGACCCCAAGTGGCACGACGCCCCGGCGGGCGGCCGCGACGACGAGTAGGCGCATCCCGGCGGCTGTGCGCACCTCGCCCGGCCGCACCGACGGAACGACGGCCCCACCGCCCTACCAGCGCGCCGGCGGTGGGGCCGTCAGGTGTTCCGCCAGTCTCGCCACCCTGTCCCGGAAGCGGCGCCGGCCGCGCGGTGTCGGCACGGCGTTCTCCCCGGCCGCCGCGCTGACCAGGTGCTGCACGGTGTCCAGGTCCAGCTCCGATGGGAGAACGACCCCAAGTGGCACGACGCCCCGGCGGGCGGCCGCGACGACGAGTAGGCGCATCCCGGCGGCTGTGCGCACCTCGCCCGGCCGCACC
>NZ_JBEXSR010000007.1:148888-271686 GCF_040613735.1 Streptomyces sp. NPDC006235
TCCCGGAAGCGGCGCCGGCCGCGCGGTGTCGGCACGGCGTTCTCCCCGGCCGCCGCGCTGACCAGGTGCTGCACGGTGTCCAGGTCCAGCTCCGAGCCGTCGGGCACGGCCAGGGCCTCGTGGGCCATCGCCGGCAGCTCGCCCTCACCGGGGCCGAGGGACAGCACCGTCGCCCCGGCGCGCCGGGCGTCGGACACCCGTTCGAGGAGGGGTGAGGCGGGGCCCTCGGGAGACACCACCAGCAGCGTCTCGCCCCGCCGGGCCGCCTCCAGTCGCCCGAGGCCGACCGCCAGGTGCGCCGGATCCGAGGGGCGCGCGTCATGACGTACCAGCGTCGGGGCCAGCTCCGGCGTGCCCGACCACGCCGCCTCGTCCACCAGGTGCGCCGCCAGGTGCCACGGCTCGTACTCCGGCGTGCCGACGAGCAGCAGTCCGCCGCCGTGCGACACCACCGACCCCCGCAGCGCACCGGCGAACCGCCGCGTGGCGCCCAGCCACTCCGTCCCGGCGAGCACTTCCCGCAACAGCGCGACCCGTACGGCATCCATACGACCGCATCCTGCCCCAACCGGTCAGTCGTGACGCGGAATTCACCACGAGTTCGCCCGGCTCGGGCAGAGGGACCGGTCATCCGTACCGTCGTCGAACACCCGGAGGAACCCGCCGATGACCGAGACCAGTGTCCCCTTCCGCGCCGGCCGGGAGGGGTACGCCAGCTTCCGCATCCCCGCCGTCGTCGCCACCGCCGACGGCACCCTGCTGGCCTTCTGCGAGGGCCGGGTCGGCTCCCGGGACGACTTCGGGAACATCGACATCGTCCTGAAGCGCTCCACGGACGGCGGCCGCACCTGGAGCCCGCTCCTGGTCGCCGCCAAGAACGGCGACGCCCTCGCCGGCAACCCGGCCCCCGTCGTCCTCGACACCGGTCGCGTCCTCCTCGTGCACGTACGCAACGCCGCGCTCGCCACCGAGGACGCCATCCGGCGCGGCAAGGTGAGCGCGGCCGACGGACGCCGCGTCTGGGTGCAGCACAGCGACGACGACGGCCTCACCTGGTCCGCGCCGAGGGAGATCACCCAGCAGACCAAGAAGCCGCACTGGCGCTGGTACGCCACCGGACCCGGCCACGCCCTCCAGCTGGGCACCGGCCGGATCGTCGTCCCCGCCAACCACTCCCTGCCGCCCACCGGCACGGACAACGGCACGGAGGGCAGGTACAACGGCGGCCACTGCCTGCTCAGCGACGACCGGGGCGCGACCTGGCGGATCGGCTACGTCGACGACAACACCGACGGCTACATCAACGTCAACGAGACCACCGCCGCCGAACTCCCCGACGGCCGCGTCTACTTCAACACCCGCAACGACTCCCCGTCACCCGGCACCCGCGCCGACGCCCACTCGATCGACGGCGGCCGGACCCTGGTGAAACCCTTCCGACCCCAGGCGGGCCTGTCCGCACCCGTGTGCCAGGCGAGCGTCCTCCAGCTCCGCGACCCCGACGTGCTGCTCTACTCCGGCCCCGCCGACCCCGGCTTCCGCGCGCTCATGACGATCCGCGCCTCCGCCGACGGCGGCACCACCTGGCGTCCGGCCCACACCGTGGACGGCCTGCCCGCCGCCTACTCCGACCTCGTGCGCGTCGACACGGACACCGTGGGTCTGCTGTACGAGACCGGCGACTTCAGCGCCTACGAGACCATCGCCTTCCGCCGGGTGCCCGTGACGGAGCTGACCTGAGCCGACGGCCGCGGCGGACGTAGAGTCAGGGCCATGACCTCTACCGACAGTGCTGCCACCGACAATGCCCAGAAGGCCCCCGCCAAGGACCCCTGGGACCTGCCCGACGTCTCCGGACTCGTCGTCGGAGTGCTCGGCGGGACCGGGCCGCAGGGCAAGGGTCTCGCCTACCGGCTCGCCAAGGCCGGGCAGAAGGTGATCATCGGGTCGCGGGCGGCCGACCGTGCCCAGGCCGCCGCGGAGGAACTCGGACACGGCGTCGAGGGCGCCGACAACGCCGAGACCGCGCGCCGCAGCGACATCGTGATCGTCGCCGTGCCCTGGGACGGCCACGGCAAGACCCTCGAATCCCTGCGCGAGGAGCTGGCCGGCAAGCTCGTCGTCGACTGCGTCAACCCGCTCGGCTTCGACAAGAAGGGCGCCTACGCGCTCAAGCCGGAGGAGGGCAGCGCCGCCGAGCAGGCCGCCGCCCTGCTGCCGGACTCCCGGGTCACGGCCGCCTTCCACCACCTGTCGGCCGTGCTGCTGCAGGACCCGGAGATCGACGAGATCGACACCGACGTGATGGTGCTCGGCGAGGTCCGCGCCGACGTCGAGATCGTGCAGGCCCTCGCCGGGCGCATCCCCGGCATGCGCGGCATCTTCGCCGGGCGGCTGCGCAACGCTCACCAGGTGGAGTCGCTGGTGGCGAACCTGATCTCCGTCAACCGCCGGTACAAGGCGCACGCGGGGCTTCGCGTCACCGACGTGTGAGCCGCCGAGGCGCATGGGGGACACTGGTCGTCGTAGCAGTGTCCCCCGACAGGAGTCGACCGAAATGCCCCGCCTCGCCCTCTACGCCCTGATTCTCTGCGTCCTCGCCGTGGCCGCGGCCGTCGTCTCCTTCACACGGGGCAGCTGGCTGGGGATCGTCTGGGTGCTGCTGGCGGGCCTGTCGTCCAACATGTGCTGGTACTACGTGAAGCGCGGCAAGCAGGAGAAGTCCGTCACGGGCTGATGCCTCAGGGAGCGGCCGAGCAGAACTCGTTCGAGCCCTGCCAGAAGCGGTACAGCTCCTGCCCGCAGTACGTCTCGAAGTCACTGATCCCGAGCGACTTCAGGAGCGAGTCGACCACGTCGAAGAACACGCCGTTGACCGCGGGCAGCCACAGCAGCGCGAACACGAACAGCAGGCCGAACGGCGCGAACGGCTCCACCTGGCGCCGGATGTTGTACGACAGCCAGGGCTCGACGACGCCGTAGCCGTCCAGGCCCGGCACCGGCAGGGAGTTCAGCAGCGCGGCCGTCACCTGGAGCAGTGCCAGGAAGGCCAGGGCGAACCGGAAGTCGGCCGGCACGCCGTCCAGCGCGTCCAGCCAGAACGGGGCCGTGCACACGACCGCGAACAGCACGTTCGTCAGCGGACCGGCAGCAGAGATCAGACTGTGCTTCCAGCGGCCCTGGATCCGGCCCCGCTCGATGAACACGGCCCCGCCGGGCAGCCCGATCCCGCCCATGATCACGAAGATCACCGGGAGGACGATGCTCAGCAGCGCGTGCGTGTACTTCAGCGGATTCAGCGTGAGGTAGCCCTTCGCGCCGACCGAGATGTCGCCGCTGTGCAGGGCGGTGCGCGCGTGCGCGTACTCGTGCAGACAGAGCGAGACGATCCAGGCCGCCGTCACGAAGAGGAACACGGCGACCCCGGGCTGTTCCGCGAACCCGGTCCAGGTCGCCCACCCCGTGACCGCCGTCACGGCCAGAATCCCGACGAAGACGGGACTGATCCGCCGCTCACTGTGGCGGCTGGTGGCGGTGGTCATGGGACTCCCTGCACTCTCGGACACGCGATGGGGACGCCCGACGGTACCGGGCGCAGGGGGAAAACGTCTCGCGCGGGGCGGTCGGTTCCGGGGAGGGTGGGGGCATGGGGCTGTGGCACGTGTTCTACGCGGACTGGCAGATGGAGTGCTGCGGCACGCCGTTCTCGGTGGGGGACGAGGTGAGCTGGCCGCTGATGCTCGTGGGCTCGGACAGGGTGCTGGGCGGCGGCTGGCATGATCAGCTCACCGAGCTCGTCGGGCCGGTCGAGCACGTGGGCGGCGTCCGGGTCGTGCGGGAGGAGACGGGCCTCACGGTGGCCCTGGCCGCGGACCCCGACTCCGAGGAGGATCTGGGGCCGAGGCCGGGGGACCGGATGAGGTCGGTGGGGCTGCTGTCCGTCGAGCGCCACGGGGCGGTGTGGCCGCACGCTGAGGGGCGGGTGCGGGCGGTGCAGGTGCTGACCCAGGTCTACGCCGAAAGCGCGCCCGGATCGCGCTCGTGGGAGCCGGTGCGCCGGGAGCGCGGGTTGCGGGCGGTGGACCGGTGTCCCAAGTGGTTCACCGAGACCGAGGGGAAGCGGGGTGCCGACGGACGGGGACGGCAGTCGCGTGAACCGGGAGCGGTGGTGACCCTGGACGTGCCGGGCACGGACTCCCGCCTCTCCTACGCCGTCCGCGAGGCCCGGGGCATCCCGCACCAGGACGCGAAGCCCGGCGCGGAGACGGAGGGCCTCTCGGCGGCGGACCTGGCGGCTCTGCTCCAGACGCTGAGCACGGCGGCCGGCCCACGGGGGCGCCGGGGGCGGTCCGGTGGGAGGGGCGGTCGACATGGCGGACATGCCTGACCGCTGCCGGTGCGGCTGCCGCAGCGGTCGGGGACGGGCTGCACTCGCCACGGACCGACGCCCGCCGCCCAACGCTCCGGCATCCGCGGCCCGTTCGGGGCGGGGGAGGGGCGCGGCCGGACGATGTCCTTTGTATGTCGGGGGCTTTCCGTCGTATGTCTGGGGCTTTCCGTCTTGGCCGGGTCGGCTGGGCCGACGGGCCCGGGCCGGGGCGAGCCGAGGCTCTCTGCCCGCCGCTTGCCGGGTTGCGGCCCTGGCCGGGTGCGTCGAGGGCCGGGTTCCGTGTCGGAAGTCGGCCGTGGGCCGGCGTACTGCCGGTGGCCCGGGGACTGTCGGCTCCGGCCGGTCCGTGCCCGTCGTGGCCGAGCCGGGTCCGAGAGGTCGGGGGTTCGTGACAGGCTGAGGCTCTCTGTCCGTCGCCCCCCGTCCGTGCTTGCCGGGTCCGGCCCTGGCCGGGTGGCCGGGGCCGTGGCAGCTGTTGGTCGGCGTGCTGCAGATGGCTGGGGTCGGGCCCGCGGCCGGCGGTCCCGGCCCGCCGCGCCGTAGAACCGTCGTGACCGCCCTCGTACCACCGGAGACAATGGATCCCGTGCGTTATCGCATCCTCGGCACCACGCAGGCGCTCCGCACCGACGGCACGGTCGTCCCGGTGGGCGGGGCGCGGCTGCGTGCGCTGCTGACCGTGCTGGCCCTGCGGGCCGGCCGTACCGTGCCCGTGGGGCTGCTGGTGGACGAAGTGTGGGGCGGTGATCCGCCCGCCGACGCCCCGGGGGCGCTCCAGGCACTGGTCGGGCGGCTGCGGCGGGCGCTCGGGGCGGACGCGGTCGCCTCCGACGAGGGCGGGTACCGGCTCACGGCCGCGCCCGACGACGTCGACCTGCACCGGTTCGAACGGCTGGCCGATGAGGGGCTGCGGGCCCTGGCCGACGGCGATCCCGCCAAGGCGGTCATGGTCCTGGACGACGCCCTCGCCCTGTGGCGCGGCCCGGCCCTGGTCGACCTGCCCGACCGCGCCGCCGAGGCGGCCCGCCGGGACACCCGCCGCCTGGACGCGCTGCGCGCCCGCCACAGCGCCGCCCTCGCCCTCGGCCAGGCCGAGCAGTCCCTGCCCGAGCTGACCGCCCTGTGTGACAGCCACCCCCTGGACGAGCCCCTCCAGACCCTGCGCCTGCGCGCCCTGCGCGACGCCGGCCGCACCGCGGAGGCGCTGGACGCGTACGAGGACGTGCGGCGGCTGCTCGCCGACCGGCTCGGGGTGGATCCGGGACCGGAACTGCGGACCCTGCACGCCGAGTTGCTGAAGCTGGGCGACGACAGCACCGCGCCCGGGCCCGCCGCGGACGCCCCGGCCGCGGGCAACCTGCGCGCCCGCCTCACCTCCTTCATCGGCCGCGAGTCCGACATCGAGACCATCTGGGACGATCTCACCGCCGCCCGCCTCGTCACGCTGCTCGGACCGGGCGGGGCGGGCAAGACCCGGCTGTCCCAGGAGGCCGCCGAGGCCGTACGGCACGCCATGCCCGGCGGCGTCTGGCTGGCCGAACTCGCCCCGGTCGACGACCCCGCCGCCGTGCCGGAGGCCGTGCTCACCGCCGTCGGCGCCCGCGAGACCGTGCTGTACGGCGCCGGCGCCGAAGGCATCCGGGCCGCCGTCGCCGACCGGCTCGACGATCCCGTCGAGCGGCTCGCCGAGCACTGCTCCCGACCCGGCATGCTGCTGATCCTCGACAACTGCGAGCACGTCGCCGACGCCGCCGCCCGGCTCACCGGGGAACTGCTGGAGCGCTGCCCCGGCCTGACCGTCCTCGCCACCAGTCGCGAACCCCTCGGCGTGCCGGGCGAGTTGCTGCGGCCCGTGGAGCCGCTGCCCGAGCCGGTCGCGCTGCGGCTGCTCGCCGACCGGGGCGCGGCGGCCCGGCCCGGCTTCCGGATCGAGGACGACCCCGCGGCGTGCGCGGAGATCTGCCGGCGCCTCGACGGGCTGCCGCTCGCCATCGAACTGGCCGCCGCCCGGCTGCGGATGCTGACACCGCGCCAGATCGCCGACCGGCTCGACGACCGCTTCCGTCTCCTCACCTCCGGCAGCCGCACCGTCCTGCCCCGCCAGCAGACCCTCAGAGCCGTCGTCGACTGGTCCTGGGACCTGCTCGACGAGGACGAACGGGACGTCCTGCGGCGGCTGTCGGTGTTCGCGGGCGGCTGCGACCTGCCCGCCGCCGAGGCGGTGTGCGGACCGGTCGCCCTGGAGGCGCTCGGCTCGCTCGTCGACCGCTCCCTGGTCGTCGCCACACCGCCCGGCGAGCCGGCGGACGGCGAGATGCGGTACCGGCTGCTGGAGACGGTCGCCGAATACGCCGCCGAGCGACTGGAGGAGTCCGGGCAGCGCGCCGCAGCCGAGCGCGCCCACCTGACGTACTTCCGCGAACTCGCCCGCACCACCGACCCGTTGCTGCGCGGCCCGGACCAGCTCGCCGCGATCCGCCGGCTGGAGCGGGAGTACGAGAACCTGCGCACCGCCCTGCGGCACGCCGTCACCCTGCGCGACGAGCAGGAGGCGCTGTGCCTGACGCTGTCCCTCGTCTGGTACTGGCAGATGCGCGACCTGCGCATCGAGGCCCGCAACTGGTGCCGCGAGGTCATGGCCCTCGGCCCGGACCCCTTCACCGAGCCCGTCCGCCGCGCGGCCCCGGTGTGGCAGCGCTGCACCGACACCCCGCCCCCGATGAGCGGCGAGATCCTGTGGGAGGCCCGGCGCGGTGTCCACCTGGCCCATCTCGCGTGCATGGACACCGAACTGGAGGCCTGGCAGAACCCGCGCTCCCAGCAGAAGCTGCGGACCATCTCCCTGACCTACGAGCCCGGCCTGCCGCAGAACTGCCGGCTCCCCGGCCTGCTCTGGTTCTTCGCCGTGATGCTGACCGGCGACATGGGGCGGCTGCGCGTCATCATCGACGCGTCCATCCGCACCTGCCGGGAGACCCCCGGCTTCGACTGGGAGCTGGCCTCCGGCCTGCAGATGCGGGCCAACTTCCTCGCCAACCGCACCGACTGGGCGGGCGACGCCGCCCGGGACGCGGACGAGTCGCTGGAGATCTACCAGCGTCTCGGTGACGCCTGGGGCACCGCCGAGGCCCTCTCCGCCCGCGCCGAGGCCCATGAACGCAAGGGTGAATACCCCCTGGCCGCCGCCGACTACGAGGCGGCCATCGCGCACGCCGAACAGATCGGCGCCCGAGCCCAGGCGGCCGTCCTCGCCGCCCGGCTGGGCAGCGCGCTGCTGGAGGCGGGCGAGGGCGAGCGCGGCGAGCGGCTGCTGCGTGAGGTGATCGCACAGCGCGAGGACACGCACAGCGAGGCCATGCCCGCCGCCCGGCTCTTCCTCGCCGGCTGGCTCGGCATGACGGGCCGTGTCCCCGAGGCGCGCGAGCAACTGCGGCGGCTGCGCCAGGACTTCCGTATCGCCCACTTCATCATCTTCGACGCGTACATCCTGGGCACGGAGGCGTGGCTGGACGCCATGGAGGGACGGTACGAGGAGTGCCTGGACCGGATCCGCAAGGCGCTGGAGCGGGCCGCCGACCCGCTGTCCGAGGCCATCGCACCCCATATGCGCTCGGGCTACCTGATCATCGGCGCCTCGGCCCTGGCAGCCCTCGACGGCGGGCGGCGCGCCGTGGACGCGGCCCGCTGCCTGGGCGCCTTCGACGCCCTGCTGCCCTCCGGCCACATCGCCCAGCGGCAGGAGCGCGAGACCCGGGAGCGGACGGAACGGCAGGTCCGTGCGCTGCTCGGCGACCAGGCGTACGAGGCCGCGTACGCGCAGGGCGGTGGCCTCTCCCTGGAGGAGGCCACCGCCCTGCTCTGACGCGGATGGGACTCCCTCCGGTCAGCTCTTCGTGCGGAACTTGTGGATCGCGACCGGCGCCATCACCGCGGTGATCGCCACCGACCAGCCGAGCGTCACCCACAGGTCGTGCGCGACCGGCCCGCCCACCATCAGACCGCGCGCGGCGTCCGCCAGCGTCGACAGCGGGTTGTAGTCGGTGAACGCCTGCAGCCAGCCCGGCATCGACGTCGTCGGCGCGAAGATCGACGAGCCGAACTGGAGCGGGAACAGCACCAGGAAGCCCATCGCCTGCACGGATTGCGCGTTCTTCAGGATCACGCCCAGGGTGAGGAACACCCACATGATCGACGAGGCGAACGCCGTGGACAGCGCCACGGTCGCGAGCAGCCCCGGCCAGCTGCTGATCTCGAAGCCGACCGCGACGGCCACGATCATCAGCACCGCGGTCGCGAACAGCATCCGCAGCAGCTCCACCGAGATCTTCGCGAACAGCACCGAACCCCGCCCGATCGGCAGGGACCGGAAACGGTCCATGACACCGGAGTTGAAGTCCTGGCTGAAGCCGGTGCCGACGCCCTGGGACAGCGTCATGCTCATCATCGCGATCATGCCGGGGATCACGTACTGCACATAGCGGTCCTGCCCGCCGCCCAGGGCCTGCCCGATCGAGCCGCCGAAGACGAACACGAACAGCAAGGTGAAGATGACCGGCATCAGCAGGGCGTCGGCCATCGACTCCGGGTCCTTGCGGATCCACAGCAGGTTGCGGCGGATCAGGGCACCGGTGTGGCGCAGGTGGCCGCGCAGCGAGATACGGGCGTCCGCCTCGGCGTCGTGGACGGTGACGGCGCTCATACGGCGGCCTCCTGAAGGTCTTCGGCGGGCATGGCGTCCTGCGGGGCACTGGCGCGGTGGCCGGTGAGGGACAGGAACACCTCGTCCAGGCTGGGCAGTTCGGTGGTGAGGGAGGAGAGGGTGATGCCGCGCGCGGTGACCGCGCCGACCACGGCGGTCAGCTGCTCGTCGCTGAGGATCGGCACGAGGACGTCACCGCGTTCGGTGTCCACGGTCGTGGTGGCCAGCCCGGTGATCCCCAGCTCGTCCAGCGCGCCGGCGAGAGGCCGCAGCTGCGCCGGATCGGCCGGGCGGATCCGCAGCGCCCGGCCGCCGACCTTCGCCTTCAGCTCCTCGATGGCACCTCCTGCGATGATCCGGCCGCGGTCGACGACCGTCAGCTCGGAGGCGAGCTGCTCGGCCTCCTCCATGTACTGGGTGGTGAGCAGCACGGTGACCCCGTCGCCGACCATGCGCTTCACCTCGTCCCACACCTCGTTGCGGGTGCGCGGGTCGAGCCCGGTGGTCGGCTCGTCCAGGAAGAGCACGGCCGGCCGTCCGATCATGGACGCGGCCAGGTCCAGCCGCCGCCGCATGCCCCCGGAGTACGTCGCCGCCGCCCGCTTGGCGGCCTCGGTCAGCGAGAAGCGCTCCAGCAGCTCGTCGGCCCGGCGGCGGGCGTCCTTGCGGGGCAGGTCGAGCAGCCGCCCGATCATGTACAGGTTCTCCCAGCCGGAGAGCTTCTCGTCCACGGAGGCGTACTGCCCCGTGAGCCCGATCACCCGCCGCAGCTGCCGGGGCTGCCGTACGACGTCGTAGCCGGCGACGGTGGCCCGGCCCGAGTCGGGAGCGAGCAGGGTGGACAGGATCCGGACCAGGGTCGTCTTCCCGGCCCCGTTCGGCCCGAGGACACCCATGACGGTGCCCTCCCGCACATCCAGGTCGACCCCGTCCAGTGCCTTGGTCTCGCCGTAGTGCTTCACCAGCCCCCGCACGGTCACAGCGGCGCCGCCGGTGTTCTTGTCGATTCGCGTCATGCCCCTGACGATGTCAGCCCCCACCGACAAACCGCCGACAGGGGCCCCGGGGTCACCGACAGAACGCGGCAGCCCGCCGACGGGGGAAGATCGGCGGGCTGCCTGTGGTACCGCAGTGGCTCTGGCGGTGGTCTAGTGGACGGAGTGCTCCTCCTGCGGGAACGTTCCGCCGACGACCTCCTCGGCGAACGCCTTCACCGCGTTCCCCATGACCTCACGCAGGTTCGCGTACTGCTTCACGAACTTCGGCATCCGCCCGCCGGTCAGGCCCAGCATGTCGGTCCACACCAGGACCTGCGCGTCGGTCTCCGGGCCCGCCCCGATCCCGACGGTCGGGATGTGCAGCACCCGCGTCACCTCGGCCGCCAGCTCCGCCGGAACCAGCTCCAGCACCACGGCGAACGCGCCCGCGTCCTGCACGGCCTTGGCGTCCCGCAGCAGCTGCTGGGCCGCCTCCTCGCCCCGCCCCTGCACGCGGTAGCCCATCGCGTTGACGGACTGCGGGGTCAGGCCGATGTGCGCCATGACCGGGATGCCGGACTCGACGAGCAGCCGGATCTGCTCGTGCGACCGCTCGCCCCCCTCCAGCTTCACGGCCTGCACGCCCGCCTCCTTCACCAGCCGGGTCGCCGAGCGCAGCGCCTGCACCGGGCCCTCCTGGTAGGAGCCGAAGGGCAGGTCGCCGACGATCAGGGCGCGCGAGGTGCCCCGTACGACCGCCGCCGACAGCATGGTCATCTCGTCGAGGGTGACGGGCACGGTCGTCTCGTACCCGAGGTGGCAGTTGCCCGCCGAGTCGCCGACGAGCATGACCGGGATGCCGGCCTCGTCGAAGACGGACGCGGTCATCGCGTCGTAGGCGGTGAGCATGGGCCACTTCTCGCCGCGCTCCTTGGCGGCGGCGATGTCCCGCACGGTGATGCGGCGGGTGCCCTTGCCCCCGTACAGCGTCTTGCCGCCGTCGGAGGACTTCGGCTGAGCAGTCTGGGCAGCCGGAAGCTGCGTCATTGCACGGCTCCTAACACGTCATCTCGAGGCGCCCTGACGGCGTCCCCGGACCACGTCCATGGTGGCACCTCGTGCCGGCAAGGGCTAGGGGAGCCCCTGTGAGTTCCGCCCCCACGCCCTGAAGCACAGTGGCCGTAAGAGCTCGGTAAAAGTATTCCAATACGAGACGGTCTCGTATCGAAATGGTCCTACGCTCGGCGGCATGACTACTCCTGCCGACCGTGCCGCCCCCACCGGCCCCCGCCTACCGGAAGCGGTGCACCGGCGCCGCTGGGCGATCCTCGGCGTGCTGATGCTCAGCCTGCTGATCGTCGTCCTCGACAACTCGATCCTGAACGTCGCCATCAAGACGATCTCCACCCCCGCCCCGACCGGCCTCGGGGCCACGCAGAGCGAGCTGGAGTGGGCGATCAACGCCTACACCCTCGTCTTCGCGGGCCTGCTGTTCAGCGCCGGTCTGCTCGGTGACCGGTTGGGCCGCAAGAAGGTGCTGCTCGGCGGGCTCGCGGTGTTCGGCGTCGGCTCCGCGCTCGCCGCGTTCTCCGGCTCCCCGGGCGAGCTGATCGCCTTCCGTGCCGTGATGGGCCTGGGCGCCGCGTTCGTCATGCCGGCCACCCTCGCCGTCCTCATGCACGTCTTCGAGCGCGAGGAGCAGCCGAAGGCCATCGGCATCTGGGCGGGCGGCGTCGGCCTCGCCATCGCCATCGGTCCGATCACCGGCGGCGTGCTCCTGGACCACTTCTGGTGGGGCTCGGTCTTCCTCGTCAACGTGCCGATCGTGCTGCTCGCGCTCGCACTGATGCTGTGGTTGGTGCCCGATTCCCGGGACCCGAACCCCGGCCGCCTCGACCCCGTCGGTGTCGTCCTGTCCGTCGTCGGCCTCGTGCTGCTCGTCTACGGCATCATCAAGGGCGGCCAGCTCGCCGACTTCACCGACGCCACCGTGCTGTCGACGATCGGCGCGGGGCTCGCGGTCCTCGTCGCCTTCGTGGTGTTCGAGAAGCGCAGCGACCACCCGTCCATCGACGTCACGTACTTCAAGAACAAGGTCTTCTCGGCCGCCATCGCCGCCATCGCGCTGGTCTTCTTCGCGCTGATGGGCGTGACCTTCTTCTCGGTCTTCTACACGCAGAGCGTGCGCGGCTACTCGCCGCTGCAGACCGGTCTGCTGATGCTGCCGCTGGCCGCCGCCCAGATGATCTTCGCGCCGCGTGCCCGGCTGTTGGTCGACCGCTTCGGCAACCGGGCCACCACGACCGCCGGACTGCTGGTCATCGCCGCGATGCTGGCCGCCTTCGCCACGCTGGAGGCCGACACCCCCATCTGGATCCTGGAAGTGATCTTCTTCCTGATGGGCGCCGGCATGGCGCACATCATGACGCCGGTCAGCGTCGTCATCATGCAGGCCCTGCCCCGCGAGAAGGCCGGCTCGGCCTCCGCCCTCAGCAACACCTTCCGGCAGGTCGGCGGCGCGCTCGGCATCGCCATCCTCGGCTCGGTGCTGTCCACGGCGTACCGCACGGGCATCGAGGACAAGCTCGGTCAACTGCCGCCGGCCGCCCGGCACACCGCGGGGGAGTCCATCGAGGCCACGCTCGGCGTCGCCGCGAAGCTGGGCCCGCAGGGCAAGGCCCTGGTCACCCCGGCCTACGACGCGTTCCTGCACGCGATGCACATCACCGCCCTGTGGGGAGCGGGCGTCGCACTGATCGGCGCGGCCGTCGTGGCGCTGTTCCTGCCCGGCAGGCCGCCGGCGCCCCAGGAGGGGGAACAGGAGAAGGAGTTGTCGGACGCGCGGTCGTAGAACTACGCGAGAATTCATCCCCGACCCGCTCGAGAGAGGACGGAGCGACGTGAGCCTCGCCGCAAGGCAACCCCGGCACGACGGCCCTGCGAGGGGCCGCCCCAGAAGCGAGGCCGTCGAGCGCGCCATCATCGAGGGCCTGATGAGGCTCCTGGAGGAGGGCGTGCCCCTCGCGGAACTGTCCATCGAGCGCGTCGCCCGGACCGCAGGCGTCGGCAAGGCCACCATCTACCGGCGCTGGAGCGGCAAGGAGGAACTCTTCGTCGACGTCCTGCGCGCGGTCGAACCCCCCGAGCCGCCGCTCCCCGGCACCTCCATGCGCGACGACCTCGTGGCCCTGCTGGAACAGGCGCGCCGGCGCGGCCTGGCCAACCGCTCCTCGGCGATCCTGACCAATGTGCACGCCCAGATGAAGAGCAGCCCCAAGATCTGGGCGGCGTACGAGGCCACGGTCCTCGCACCGCGCCGCCGGCTCGGCCTGGAGATCCTGCGCCGGGGGCAGGAGAACGGCGAACTGCGCACGGACGTCGACCTCGAACTGCTGAGCGACATGTTCATCGCGCCCGTGCTCGTGCGCTCCGTCCTGCGCCCGGACGCCGACCTCCCCGACGACCTCGCCGCCCAGGTCGTCGACACACTCCTCGAAGGCCTACGGCCCGTCAGTTCCGCAGCTCACGGGTCCTAGTGTGCGCGTTTCGTCACAGAGGGCGCTTACTGAGGCCCCGGTCGGAACTCGGTGCCCGGGCTCGTACGTCATCGCCCCCGTACGGCCGTCGAGGGACGGCGGGAACGGAACGGATCATCCCCTAGGGTCGTAGACACGGGGCGATGGTGTGCACGGCAGGCAGTGAGGCGACGGTATGGCGCAGCAGGCGTACATGACGGAGACGGACAACGGCGGCTCGGGGCACGAGCCCCGGGGAGACCGGCTTCGGCGCCTGTACGACCGGCTGCTCGGTGGCCGGCTCGGTGACCGGCTCCGCGACCGGCGCATCTGGCGGCGCGGCGTCGTCCTGGCCGTGTGCGCGGTGCTGCTGGCCGTGGTCATGATGCTGCACTCGCGCATCCCGAACACCGTCGGCAACCTGGGCAGCCTCGTCGAGACGTTCCTGCCCTGGCTCGGTCTCCTCATCCCGGTGCTGCTCCTGCTCGCCGTGGTCCGCAAGTCCGCGACCGCGCTGATCGCGGTGCTGCTGCCGGCGTTGGTCTGGCTGAACCTCTTCGGCGGCCAGGTGAGCGACAAGACCGCCACCGGCGGCGACCTCACCGTGGCCACGCACAACGTCAACGCGGACAACCCCGACCCGGCCGGCACCGCCCGTGACGTGGCCGCCTCCGGCGCGGACGTGGTGGCCCTGGAGGAGCTGACGGCGGACGCGGTCCCGACGTACGAGCGGGCACTGGACTCGACGTACCCCTACCACTCGGTGCAGGGCACGGTCGGGGTGTGGAGCAAGTACCCGCTGACCGGAGTGCGGGCCGTCGACATCGACCTGGGCTGGACGCGGGCGATGCGCGCCACCGTGACCGCCCCGGCCGGGCAGGTCGCGGTCTACGTCGCCCACCTGCCCTCGGTGCGCGTGAAGATGGAGGCCGGGTTCACGGCCCGGCAGCGCGACCGGAGCGCCGACTTCCTGGGCGAGGCCATCGCCCACGAACCGCTGAGGAACGTCGTCCTGCTCGGCGACCTGAACGGCACCATGAACGACCGCGCGCTCAACGCCGTCACCTCCCAGATGCGCTCCACGCAGGGCGCCGCCGGCAACGGCTTCGGGTTCAGCTGGCCGGCGTCGTTCCCGATGGCGCGCATCGACCAGATCATGGTCCGGGGTCTGAAGCCGGAGAGCTCATGGACCCTGCCGGAGACGGCCAGTGACCATCTGCCGATCGCGGCCCGTGTGAGTGTCACCACAGGCGGTTGAGGAAAACCGCAGCTCAGGGCCTGTTCGGCAGGAGCCGGCAACCGAGGCTTCACCTCTCGGCGACCTGGCGGAATAGTGGGCCTGCGAGACTTTGTTCCGTACTTGAACATACGAAGTCACGAAGTACGAACCCGTAAGTCTCGAAAGGCTCCCTCATGCCCCTGGCCCTGCTCGCCCTCGCCGTGGGCGCCTTCGGCATCGGTACCACCGAGTTCGTGATGATGGGGCTGCTGCCCGACGTCGCGAACGACCTCAACATCTCGATACCCAGCGCCGGCCACCTGGTGTCGGCGTACGCGCTGGGCGTCGTCATCGGCGCCCCGCTGCTGGCCGCGGTCACCGCCCGGATGTCCCGCCGTACGGTCCTGATCGGGCTGATGGGGCTGTTCGTCGCGGGCAACGCGCTGTCGGCCCTGGCTCCCGACAACGGCTGGCTGCTGGCGGCCCGCTTCCTGAGCGGTCTGCCGCACGGCGCCTTCTTCGGCGTCGGCGCCGTCGTCGCGACGAACATGGTCGGCCCCGAACGCAAGGCGCGCTCGGTCTCCCTGATGTTCCTCGGCCTGACGGTCGCGAACGTCGTGGGCGTGCCCGTCGCGACCCTCATGGGTCAGCAGCTCGGCTGGCGGGCGACCTTCCTCGGCGTCAGCGCCATCGGCCTGGCGGCGATCGCCGCGCTCGCGTTCCTGATCCCGCACGACCACGAGCACGCCACGGCGAAGGGCCTGCGCGGCGAACTGGCCGCCCTGCGCTCCGTCCCGGTCTGGCTGTCGCTCGGCACCACGGTCGCGGGCTTCGGCGCCCTGTTCGCGGCCTACAGCTACATCACGCCCATGCTCACGGACGCCGCCGGGTACGCCGGCGCCAGCGTGACCCTGCTGCTGGCCCTGTTCGGCGTCGGCGCGACCGCCGGCAACCTGCTGGGCGGCCGCCTGGCCGACCACTCCCTGCGGGGCACCCTGTTCGGCGGACTGGGCGCCCTGGTGGCGGTGCTGGCACTGTTCCCGCTGCTGATGCGCACGGAACTCACCGCCGCCGTCGCCGTGATCCTGCTCGGCATGGCGGCCTTCGCCACCGGCTCCCCGCTCCAGCTGATGGTCATGGACAAGGCCGCCTCGGCCCCGTCCCTGGCTTCCTCCGCCAACCAGGCCGCCTTCAACCTGGCCAACGCCGGCGGTGCCTGGATCGGCGGCCTCGCCCTGGCCGCGGGCTTCGGGGTCACCTCCCCGGCCCTGGCCGGCGCGGCCCTGGCCGTGCTCGGCCTCGGCGTGGCGTCGCTGGCGTACGCGGTGGACCGGCGCAGTGTGCCGGCCGGCGGGCGCGAGCGGGTCGTGGCGAGCCATGTCCCGCAGGAGGCGGAAGCGGTACGCCGCTGACGAAAGGCCGGTGCGCCGGCGCTGTGACTCGGGCGGCAGCTCGCGGGTGTGTTCCGCGGGCTGCCGCTCTGTATGCAGGGGGACTGCTTCATGCAGGGGGACTGCTTCGAGATCCACGCCGACCCCTTGGCGAACAACTGGTGGTTGTGGACTGCTTGCAGGTCGGTTGTTTGACCTGCTGTCGTCCTGCCCGCTTACCTCTCATCGGTCAACGTCGGTTTGTCCGGTGGGACCTCAAGGGGAGCACGCTGAGCATGGTGGGCAGACGACGGTTGGGCCGGCAGTTCGACTGGCTGTGGGCGTCATACGCGGTGAGCGCCTATGGGTCCGGGCTGGGGTTCGGGGCGTTGCCGCTGATCGCCGTGCTGGTGCTGCATGCCGGACCCGCTGAGGTGTCCGCGCTCTCCGCGGTGGGGCCCGCGGTGGGGGCGCTGATCGCGGTGCCGCTCGCGCCGTGGGTGGAATTCCGGCGCAAGCGCCCGGTCATGATCATGATGGATCTGGCCCGGTTCGCGGCCATGGCGACGATCCCCGTCGCCTACGCCTTCGGATGGCTCGGTTTCGTCCAACTGCTCGTGGTCTCGGCCGTGGTCGCCGCAGCCAAGATCGCCTTCAACGCGGCCAGTGGCGCCTACCTCAAGGCTCTCGTGCGGCCGGACGACCTTCTCGTCGCCAACGCGCGGTTGGAGTCCACGAACTGGAGCTCCATCGCGGTGGGGCCACCGCTGGGCGGGGCGGCGATCGGCCTGTTCGGGCCGGTCACCACCGTGGTGGCCGACGCGCTCAGCTACCTGCTCTCGGCGCTGGGCATCACCGCGATCCGCGGCCAGGACGAAGCGCCGCGAACAACCGACAAGAGCCCGCTCCGGGCGGGCGCACTGCTCGACGGCTGGCGACACATCATGGGCCACCCCGGTCTGCGGCCGCTCTACCTCAACCAAATGGTCGTCGCCGGGCTGATCATGGCGACCGAGCCGCTGCTGGCCGTGCTGCTGCTTCGCCAGCTCGGGTTCCCACCCTGGCAGTACGGCCTCGCCTTCGCCGCCCCCTGCCTCGGCGGACTCATCGGCTCGCGACTGGCCCGCCATGTCGTAGCCCGCTTCGGCCGGCACCGGGTCTTCCGGACCGTCGGCACCCTGCGCGCCATCTGGCTGATCGGCCTGGCCTTCGTCCGTCCCGGCGTCGTCGGCCTCGTCACCGTGATGGCCATCGAGTTGGCGATCATCATCAACATGAGCCTGTACAACCCGGTACTCGCCACCTACCGGCTCGAACACACCCCCAAGCATCTCGTCGCCCGCACCCTGACGGCCTGGTCGATCGGCCAGCAGGCGTCCATCGCCCTCCTCACCGCCCTCGCCGGGCTGCTCGCCGACCTCACCAGCCCACGCACCGCCCTCACGGTCGCAGGACTGCTCATCCTGACCACCCCGCTCCTGCTTCCCCGACAGGACCAGACGTCGCAGCACGAGCCGGAACCGTCCCGCAGCCACTCATGAGACACCGCAACTCACCACTGCAGCCCGCAGCCACTCGGCAACCGAGAGGACGCGGCCGGTCGGTCTCTCACTTCGGCGCGCGGGGAACACCCCACCGGTTCCGGGCGGTTCTCCCTGAACCACTCCCGGATGCACGGAGGTTGCCAGTGCTGGCTGCGCGCTACCACCGCTACGGCGGTCCAGAGGTCCTCTCCGTGGAGGAGACCGAGGAACCCCACGCCGGCCCGGGGCAGGTCCGCATCTCCGTGCGTGCCACGGGCGTCACGCCCGCCGACTGGTACCTGCGCTCGGGGATGCTGACGGAGCTGGCCTCCCTGCGCTTCCCCCACATCCCAGGGATGGACGCCGCCGGAGTCGTCGACGAGGTCGGCGAAGGCGTGACCGGCACCGCCGTGGGAGACGCCGTGTTCGGCCTCGTCCCCCTGGCCCGGCTGGGCGGGGCCTGCGCCCAGTACGCGGTGCTGGAGGCATGGGCCCGCAAGCCCCGGGTGTGGTCCTTCGAGGCGGCGGGCGGTGCCGCGGGCAACGTCGAGACGGCCACCCGTGTGCTGGACGCCCTCGGGGCCGCCGAGGGCATGACCCTCCTCATCGAGGGCGCGGCCGGCGGCGTCGGCACGATGACCGCGCAGCTGGCCAGGGCCCGCGGGCTGACCGTGATCGGCACCGCGAGCGAACGCAACCACGCCTTCCTCGACGGACTCGGCGTCACGCCGGTCACCTACGGCCCCGGCCTGGCCGGCCGCCTGGCCCCGCTCGCTCCGCGGGGCGTCGACGTGGTGCTGGACGCGGCGGGCAAGGGCTCCCTCGCCGACCTGGTCGCCATCGCCGGAGACCCCCACCGCGTGGTGACGATCGCCGACTTCGACGCCGCCCGCCACGGAGTACGGCTCTCCCGCTCCGGCGTGGGGGAGCCCGGCTGGTCGGGACTGCCGTACGCCGCGTCCCTCGCCGAGGAGGGCCGCCTCACCGTGCCGGTGCACAGGGTGTACCCGCTGAAGGACATCGCCGCGGCGCACGAGGAGAGCGCCACCGGTCACGCGCGCGGCAAGATCGTCGTCACCGTGCCCTGAGGCACAGAACTCCCCCGGTCAGGCACGGCGTGCCGCGACGACCGCCGAACTGGACGGCGTGGTCAGGACCTCGGTGGCGTCCAGGGCCGGGTGGGTGAGGTAGAAGAGGCGGAGCTCGTCCACCTCGCCCTCGAACCGGGGCGGCCAGTCGGCCGAGGGGGTGAAGTCGTCCAGGACGAGGATGCCGCCGGGTGCCAGCAGCTCGACGACCCGCTCGGGGGCGTCCCGCTTGCCGCCGCCGTCGCAGAAGAAGGCGTCGAACGGGGCGTGTTGCTCAAGGAGCCGCCAGTCGCCGGTCAGCACGCTGACCCGGTCGTCGTCCGCGAAGACGCCCGCCGCCCGCCGGGCCAGCTCCTCGTCGCGCTCCACGGTGACGAGACGCGCACCGGCCCCCAGACCACTGTGCAGCCAGGCGGTGCCCACACCCGAGCCGGTGCCGCTCTCGGCGACGACCCCGCCGGGCTTGGCGGCGGCGGCCAGTCGGAGCAGCCTGCCCACTTCCGGGATGCAGCTCTTGACGAACCCCGCCTCGGCGGCCAGCCGCTCGGCGGTCACCACACGGTCCGGAACCACACGGTCCGGAACCACACGGTCCGGAACCACACGCCCTGCCATGATCAACCCCCTGTCGGTGTCAGCCAGACGTTACCTGACTCCCTGTCAGCGAGCTGATCAGTTGGGCGAGTTCGTCGAACCGCCCGTCGAAGGTGTCGGTGTTCGCCGGCGGATCCCCGACCGGCCGCCGGACAAAGGCGGTCCGCATCCCGACCGCCTGCGCTCCGCGCAGGTCCCAGGCGTGGGCGGCCACCATGAGGACGCGGTCCGGAGGGCATCCCGCGGCGTCCAGCGCGAGCCGGTACACCTCCGGCGCCGGCTTGTACGCCTGGACGGCTTCGGCGGACAGGGCCTGGTGCCAGCGCAGCCCGGCGTGCGCGTTGAGGCGCGGCAGCGCCGCGCGGCCGGCGTTGGAGAGCCCGATCAGGGGGAAGTGCCGCGCGAGCTGTTCGAGACCGGCGACGGAGTCGGGCCAGGGCGGCAGCCGCCGGCCCGCTGTGGCCAGCCGGGCGATGGCCGCGGGGTCGGAGAGTCCGGCCCGCCCGGCCACGCGCCGCGCTGCCTCCGCGTCGATGATCTCCGTGCCGGCGTACGCGCGCAGCCCTTGCCGGATGCGCCGCTGTTCGTCCTCGCGGTGCTGTTGCCACAGGGCGAGCAGGTCGTCGGCAGCCGCCTCATCGGACGCGGGCAGGGCTTCGTGGATCGCCGCTCGAAGCCCTCTGGGCTCGTCGACGAGTGTGCCGAGGACGTCGATGACGACGACCTCGATGTCGCGGATCCCGGTCACGCGTCTTCCCCGCCTTCGTGCCGCAGCCGTCACCACCTGAGGAGGTGACGATGCTGCCACCGCCCCCGTCACCGGTCAAGACGGTGACGGGGGCGTCACGTTCGTGAGCGACGAGGCTGTCAGACCGACTCCCGCCACCCGTTCGTGATCGGCAGGCGGCGGTCCTTTCCGAAGCCCTTCACCGAGATCTTCGTGCCCGGCGGGTACTGCCGTCGCTTGTACTCGGCCGTGTCGACCATGCGCAGTGTCTTCGTGACCAGCTCCCGGTCGTAACCGGCCGCGACGATCTCGTCGGCGCCCCGGTCCCGGTCGACGTACAGGTCCAGGATCGCGTCCAGCACCGGGTAGTCGGGGAGCGAGTCCGTGTCCACCTGGCCCGGGCGGAGTTCCGCGCTCGGAGGCTTGGTGATGGAGTTCTCGGGGATCGGCGGGGTCTGGCCGCGTTCCCGGGCGGCCCGGTTGCGCCACTCGGCCAGGCGGAAGATCGACGTCTTGTAGACGTCCTTGATGGGGCCGTAGGCGCCCACCGAGTCGCCGTAGAGCGTGGAGTAGCCGACCGCCAGTTCCGACTTGTTGCCGGGGGCCAGGACGATGTGGCCCTCCTGGTTGGAGATGGCCATGAGCAGCGTGCCGCGCAGGCGGGACTGGAGGTTCTCCTCGGCCAGGCCCGTCAGGCCCAGCGCGCCCATGTAGGCGTCGAACATCGGCTCGATCGCGACCGTGCGGTAGTTCAGGCCGGTGCGGCGGGCCAGGTCCGCCGCGTCGTCCTTGGAGTGGTCCGAGGAGTACTTCGACGGCATCGACACGCCGTACACGTTCTGCGCGCCCACCGCGTCGCAGGCGATCGCCGCGACCAGCGACGAGTCGATACCGCCCGACAGGCCGATCAGGACGGACTTGAAGCCGTTCTTCGCGACGTACGCCCGCAGGCCCACGACCAGCGCCGAGTAGACCTCCTCGTCGTCGTCCAGGCGGTCGGCGTAGCCACCGGTGAGCTCGGGCTCGTACGGGGCCAGAGGCTCCTCCGACAGCACCACCCGGTCGATGCGCAGGCCGTCGTCGACCACACCCGTCGGGGCGTCCGCGGCCGCCGCCGGCAGGTCCAGGTCCAGGACGACGCAGCCCTCGGCGAACTGCGGCGCCCGCGCCACGACCTCGCCGTCCTTGTCCACGACGATCGAGTCACCGTCGAACACCAGCTCGTCCTGGCCGCCGATCATGGCGAGGTAGGCCGTCGTGCAGCCGGCCTCCTGGGCCCGCTTGCGGACCAGCTCCAGGCGCGTGTCGTCCTTGTTGCGCTCGTAGGGCGAGGCGTTGATCGAGATCAGCAGGCCCGCCTGCGCCGAGCGCGCCGCGGGGACCCGGCCGCCGTCCTGCCAGAGGTCCTCGCAGATGGCCAGGGCGACATCCACGCCGTGGACGCGCAGGACCGGCATGCTGTCACCGGGCACGAAGTAGCGGAACTCGTCGAAGACGCCGTAGTTCGGCAGGTGGTGCTTGGCGTAGTTCAGCACCACCTCGCCCCCGTACAGCACCGCCCCCGCGTTCTGCGGCGCGCCGGCCGGCTGGCCGTACTTCGGCTGGGCGGTCGCACAGCGGTCGAGGTAGCCGACGATCACCGGCAGCTCGCCGAAGCCCTCGTCGGCCAGGCGGACGGCGAGGCTCCGCAGCGCCGCCCGGGAGGCCTCCACGAAGGACGACCTGAGGGCCAGGTCCTCGACGGGATACCCGGTCAGCGTCATCTCGGGGAACGCCACGAGATGGGCCCCCTGCTCGGCGGAGTGCCGGGTCCAGCGGACGATCGACTCGGCGTTCCCGGCGAGGTCGCCGACGCTCGAGTCGATCTGGTTCAGGGCGAGACGTAGTTGAGGCACGGGCCCAGTGTAATCGTCAGAGCGACGCAATGGGGTGGCGTGGGTCACCCCACGCCACCCCTGTTCCCCTTGCGGAGGTCAGCCGTCCGACGTCAGCGGCGCCGGTACGACTCCACGTACCCGCTCGCGGGCGTGCCCACGCCGGTGACGTCGTCGTAGCCCTTCACGGCGGACAGCGAGCTGTCCTTGCCCAGGCTGCGCACGGACGTGGCCAGGCCGCCCGTGGCGTCGTAGCCGTTCACGAAGTCGACGCGGGCCACGGCCAGGCCGGAGCCCGTCGGGTCGTCGGTGACGTCGTGGTAGGCCTTCGAGCCGGCCTTCGCGTAGATCGCCGGGTTGGCGAAGCCGATCGGCGTGCCGCCGCGGGCCTCCTGGGCCAGTGCCTGGATGGCCGCGATGGTCGGCGCGGCGAGCGACGTGCCGCCGATGCGGTACTCGCTGTACGCCTGCGTCTTCCCGTCGGGCATCGTCTGGGTCTGGCCGACCAGGAACCCGGTGTTCGGGTCGGCGATCGCCGCGATGTCCGGGACGACCCGGTTGCCCGCCGCGCTGTTGGCCTTCGCCAGCGCGCCCGGCACGACGCCCTTCTGGTACGAGGGCTCGGCGACGGTCCTGCTGGTGCCGCCGCCCGCGCCGGAGGTGAAGGCGCCGGGGAAGTCCGTCCAGCTCTTGCCGTCGGCCGACAGGTTCGCCTTGTCGGTGCCCCAGCCGGTCTCCCACAGGTACGTGTCGTTCTTGCCGACGGCCAGCGAGGTGCCGCCGACGGCGGTGACCCACGCCGAGTTGGCCGGGGAGTCGACCTGCTTCGTCCCGGAGCTGGCGACCTCGTCGCCATCGTCGCCGGAGGAGAAGTAGAAGCCGATGCCCTCGACCGCGCCCAGCTGGAAGACCTGGTCGTAGGCGGCCGCGAGGTCGGGCGTCTGCGCGGCCTCGATCTCGCCCCAGGAGTTGGAGACGATGTCGGCCAGATGGTGGTCGACGACCTTGCCGAGCGCGTCGAGCAGGTCGGTGTCGTTGCAGGACGCGGCGCCCACGTAGGTGACGTCCGAGGCCGGCGCGACCGCGTGCACGGCCTCGACGTCCAGGGTCTCCTCGCCGTACCAGCCGGAGGCCGAGCACGCCTTGGTGTCCGTGTACTTCTTGGGCAGCACCTGGTGGAGCTGGCCGGTCTTCCAGGCCGCGTCGCCGTGCTTGCCGGCGTAGGTGGCCGCGTCGTGGGCGATCGTCGGGGAGGCGTACGCGTCCGTGATGGCGACCCGGACGCCCTTGCCGGTGTGCGTGCCCGCGCCGTAGGCGGCCCGCAGCTGCTTGCCGGTGTAGCCCTTGATCGCGTACGGGATCTTCGTGCCGTACGCGTCCGGCAGCGTGCTCGCGGTGTTCGAGCCGTAGTACGAGGAGAACGGCCCGGCGTTGCGGAAGACGGTGTCCGGCGGCGGCAGCTGGTCGTCGTGCGTGACCATGTGCGGGGCGTTGTCGAGACCCGCGACGGTCAGCACGGCGCCGGCCAGGCCCGCCGGCACGGAGGCGGTGCTCGCCGGGGCGCGGTAGGTCTTCGCGCCCTTGGCGAAGTTGTGCAGCTGGGCGCCGAACGCCTTCTGCGCGGCGGCCACGTCACCGGTGACGGAGACGTAGTGCGCCGTGACGCCGGTGACCTCCAGACCGGCGGCCGTCAGCCAGGCCTTCACCGCCGCCACCTGGGCCTTGGTCGCGCCGAAGCGGGCCTGCGCCTGCTTGGCGGTCAGGTACTTGCCGTACGAGGCCGACGTCGGGTCGGAGACGGCCTTGGCGTACGCGGCCAGGCCGGCCGCGTCGCGGCCCCGGAGATAGACCCGGGCCGACACCCCGGCGCCGTCGGAAGCGGCACCCTTGTCGGCCCTGGCCGTGGCCCACGCGGGCTTGGTCCCGGCGAGCAGGTCGCGGAGCGGGTGGTCGGCGGCGTGCGCCGCGGGTATGCCGAGCGCCAGCGCGCCGGCGAGCATCGGCAGTGTCGCCGCCATGCTCAGCCCGGCACGCACCGTGGCGCGGTTGGATCTCATGAAACCCCCTGTGCGGTTCGTCGCGAGTGGATCACTCGACCGTCGCCACTCTCGCGACGAACCGTTCATGCCAGGGGAATGCGCACCCCAAGAAGCGCCCTACGGAGGCCAAGAAGAGCCCAAGGAGCCGTAAGGGAGGGCGATTTGAGGCTTACGCCCTCTGTTTCCGCCCTCCGATGCTTCACGTCCTCCGATGCTTCACGCCCTACGAGCGCGGCGCGGCGCCCCGCTCCTTCAGCAGGTCCGCCATCAGTCCGATCTCCGACTGCTGCGCGTCCACCATGCCCTGGGCGAGCCGCTTCTCCACACCGACCTTGCACTTGTCGACACAGCCCTCGGCCATGTGGATGCCGCTCTTGTGATGGTCCGTCATCAGCTGGAGGTAGAAGACCTCGGCCTGCTTGCCGCTGAGTTCGCCGAGCTTCTTCAGCTCGGTGTTGGTCGCCATGCCCGGCATCAGCGCGCCGTCCTTGCCGGAGGCCATGCCGCCCATGTCCATCCAGGTCATCGGCGGCTCGGAGGACACCTTGGGCAGCCCCCACAGATCGAGCCAGCCGAGCATCATGCCGCGCTGGTTGGCCTGCGTCTGCGCGATGTCGTACGCGAGGCGCCGCACCTCCTCGTCCTTCGTGCGGTCGCGCACGATGTAGGACATCTCCACGGCCTGCTGGTGGTGCACCGCCATGTCCCGCGCGAAACCGGCGTCCGCGGACTCGGCGGAGGGGGTCCGGCCGCCACCGTCGTCCCCGGCGACGGCGTAGGTGATCGCGCCGGCCGCCACGAGCGCCGTCGCCGCGGCCCCGGCGATCAGAGCGGCCTGCCTCACTGCGACAGCCCGTTCGTGCAGGCGGCGCCCGGCTCGGGGGTCTGCTCGCCCTGGACGAACTTCTCGAAGAACTTGTCGACGTTCGGGTCGCTCGCCCCCGTCACCGTGCGCTGGTGACCCCACGCCGACAGCATGACCGGATCCTTCTGGTCGTCCAGCGGGCTCATCAGCGTGTACGGCGTCTTCTTCACCTTCGCCGCGAGCGCGTCGACGTCGGCCTTCTTCGCGTCGGCGTTGTACGTCACCCACACCGCGCCGTGCTCCAGCGAGTGCACGGCGTTGGTGTTGTTGATCTCCTTGGTGTAGACGTCGCCGTTGCAGTTCATCCAGACCTGGTTGTGGTCGCCGCCGACCGGCGGCACGGAGGCGTACTTCACCGCCTTGTTGACGTGGTTGCGGGCCAGCTCGCCTTCCCAGGTCTTCACGCCGTCCTTGCCCGTGACGAACTTGCCCTTGCCCGAGGTGTCGGTGGACGCCGTGTCGCTGCCGCCGTCGGACTGGGACCGCACGAGCACGACACCGCCGGCGACGAGACCGCAGACGATCACGACACTGGCCGTGATGGTGAGGATCCGGTTGCGACGCTCACGGGCCTGCTCGGCGCGCCGCATCTCCTCTATCCGCGCCTTGCGGTCCGTGTTGCTCTTCTTGGCGGAGCCCATGGGGTGTCCTTCGTGGGAAAAGGGGGACGGTCGGGTGGGCTGATCGTAATGGGGGAGACGGGGCCCCTCGTAGGGCCGTCGCGGGAATGGGCTGAATCGATACGGCACCGACAGGTGTCCGACAGCTTCCGCATTATTTGAACCTGGGATACCGATTACCTAGGCTGCGGGTATGCGGCTGCTGCGCTCCACCGACCTGGCCCTGCGGGTCCTGATGCGGCTCGCCGTCGCCGGTGAGTCGACTCCGACGACCCGGGACGTCGCCGCCGGCATGGATGTGCCCTACACCCACCTGGCGAAGGTCGTCGCCGAGCTCCAGCACATGGGCCTGCTGGCCGCCCGCCGCGGCCGCGGCGGCGGTCTCACGCTCACCGAGCAGGGCCGCACCGCGTCGGTGGGCGCCGTGGTCCGCGCCTTCGAGGGCGGCGGCGACGTCGTCGACTGCGAGGGCGCCACCCCCTGCCCCCTCAACTCCGCCTGCCGCCTGCGCACCGCCCTGCGCCGGGCCCAGGAGGCGTTCTTCACCTCGCTGGACCCGGTCACGGTGGGGGACATCGTGGCGGAGCCGACCGGGGCCCTGCTGCTGGGGATCTCGCGGGGCGCCGATCCCCGCGGCGTCTAGGCGGTCCGCCCCGCCAGCCACAGGTCCGGACCGAACACCTCGTAGTGGATGTCGGCCGGTGCCACGCCCTTGCCGATCAGCTGGGCCCGTACCGCCCGCATGAAGGGCAGCGGCCCGCACAGGTACGCGCGCGTGCCCGGCTCGACGGGGACGTCGGCGAGGTCGACCAGGCCGGAGCGGGTGCCCTCCGGGGCGTCCTGCTCGTACCAGAAGTGGACGGCCGCGCCGGGCAGCTTGGCGGCGTAGGCCTCGTGGTCGGCGCGCAGGGCGTGCGTGGCGGGTGAGCGGTCGCCGTGCACGACCGTGACCGGGGCGCGGTGTCCCGAGTCGGCGAGGTGGGCCAGCATCGCGGTCATGGGGGTCACGCCGATGCCCGCCGAGGCCAGCAGCAGCGGGGTGTCGGGGCCGGCGTCCAGGACGAGGTCGCCGTAGGGCTCGGACAGCTCCAGGCGGTCACCCACCCGCACACGCGCGTGCAGGTGGTTCGAGACCTCGCCGTCGGGGGTGCCGTCGCCCTGCACCCGCTTCACGCTGATCTGCCGCAGGTCCGGGGCGGGCGCCCCGGAGAGGCTGTACTGACGTATCTGCCGGGCGCCGTCCGGGAGGGCGACGCGGACGGAGACGTACTGGCCCGCGAGGAAGTCCCGCACCGGACCGCCGTCGGCGGGCCGCAGCCGGAACGTGGCGACGTCCTCGGTCTCGGCGACGCGCTCGACGACCTCCCAGGACCGCCAGGCGTGCCCGCCGCGCTCCTTTCGGAGCCGCTGCTCGATGGCGATGAGGGCGTTCGCCATCAGCCAGTAGACCTCGTCCCAGGCGGCGGCGACCTCGGGGGTGACGGCGTCACCGAGTACGTCGGCGATGGCGGCGAACAGGTGCTCGTGGACGATGTCGTACTGCTCGGGCGTGATGCCGAGGGAGGCGTGCTTGTGGGCGATGCGGTCCAGCATCGCGTCCGGCCGCTGCTCCGGGTGGTCCAGCAGGTGCGTCGCGAAGGCGGCGATGGATCCGGCGAGCGCCTGCCGCTGGGTGCCGGCGGCCTGGTTGCCCCGGTTGAACAGGTCGTTCAGCAGCTCGGGGTGGGCCGCGAACAGCCCGGCGTAGAAGCGCTCGGTGATCGTGCCGAGGGCCGCGCCGACGGCGGGGAGGGTGGCGCGGACGGTGGCGGCTGACTGCTCGGACAGCATCGGGACTCCTCAGGACTCGACTGCCGCGCACGGTATTTAAAGTTGCATATGAAATGCAAATTAAGCGGGAGGGGAGCGAACCGAACCGGCCGTTACGGATGCCGGTGCGAGCAGGCACTATGGGCGGAAGAGCAGTTCACCCGCCGTACGTGAGGCGTTCGGTCCGGGGCCGCCCGGGCGATCATGGTGCGCAACGCGCACGAAATGGTGGTGTGGTGGGATGCTCACGTGCCCGACCGCCTCCCGAGCTACGGAAGACAGGCGGCCTGACCAGCAAGGATGGGGAAGCGGAAGATGGACAAGCAGCAGGAGTTCGTGCTCCGGACGTTGGAGGAGCGCGACATCCGGTTCGTACGCCTGTGGTTCACGGACGTCCTGGGCTTCCTCAAGTCCGTCGCCGTGGCCCCGGCCGAGCTGGAACAGGCCTTCGACGAGGGCATCGGCTTCGACGGCTCCGCCATCGAGGGCTTCGCCCGGGTCTACGAGTCCGACATGATCGCCAAGCCGGACCCGTCGACCTTCCAGATCCTGCCCTGGCGCGCGGAGGCCCCGGGCACGGCCCGGATGTTCTGCGACATCCTCATGCCGGACGGCTCGCCGTCCTTCGCGGACCCGCGCTACGTGCTCAAGCGCTCCCTGGCCCGCGCCTCCGACCTGGGCTTCACGTTCTACACGCACCCGGAGATCGAGTTCTTCCTGCTGAAGGACCGGCCGCTGGACGGCAGCCGTCCGACGCCCGCCGACAACTCCGGCTACTTCGACCACACCCCGACCAACGTCGGCATGGACTTCCGCCGCCAGGCGATCACCATGCTGGAGTCGATGGGCATCTCCGTCGAGTTCTCCCACCACGAGGGCGCGCCCGGCCAGCAGGAGATCGACCTGCGCTACGCCGACGCGCTCTCGACGGCCGACAACGTCATGACGTTCCGCCTGGTCATGAAGCAGGTGGCGCTGGAGCAGGGCGTCCAGGCGACCTTCATGCCGAAGCCGTTCTCCGAGCACCCCGGCAGCGGCATGCACACCCACCTCTCCCTCTTCGAGGGCGACCGCAACGCCTTCTACGAGTCGGGCTCGGAGTACCAGCTCTCGAAGGTGGGCCGCTCCTTCATCGCGGGCCTGCTGCGGCACGCGGCGGAGATCTCGGCGGTCACCAACCAGTGGGTCAACTCCTACAAGCGCATCTGGGGCGGCGCGGAGCGCACGGCGGGCGCGGGCGGCGAAGCCCCCTCGTACATCTGCTGGGGCCACAACAACCGCTCGGCGCTGGTCCGCGTCCCGATGTACAAGCCCGGCAAGACCGGCTCCGCCCGGGTCGAGGTCCGCTCCCTGGACTCCGGGGCGAACCCGTACCTCTCCTACGCCGTCCTCCTGGCCGCCGGTCTGAAGGGCATCGAGGAGGGCTACGAACTCCCGCCGGGCGCCGAGGACGACGTCTGGGCCCTCTCCGATGCCGAGCGCCGTGCGATGGGCATCGAGCCGCTGCCCCAGAACCTCGGCGAGGCCCTGACCCTGATGGAGCGCAGCGACCTGGTCGCCGAGACGCTCGGCGAGCATGTCTTCGACTTCTTCCTGCGCAACAAGCGGCAGGAGTGGGAGGAGTACCGCTCGGAGGTCACGGCGTTCGAGCTGCGGAAGAACCTTCCGGCGCTGTAAGGACGGCCGGCGCGGATTTCCGCGACTTAAACCCGGGGCCGACGGTCGGGGACCGTCGGCCCCGAGGTGTCTCGAAAGCTGTCGAAAGCTGTGTCACTCAAGGCCTGTGGTCACGCCACCGACGCTAGAATATTCACCGCTCGTCGCCGTTTCGGACCACCACTGGACAGGGGTGCAGCGAATTGACGACCGGAGAAGCGCTTCGCAAGCATGTGCCCATCATCGCCGAGCATGACACATGGATCAGCGTCGACCCGATCATCGGCTGCCCCGCGAATTGCGCCTACTGCTATCTCGGTCCGATCGGACTGAAGGCGCAGCAGCCCAGGCCGAGGGTTACTCCGGGGCGAGCAGTGGAAATGTTGTGCGAGTACCTCGATGAAACGCGCGGCGACCTGAGCCATGACATGGATTCCACCCCTGTCTGCTTGGGTAATTACACGGATATGCTGCTGACCGCCACCAATCAGGAATACCTTCGCGGATTCGCGAGCGAACTGGCCGGTGCCGGTCTCGCTCGGCCTCTGGTGGTGGTGACGAAAGGGCGTATGCCACGAGCCCTCGCGGAGGCCCTCGACGCCCTGAACATCGCCATTGTCGTCTTCTGCTCGCAGTCCTTTCATCGCACGACCATGCGATTACGGACGGAGCGCGGGCCGGTCCTCACCCCGGACGAGACCTTTGACGCCGGATTCAGCTGCCGGGACTTCGACAACATAACGATGGTGCACTTCTGGCGGCCGATCGTCCGCAGCAGTGTGCCGTCCGCCGACTGGGCGATCCGGACGGTACGGAGGCTGAAGGCTTCGGAGTACCGCTGTTCGGTTGCCATCGGCCTCTCCGCCGGAGCGGGAATCGCTCAGCAGGAACTGATCGAGACCGGTTTGCTCGAAGGGCGCTCCCGGGCATGTGACGAGATGTGGGACGACGGGGCCTGGGCGGACATCAACACCGCCGCGGCTGCCGTCGGATACCCGGTCTACCGGAGCACCTCGTGCGCCATCGCATTGGCCACCGGAAAAGCAGAAGCCCTCGGAGTGTGGGACCATCGGCGCGGCGCTGCGGAGCAGTGCCTGCCCTGCAACTGCCCAACGGCCCAGCGGGCCCTGTGCCGATCTCAGACCCTGCAACCGGAGGTGCCGGACGAGCCGCTTTCATGGATCGCGAGTCAACTGGGAGGCAGCACCTCCCGGCTTGAGGTACTCCCTGGCCGACGCGTCCGGACCTGTGGGAAGGCACAGCAGTCATTGATCAGCCTGACACTGCACAAGTATCAGATCGAACTTCTACCCGAATCAATCTCAGCAGAGCGTGCCTGGCTCGGTAGGTTCGGCAGGGAAGGCGGCAATGATTAGCTCTGGAACGATGGTGTCGGAACTCCTTCCGACTTGGTTGACCTACGCCGCGAAGCGATTGCGAAGCATCACCGGTTTTGTCACGGTGCACCCCAATGGGGGCGACCCTCGAACTCTTGCCTTCTCGCGCTACGAACATGTCACGAGGGTGGCTTCCCTGGCCTTGTCGTTAGGGGAAGAACGCAGCTTGCCGCGGTCGGAGGTGCTGCTGTTCTCCTGGCTGCACGACATCAATCGCTGGCCTTTCGCGCACAACGCCGAGAAGGGACACTTCGACCAGGCCGACGACATCGAGCGCTTCACGGCAGGCCGGTTGTCGGCGGAAACCGTGAGGCAAGCCGCCGACATCGCGCGCAAACGCGTTCCCGGTTTGAACCAAGCAGCACGCGCGGTGCTGCTGGCGGACATCGTGACCGGCTTCTTCGAGGACACCCTGTTCACGATCACCGGCCTGAACCTGTCGCCGTCCGAGCTCCCGGACGACGCGCTCGAACTGCTGCGCCTGCCCGTCGGGGACTACGCCTTCCTGGAGGAACTCCAGTACCTCTACGTCCTGTTGAACCAAGAAACGGACGTGGCCAGGTACGTCCGCAACTTCAATTCACTGGTCTTCAGGTCCACCCGTAAATTTCTCGCCGATCATGATTTCCTGAGTTCCGATCCGCTGGAGAGCGAAAGGTTCTGGGGCGTTCGCACGGCACTGCGCTCCGAGTTTTTGGAGGATTACATTTTCCCCCTGAACAATGAGAAGGTGTGTCACGGCGAGATGATCCGGAGGGTCCTCGTGGACCCGGTGGTCAGTCGCCTGGGAGAGAACGCCCAGGCATGCCTGACCCGGTGGACCGAAGTCGACATGGTCGCCTATGTGCTGCGTGAGCGGCTGGTGGCCGAGGAAACGGTGACCGAACTCAAACCGACCCTGGACTACGTGCGGAGGTTCGAGCCGAACCGCTGTTTCATGTGAGCAGCCCGGTCGGCCGGCGCCGCACCTCAGCGGCTCGCGCGGCGCCAAGCGCTGAGGTACTCCTGGTAGACGAATTTCTGAGTGGTGTTCCCACGGAACGAGTAGCGCTTCAGCGTGGCCCGTGCGCCGATCCAGAGGCCGCCCACCATGGGAAGACCGGACGCGGTGGACGCGACCGAAGAAACCCCCTCGGCAAGCTGGCTCTCCAGAGGCGTGATGTCGGCGGTGCTCAGTCCGAGGCGCTCGTTGAGCTGCTGGGCGATCTCCTCGATGTCACGCTCAAAACGGAGGACGTCCTCCTCGGTCCTGATACCGCGGACGAGCTCCCTCAGGGAGCCCGCTTTCATCCGGTAACTCATGATGCGGTCACAGACGAGGTCGATCCATTCTCGCTCCGTCCGCAGGCCCGCCTCTTCGTTGTTCCACAACCGCCCTCCCACCAACGGTAATTCAAGGCGGAGCAACTCGAGGTGACGAGAGCGTGCGGGGCCCGCGTTTTCGCTCAGGCTTTCATGGATGCCGCGAATCAGCTTGATCACATCCACCGCGGTCTCCTCGTCCAGGCCGTCCGAGAGGATCTGGCTGGTCACCGCGAAATCCCGGCGGAGGCCGTGCGGCTGGTAGGCATGGCCGGTGACAGTCGCTCGCGCCTGGTAGCGGAGCGACCTCGCCAGGGCCGCGATGAAGTTCGACGGCTCCACTGCCCCCGGCATCAGCGGGCGGAAGAGTTCACCGATGGCGACGGATGTCGCGCGGGCCCACTCGCCGAGTCGGTCCGGTTCGATTCCGTCCGAGGTCGGCACGCGCACCAGATGATGGGGGATCTGCGTCTGGTGGAAATCATTCCACTGCAGGATCCTCTTCCGGAGGCCGATGTTTCCCGCCGCCTCCGCTTCCTGATCACAGGCATCCATGGAGCGTAAGAACGAAAGCATCGCCTCCACGCCGCGGGTCTGCAAGGTGCTGAGCACCTCTGTTTCCGCGGCGGCCAGACGCTGCACCGAGTCGGCGAAGACCTGTACCGGCGTGACCAGGCCGAGTTCGAGCAGGCGCCGCAAAAGGTACGGTTCGTCACCGAACTGTTCGGAGGCAGGAGTGAGGTGCACCGGGTGGATCACTCTCACCGCGGGCTGAAAAATAAGAGACTGCACCAATTCCACATAGGATTGGCGTGCGAATGGATCGCGACTCCGCTCGCCACGGTTCTGTGCAGTGATGAACTCCTGGGCGCTGATAAAGGTCGAATTATCGAGCGCAAGCGGAGGCATGCCCATATCGCGCATCGTACCGTCCGGCAAATTGACACGCCAGTATGCCGGACGGTGACAATGCGGCGGTGAGCCTTCCGGTCATCCCTGCTGTCGCTTCAGTTCCGCCAGAAGCAGGTGCAGCGGCTTCTCCGCCCGCTGCCGGTACTCCTGAATCGCCCAGCCGTTTCCGTCCGGGTCCTGGAAGTGCATGAACGTGGCACCGTCATCGGGGGCGTACTGGACCGGCTCCGAGACGTCGAGGCCGCGTTCGACGAGTTCCGCGTGGGCCGCCTTGATGTCGGCGACGCACAGCTGCAGGCCCTGGTAGGAACCGGGGGCCGGGGTGGGTCCGGGAGTCATCTCCCAGATCGAGTCGCCGAGCGCGATCGAGCAGCCCGAGCCGGGAGGCGTCAGCTGGACGATCCGCATCCCGGGCATGACCTCCTGGTCGATGTCCACGTGGAAGCCGACCTTGTCGCGGTAGAAGTCCCGGGCGCGGTCGATGTCGGTCACGGGCAGCGGGATGACTTCGAGCGTGAAGTCCATGGCATGACTCCTTCGTCAGGCATCAGGCGAACCGCCACCTCGTCTGGCTGAACGGCTCCCCCTTACCGAAGCCGAAAACGGTGCGCGGCGCCACCGAGTAGACGGCCGCGTGCCCCGCGCCGTGGTGGAAATAGCCCACCCGTACCTCGAAGTGCCAGAAACTGCCGTACTTCGCCTCCCACGCGGCGGCCAGTTCGCGTAGCCGCCCGTCGTCGGTCACGCGGGTCGCCTCGCCCTCGACCACCAGGTCGTAGCCCTGGTTCCAGGTGTTCGTGCCGGTGGTCAGCACGACGTGCGGGTTCTCGGCGAGGTTCCTGGCCTTGCGTTCTTCCGGGCCCGTGCAGAAGTGCAGGGCGCCGTCCGACCAGACCGCCGGCAGCGGGGTGACGTGCGGGCGGCCGTCCGGGCGCACCGTCGTGATCCAGAACAGTTCGGCGGCCCCGAGCCGCGCCTCGGCCTCCTGCCAGTCGGTCGCGGTGGCCGTCTCGTCGCTGTAGCGGCGGTCCAGACGGGTCTGCGGGTGCATGGTGGTCATGAGCGTCCTCCTGGCCTGTGGCTCCGGTTCTCCCGGCCTGTGGCTTCACAGGTGCAGACCCCGTCCGCACGCCGAACTCATCGGCGCTTCCCCGTCCCGTGCGGTTAGGCTCAAACCCGTAGACCTTGATCCGATGCAAGTCCGAGGAACAGTGCGAGGGAGGCTCGGATGACGGCGGCGCCGGGGCGCAGGAGCAGTACCTTCACGCGGCTGCTGCGGCACGGCTTCACCGACGCCTCCGCCGCCGAGCGGCTCCTGGACAGCGCCGAGCTCGCGCCCCTGCGCGACGACCCGGTGCTGCTGGACGCGCTGGGCGCCACCGCCGACCCCGACCTCGCGCTGCTCGGACTGGTCCGGCTGCTGGAGGCCCAGCCCGAGCCCGGTGCCCGCCGGGAGCTCCTCGACACGCTGATCTCGTCCAAGCCGCTGCGCGACCGGCTGCTCGGTGTCCTCGGCGCCTCCACCGCCCTCGCCGACCACCTCATCCGTCACCCGGACGACTGGCAGGCGCTCGTCATGTACGAGGCCCACGACCTGCACCCCGGGGTGGAGGAGTTCGAGGCAGGTCTCGCGGAGGCCACCGACGCCGTCTCCCTGCGCGTCGCCTACCGGCGCTGCCTGCTGTCCATCGCCGCCCGGGACGTGTGCGGCACCACCGGCGTCGCCGAGTCCGCCGCCGAACTCGCCGACCTGGCCACCGCCACCCTGCGGGCCGCCCTCCGCATCGCCGGGGCGGCCGCGCCCGAGGACGTCGCCCTGTGCCGGCTCGCGGTCATCGCGATGGGCAAGTGCGGCGGCCACGAGCTGAACTACGTCTCCGACGTGGACGTCATCTTCGTCGGGGAGGCCGTCGAGGGCGCCGACGAGACCAAGGCCGTCCGCGCCGCGACCCGGCTCGCCTCGCACATGATGCGGATCTGCTCCGAGACGACCGTCGAGGGGTCCATCTGGCCCGTGGACGCCAACCTCCGCCCCGAGGGCAGGAACGGCCCGCTCGTGCGGACCCTCTCCAGCCACCTCGCCTACTACCAGCGCTGGGCCAAGACCTGGGAGTTCCAGGCCCTGCTCAAGGCCCGCCCGGTGGCCGGTGACCTCGACCTCGGCGCGGAGTACGTCGCCGCCGTCCAGCCGCTGGTGTGGAAGGCCGCCGAGCGCGAGAACTTCGTCCCGGACGTGCAGAAGATGCGCCGCCGGGTCGTGGAGAACATCCCCGTCGCCGAGGTCGACCGCCAGCTGAAGCTGGGCCCCGGCGGCCTCAGGGACGTCGAGTTCGCCGTGCAGCTGCTCCAGCTGGTGCACGGCCGGGCCGACACCTCGCTGCGCAGCGGCACCACCCTCGACGCGCTGAAGGCCCTCGCCGCCGGCGGATACGTCGGCCGGGCCGACGCCGCCCAGCTCGACGAGGCCTACCGCTTCCTGCGCTCCATGGAGCACCGGATCCAGCTGTTCCGGCTGCGCCGCACCCACCTGGTGCCCGAGGACGAGGCCGAACTGCGCCGCATCGGCCGCTCCCTCGGCCTGCGCACCGACCCGGTCGCCGAGCTGCTGCGCGAGTGGAAGCGGCACGCCACCGTCGTACGGCGGCTGCACGAGAAGCTGTTCTACCGGCCGCTGCTCGACGCGGTCGCCCAACTCGCCACCGGTGAGGCCCGGTTGAGCGTCGAGGCGGCCCGGGAGCGCATGGTCGCCCTCGGCTACGCCGACCCGGCCTCCGCCCTGCGCCACCTGGAGGCCCTGGCGTCCGGCGTCACCCGCAAGGCCGCCATCCAGCGCACCCTGCTGCCCGTCCTGCTGGGCTGGTTCGCCGACTCGGCCGACCCGGACGCGGGTCTGCTGAACTTCCGCAAGGTCTCGGACGCGCTCGGCAAGACGCCCTGGTACCTGCGGCTGCTGCGGGACGAGGGCGCCGCCGCGCAGAACCTCGCCCGCGTGCTGTCCGCCGGCCGGCTCGCGCCCGACCTGCTGATGCGCGCCCCGGAGGCGGTGGCGCTGCTCGGCGACGGGGACGGAGGCGGTCTCGAACCGCGCTCCCGCGCCCATCTGGAGCAGGAGATACTCGCCGCGGTGAACCGGGCCGACGGCGCCGCCCAGGCGGTCACGGCCGCGCGCGGTGTGCGTCGCCGCGAGCTGTTCCGTACGGCCGCCGCCGACATCGTCGGCTCCTACGGCACCGAGGAGCAGCCCGTCGAGGCCGACCCGGGCGCCCTGGTGGACCGGGTCGGCGGCGCGGTGTCGGACCTGACGGCCGCGACCCTCGCCGGCACGCTCCGCGCGGTCGTGCGCGACGGGTGGGGGGACAGCCTGCCCACCCGGTTCGCGATCATAGGGATGGGCCGCTTCGGCGGACACGAACTGGGCTACGGCTCCGACGCGGACGTGCTGTTCGTGCACGAGCCGCGCGACGGCGTCGACGAGCGGGAGGCCTCCCAGGCCGCCAGCAAGGTCGTCTCCGAGATGAGCCGGCTGCTCCAGATCCCCAGCGCCGACCCGCCCCTCCTCATCGACGCGGACCTGCGCCCGGAGGGCAAGTCCGGCCCGCTCGTGCGGACCCTCACCTCGTACGCGGCGTACTACCGCCGGTGGGCCCTGACCTGGGAGTCGCACGCACTGCTGCGCGCCGAGCCCGTCGCCGGGGACGAGGACCTGGGCCGCCGGTTCATCGAGCTGATCGACCCGCTGCGCTACCCGGCGGACGGGCTCGCCGACGAGGCCGTGCGCGAGATCCGGCGGCTGAAGGCCCGAATGGAGTCCGAGCGGCTGCCGCGGGGCGCCGACCCCAAGCTGCACGCCAAGCTGGGGCCGGGCGGCCTGTCCGACGTGGAGTGGACGGTGCAGCTGCTGCAACTGCGGCACGGCGCGGCCGAGCCGGGCCTGCGCACGACCCGGACGCGTCAGGCCCTGGCCGCCGCGCGCACGGCCGGCCTCATCGGGGACGAGGACGCGGCGGTCCTGGACGAGGCCTGGGTCCTCGCGACCCGCGTCCGCAACGCGGTCATGCTGGTACGCGGCCGGGCGGCCGACACGTTCCCCACGGAGCCCCGCGAACTGGCCGCCGTGGGACGGTACTTGGGCTACGGCCCCGGCCACGCCGGCGACATGCTCGACGCGTACCGGCGAACGGCCCGCCGGGCCCGGAGCGTGGTGGACGAGCTGTTCTACGGAGTGGCGGAGCGTTAGCGCGGTCACTGCCGGCAGGTACCGGCCCGCACCTCCCTCGCGTGCTTCACGAACTCCGTCAGGCCCACCTCGAACGCCCGGTCCGCCCGGCCCGCGCTCGACGCCGACAGAGCCTCGGCCGGGGAGGTCAGCCACGGCACGAGCGGGCTCTCGCGAGCGGGCCCGCTCGGCCGCTCGTCGGCGTTGACGGGGTTTTCGTCGTCACCGCGCGGACCGCTGCGGCCCGGCTGCCGGGCGGGCGTGTGGCGGCGCCTTCGGGCCGGGCGCGTCCGTGGCCGCCGGTGGCTCATCGGCTATGGCGGTTCCGCCGCCGTGCCGGCCCGTTGCGGCCCGGCGTGGCGGCGAACATCATCGCGCCCTGCCCGCGCGCGGTACCCGACGACCTGTCCGCCGCGCGCCTGGCGGGCGGCGCCTCCCCGGGTCTGATTCGTGATGGCCGGGCCGGTTGGGCACCGCCGGGGCCGACGGCGGTCAGCGCTTGGTGGAGGGTTCCGGGGCGGGACGCCTGCGTGGCCTGTCGGTGTCACGCCTCGGTACGTCTCTCGGCAGGGCGTACGGAAGCCTCCCGTACCAGACACCCGCCACCGCGAAACCGAAGGACAGGCAGAGCACGCCACCGACGGCATCCAGCCAGAAGTGGTTCGCCGTGGCGACGATGACCACCAGCGTCAGCGCCGGGTACAGAAGGCCCAGCACCCGCACCCAGGGGACCGTCGCCAGGGCGAAGATCGTCAGGCCGCACCACGTGGACCAGCCGATGTGCATCGACGGCATCGCGGCGTACTGGTTGGACATGTGTTTCAGGTCGCCGGACGCCATCGACCCCCAGGTCTGGTGGACCATGACCGTGTCGATGAAGTCGCCGCCGTTCATCAGCCGTGGGGGTGCGAGCGGATACAGGTAGTAACCGACCAGGGCGACGGCGGTCGTCGCGAACAGCACCAGGCGGGTCGCCGCGTACCGGCCGGGATGGCGACGGTACAGCCACACCAGCACACCCAGCGTCACCACGAAGTGCAGCGTCGCGTAGTAGTAGTTCATGCCGATGATCAGCCAAGTCACCGAGTTCACGGCCCGGTTCACCGACTCCTCGACGGCGATGCCCAGAGCGTGCTCGGTCTGCCAGATCCAGTCGGCGTTGCGCAGCGCCTCGGCCTTCTGCTCGGGCACGGCGTTGCGGACGAGCGAGTACGTCCAGTAACTCACCGCGATCAGCAGGATCTCGAACCAGAAGCGGGGCCGGCGGGGGGTGCGCAGCCGGGGGAGGAGGCCCCTTCCCGGATCGGCCGCGACCGGGTCCGGAACGGCCGCTTGCCGGCCGTCCAGCGTCGTCACGGTCGTGTCACCCATAGGCACAAAGTCTGCCAGAAAAGCCCTGTTCCCCCGATCATCCCCCGCACTGGTGCGGACCGCATGTTCTGCGGCGAAATCCAGCCGGGAACCTCAGGAGCGAGCGCGGTCCCCGGGCGCCGAAGCGGTCGAACCGCGCACCACCAGTTCCGGCATGAACACGAACTCGCTGTGGGGCGCGGGCGTCCCGCCGATCTCCTCCAGCAGCGTACGGACCGCCGCCTGGCCCATCGCCGGGACCGGCTTGCGGATCGTCGTCAGCGGCGGGTCGGTGAAGGCGATCAACGGCGAGTCGTCGAAGCCGACCACGGAGACGTCCTTCGGAACCTCCAGGCCGCGCTGGCGAGCCGCCCTGATCGCGCCCAGCGCCATCATGTCGCTGGCGCACACCACGGCCGTGCAGTTCCGCTCGATCAGCGCCGTGGCCGCGGCCTGCCCGCCCTCCAGGGTGTAGAGGGAGTGCTGGACCAGCTCCGTCTCGACGGCCTCGGCACCCAGCCCCAACTGGTCCTGCATGGTGCGTACGAACCCCTCGATCTTGCGCTGCACGGGCACGAAGCGCTTGGGCCCCAGAGCCAGACCGATCCGCGTGTGCCCGAGGGACACCAGGTGCGTCACCGCGAGGTTCATCGCCGCGCGGTCGTCGGGGGAGATGAACGGCGCCTGCACCTTCGGCGAGAAGCCGTCGACCAGCACGTACGGCACGCCCTGCGCGCGCAGCCGGTCGTAGCGCTGCATGTCGGCGGAGGTGTCCGCGTGCAGCCCGGAGACATAGATGATGCCGGCGACCCCGCGGTCCACCAGCATCTCCGTGAGCTCGTCCTCGGTCGAGCCGCCCGGCGTCTGCGTGGCCAGCACCGGCGTGTAGCCCTGCCGGGTCAGCGCCTGGCCGATGACCTGCGCCAGGGCCGGGAAGATCGGGTTCTCCAGCTCGGGGGTGATCAGACCCACCAGGCCCTCACTGCGCTGCCGCAGCCGCACCGGGCGTTCGTAGCCCAGCACGTCGAGGGCGGCCAGCACGGACTGGCGGGTGGTGTCGGCGACGCCCGGCTTCCCGTTGAGGACGCGGCTGACGGTCGCTTCGCTCACCCCCGCCTGAGCAGCGATGTCGGCAAGCCGTGTGGTCACAGCACTGGACTGTAGCGGCCGGGGTTCCGCTTGCACACCGACGGGACGCCTGGTGCGGGCCGGCGCACGGCCCGCTGCGGGTTGCTTGGTCATCGCGGTCCCTCGAAGTCGTGGTCGGCGTCCGATCCGCAACGGATGATTCCCTCGGCGGCAACGGATGGCAAGTGCTTGCAGAGTCTTGCACAACTGCCCGACTCCCCGCCCGACAGCCGGAAATCCCCGTTCCGCAACGGTCAGGAGTAGATCCGGATGAGACCCGAAAGAGGTCACGGCGGGGTAACCATCCGCACCGCTTGCAACTTTTTGCTGCAAGGTCTTTCGCAAGTCGTTGCAGCGCGGCTAATCTCACCGACGCCCGGCGGCCAACGGCGCAGTCGGCAGCACGAAACGGGCTTTCACCCTCAAGGAGAACTCATGCGGCGTGGCATAGCGGCCACCGCGCTGGTGGCGTCCCTCGCCCTGGCGGCGACGGCGTGCGGCGGGAGCGACAGCGGCGACGAGGCCGACGGCCCGGTCACCATCACCTGGTGGGACACCTCCAACGCCACCAACGAGGCGCCGACCTACAAGGCCCTGGTCAAGGAGTTCGAGGCCGCCAACAAGGGCATCAAGGTCAACTACGTCAACGTCCCCTTCGACCAGGCGCAGAACAAGTTCGACACCGCCGCCGGTTCCAAGGGCGCCCCCGACGTGCTGCGCTCCGAGGTCGGCTGGACCCCGGCCTTCGCCAAGAAGGGCTTCTTCGCGCCGCTGGACGGCACCGAGGCCCTCGCCGAGCAGGACAAGTTCCAGCCCAGCCTGATCGAGCAGGCCAAATACGAGGGCAAGACCTACGGCGTCCCCTTCACCACGGACACCCTGGCCCTCGTTTACAACAAGGCCCTGTTCAAGAAGGCCGGCGTCGAAGCCCCCAAGACCTGGGACGACCTGAAGAAGGCCGCCGCCACCATCAAGGACAAGACCGGCGCCGACGGCTACTGGGGCTCCACCCAGGCCTACTACGCCCAGTCCTTCCTCTACGGCGAGGGCACCGACACCGTCGACGTCGACGCCAAGAAGATCACCATCACCTCGCCCGCCGCCAAGAAGGCCTACGGCACGTGGCAGAGCCTCTTCAAGGGCAAGGGCCTGCACAAGGCCGACACCACCGCCGACGCCTACGCCCACATCCAGGAGGCGTTCGTCAGCGGCAAGGTCGCCTCGATCGTCCAGGGCCCGTGGGAGATCACGAACTTCTACAAGGGTTCGGCCTTCAAGGACAAGAACAACCTCGGCATCGCCACCGTCCCGGCCGGCTCCACCGGCAAGACGGGCGCCCCGACCGGCGGCCACAACCTCTCCGTGTACGCGGGCTCGGACAAGGCCCACCAGGAGGCCTCGCTGAAGTTCGTGAAGTTCATGACCTCGGCGAAGGCCCAGGAGACCATCGCGCTGAAGAACTCCACGCTCCCCACGCGCGAGGACGCCTACACCGCGAAGGTCAAGGCCGACCCCGGCATCGCCGGCTACCAGGGCGTGCTGTCCTCCGCCCAGCCGCGCCCGGCGCTGCCCGAGTACAGCTCGCTGTGGGGTCCGCTCGACGACGAGCTGATCGAGATCGCGGGCGGCAAGGAGTCCCTGGACAAGGGCCTCGGCGACGCCGAGACCGCCATGACCAAGCTGGTGCCGGACTTCTCCAAGTGACCGCCGCGTGGCCGCCGGATCCCCCGGTCATGGGGGAGGAGGCCCGGCGGCCACCGGCCGCGCCCGAGCCCGGGCGGCTCCCCTCCGAACTCCTTGAACCTCCAGAAGGTGCCGAACCATGACAGTCGTCATCGACCGAGCGACCGGCAAGCGGCGCGGTGAGCGGGAACCGCGGCCCGGGCCGGGCAGCCGGCTGAAGAACGGCTTCCACAAGCACTGGTACGCCTACGCGATGATCGCGCCGGTGGCGGTCGTCCTCGGCGTCCTCGTGCTGTACCCGCTGGCGTACGGCCTGTACCTCACCCTCACCGACGCCACCAGCCTGAACACCGCCCGCACGATCGGCGTCAATCAGATCGACGCCACCTACAAGTTCATCGGCCTGGACAACTACGCCGACATCCTGTGGGGCCCGACGGCGTACGACCGCTTCTGGTCGCACGTCCTGTGGACGGTCTTCTGGACGGCGGCCTGTGTCGCCCTGCACTACGGCATCGGTCTCGGTCTCGCCCTGCTGCTCAACCAGAAGCTGCGCGGGCGCACCCTCTACCGGATGATCCTGGTCCTGCCCTGGGCCGTGCCGACCTTCGTCACCGTGTTCGGCTGGCGGTTCATGCTCGCCGACGGCGGCGTCATCAACTCCGGCCTGGACTTCCTGCACCTGCCGACACCGCTGTGGCTGGAGGACACCACCTGGCAGCGGTTCGCCGCGATCATGGTCAACACCTGGTGCGGCGTGCCGTTCATGATGGTCTCGCTGCTCGGCGGACTCCAGTCGATCGACGCGAGCCTGTACGAGGCCTCCGAGATGGACGGCGCCAACGCCTGGCAGCGCTTTCGCCACATCACCCTGCCCGGCCTGCGGTCCGTCAGCACCACGGTCGTGCTCCTCGGCGTGATCTGGACCTTCAACCAGTTCGCCATCATCTTCCTGCTGTTCGGCAACACCGCCCCGGAGGCCCAGATCCTCGTGACCTGGGCCTACCAGCTGGGCTTCGGACAGCAGCCGCGCGACTACGCCCAGTCCGCCGCCTACGGAATCCTGCTCCTGTCCATCCTGATCGTCTTCACGTCCTTCTACCGCCGCTGGCTGAACCGCAACGACCAGCAGCTCGCGATCTGAGGCAGGAGTCCGACATGAGTACGACCACCCGCCGCCGCGGCGAGCACAGCCGCACGACCTCCCTCGTCTCGCACGCCGTCCTGATCGGCGCGAGCCTGACCGCGCTCTTCCCGATCGCCTGGCTGGTCTTCCTGTCCCTCGGCCCGGACAAGGACGACTACCTCCACCCCGGACGCATCTGGGGCAAGATGGCGCTCGACAACTACGCGTTCGTCCTGCAGGACACCAATTTCTTCCACTGGCTGAAGAGCACGCTGATCGTGGGGCTGGGCACGACGTTCATCGGCGTCGTCGTCGCCGCGTCCACCGGCTACGCGGTCTCGCGCATGCGGTTCCCCGGCTACCGGAAGCTGATGTGGATGCTGCTCGTCACCCAGATGTTCCCGATCGCGGTACTGATCGTGCCGATGTACCAGATCCTCTCGGATCTGCAGCTCATCGACAGCTACCTTGGTCTCATCCTTGTCAACTGCACCACGATCGTGCCGTACTGCGCCTGGCTGATGAAGGGCTATTTCGACACCATCCCGTTCGAGATCGACGAGGCCGGGCGCGTCGACGGGCTGACACCCTTCGGCACGTTCGCGCGGCTCATCCTGCCGCTCGCCAAGCCGGGCCTCGCGGTCGCGGCGTTCTACAGCTTCCTCACGGCCTTCGGTGAGGTCGCGTTCGCTTCGACGTTCCTGCTGAGTGACGACAAGTACACGTTTGCCGTCGGTCTCCAGACGTTCGTGAGCGAGCACGACGCGCAGCGGAACCTGATGGCCGCGACGGCTGTACTGATCGCGATACCGGCTGCCCTGTTCTTCTACCTCGTGCAGAAGAACCTGGTGACCGGGCTCACCGCCGGCGGCACGAAGGGGTGACTTCGCTTGTCGGCCGGCTGCGGGGCCGTCGTGGCCGGTCGCGCCCACGCGGCGGAGCCGCATATCGATAGAGTCCCGCGCCCCTTGGGACGCTGCCGATCCGCCCTCCAGAAGCCCGAGGTGGCCGCGGTGCCCATCCGACCCCGCTGTGCCGCGGCCGCCTCGTCACCCACCCGCCTCACGCTCACATGACCACACCTCAGTTACGCATCAAGGACGACATGAGCCAGCACTCAGCCGCACCTGCCCCCACCCCCACGTCCGCCGTGGCCGTCGCCAAGCGTCGCGACTGGTGGCGGGACGCGGTGATCTACCAGGTGTACCCGCGCAGCTTCGCCGACAGCAACGGCGACGGCATGGGCGACCTGGAAGGTGTCCGCACCCGCCTGCCGTACCTGCGCGACCTCGGCGTGGACGCCGTGTGGCTCAGCCCCTTCTACGCCTCGCCGCAGGCCGACGCCGGCTACGACGTCGCCGACTACCGGGCCGTCGACCCGATGTTCGGCAACCTCCTGGACGCCGACGCGCTGATCCGCGACGCCCATGAGCTGGGCCTGAGGATCATCGTCGACCTCGTGCCCAACCACTCCTCCGACCAGCACGAGTGGTTCAAGCGGGCCGTCGCGGAGGGCCCGGGCTCACCGCTGCGGGACCGCTACCACTTCCGCCCCGGCAAGGGGAAGAACGGCGAACTCCCTCCCAACGACTGGGAGTCGATCTTCGGCGGTCCGGCCTGGACGCGGGTCCCGGACGGTGAGTGGTACCTGCACCTCTTCGCCCCCGAGCAGCCCGACTTCAACTGGGAGCACCCGGCGGTCGGCGACGAGTTCCGTTCCATCCTGCGCTTCTGGCTGGACATGGGCGTCGACGGCTTCCGGATCGATGTCGCCCACGGCCTGGTGAAGGCGGAGGGGCTGCCCGACCTTGGATCCCACGACCAGGTGAAGCTGCTGGGCAACGATGTCATGCCGTTCTTCGACCAGGACGGGGTGCACGAGATCTACCGGCAGTGGCGGCGCATCCTCGACGAGTACTCGGGTGGGCGCATCTTCGTCGCCGAGGCCTGGACGCCGACCATCGAGCGCACCGCCAACTACGTCCGCCCGGACGAGCTGCACCAGGCCTTCAACTTCCAGTACCTCAGCACCCACTGGGACGCCGCGGAGATGCGCGAGGTCATCGACCGCACCCTGGACGCCATGCGCCCGGTCGGCGCCCCCGCCACCTGGGTCCTGTCCAACCACGACGTGACCCGGCACGCCACCCGGTTCGCCAACCCGCCCGGCCTCGGCACCCAGATCCGTCTGGCCGGCGACCGGGAGCTGGGCCTGCGCAGGGCCCGGGCCGCGACCCTGCTGATGCTGGCGCTGCCCGGCTCGGCCTACATCTACCAGGGCGAGGAGCTGGGCCTTCCGGACGTCGTGGACCTGCCCGACGAGGTGCGCCAGGACCCGGCGTACTTCCGGGGCGCGGGCCAGGACGGCTTCCGTGACGGATGCCGGGTGCCGATCCCCTGGAGCAGGACCGGGTCGTCGTACGGCTTCGGCGACGGGGGCAGCTGGCTGCCGCAGCCGGAGGGCTGGGGCGAGCTGAGCGTCGAGGCGCAGACCGGCGCGCCCGGCTCGACCCTGGAGCTGTACCGGGCCGCGCTCGCCGTGCGCCGGGAGCAGCCCGACCTCGGAGCCGGCGCGTCCGTGGAGTGGCTGCGGGCACCCGAGGGCGTGCTCGCCTTCCGGCGCGGGGAGTTCGTGTGCGTGGCGAACACCACCGGCGAGTCGGTGGCGATGCCGGCGTACGGGCGGATGCTGGTCGCGAGCGGGGAGATCGTCCACGTTGACGACGAGGCGAAGGTGCCCGCCGACACCACGGTGTGGTGGACCACCGCCTGATCCGCCCTCTGCTCTGCCGCCTGACTTTCCGTTGAATTTGGCACGGCCCGCTGCCCTTCGGGGCGGCGGGCCCTTACCATCTGCGTCACCGCAAGGTTTCTGAACCTTGCAGCAAGAACCGTCAACAGTCCTTCAACGAAGAAGGAAACCCCACATGGCACGCAGACACCTCGCCGCCGCCGTCGCGCTCGCCGCGGCTGCGGTTGTCATGAACCCGACTGGCGCCCAGGCCTCCCCACCTGGCACCAAGGACGTCACCGCCGTCCTCTTCGAGTGGAAGTACGCCTCCGTCGCCCGCGAGTGCGGCAACACCCTCGGGCCCGCCGGATACGGCTACGTCCAGGTCTCCCCGCCCGCCGAGCACATACAGGGCCCGCAGTGGTGGACCTCGTACCAGCCGGTCAGCTACAAGATCGCCGGCCGGCTCGGCGACCGCGCGGCCTTCCGGAACATGGTCGACACCTGCCACGCGGCCGGTGTGAAGGTCGTCGTCGACACGGTGATCAACCACATGGCGGCGGGCGACGGCACCGGCACCGGCGGCTCGTCGTACACGAAGTACACCTACCCGGGCCTGTACTCGTCGTACGACTTCGACGACTGTACGAGCCGGATCAGCTCCTACCAGGACCGCTGGAACGTCCAGCACTGCGAACTGGTGGGCCTCGCCGACCTCGACACCGGCGAGAACTACGTCCGCGGGGCGATCGCCGGGTACATGGACGACCTGCTCTCCCTCGGCGTGGACGGCTTCCGCATCGACGCGGCCAAGCACATGGACGCCGCCGACCTGGCGCACATCAAGTCGCGGCTGAGCAATCCGTCGGCGTACTGGAAGCAGGAGGTCATCCACGGAGCCGGCGAGGCCGTCCAGCCCACCGAGTACACCGGCAACGGCGACGTCCAGGAGTTCCGCTACGCCTACGACCTCAAGCGGGTCTTCAACAGCGAGAACCTCGCCTATCTGAAAAACTACGGCGAGGGCTGGGGCTACATGAACAGCGGCGTCTCCGGCGTCTTCGTCGACAACCACGACACCGAGCGCAACGGCTCCACCCTCAGCTACAAGGACGGTGCGAACTACACGCTGGCCCACGTCTTCATGCTGGCCTGGCCCTACGGTGCGCCCGACATCAACTCCGGTTACGAGTTCACCGACCACGACGCCGGCCCGCCGAACGGCGGCCAGGTCAACGCCTGCTGGCAGGACGGCTGGAAGTGTCAGCACAACTGGCCGGAGATCAAGTCCATGGTCGCCTTCCGCAACGCCACCCGCGGCGAAGCTGTCACCGACTGGTGGGACAACGGGGGCGACGCCATCGCCTTCGGCCGCGGCGGCAAGGGGTTCGTGGCCATCAACCACGAGCCGGGCTCCCTGACCCGGACGTACCAGACGTCGATGCCTGCGGGGACGTACTGCGACGTGCAGAACAACACGACCGTGACGGTGAACTCCAGCGGGCAGCTGACGGCCACGCTGGGCTCGAACACCGCCTTGGCGATCCACGCGGCCACACCGCGCTGCTGAAAATTCTTTCCAGCAGTTGCAGGACTCTTGCTGAAAGTGTTTCGGCGGCGATACGTTCGCGCGGGGTCGGACCCGAGAGAGCCGCAATCGCAAGGAGTCCACGTCAGTGATACCGAGATGGCCGGTGCCGTCCAGGCGCCGAACCTCCCGTGCCGGACGGGTCGCTGCGGTCACCGCCACCGCGCTGGCCGCAGCACTCGTCCAGCCTCTCGCCGCCGGGGCGGCCACCCCACCGGCGCCCCCGTCCGACGCGAGGCTCGCCGCCGAGCCCGCCCGCCACGACGCCACCCGTGAGCAGTTCTACTTCGTCCTGCCGGACCGTTTCGCGGGCGGCGACCCGCGCAACGACAAGGGCGGGCTGACCGGTTCACGCCTGTCCACCGGCTACGACCCCACCGACAAGGGCTTCTACCAGGGCGGCGACCTCAAGGGCCTGACCCGGAAGCTCGACTACATCAAGGGCCTGGGCACCACCGCCCTGTGGATGGCCCCGATCTTCAAGAACCAGCCCGTGCAGGGCACCGGCGCGAACGCCTCCGCCGGCTACCACGGGTACTGGATCACCGACTTCACCCAGGTCGACCCGCACTTCGGCACCAATGAAGACCTCGAAACCCTCATCGACAAGGCCCACGCCAAGGGCATGAAGGTCTTCTTCGACGTCATCACCAACCACACGGCGGACGTCGTCGACTACGAGGAGAAGTCCTACGACTACCTCTCCAAGGGCGCCTTCCCGTATCTGACGAAGGACGGCGTGCCCTTCGACGACGCCGACTACGCGGACGGGCGGCGGGACTTCCCCCGCGTCGACAGCGGCTCCTTCCCGCGCACGCCGAAGGTGACCCGGAAGAACAAGGTCCCGTCCTGGCTCAACGACCCGACGATGTACCACAACCGCGGCGACTCCACCTTCGCCGGTGAGAGCTCCGCGCACGGCGACTTCTCCGGCCTCGACGACCTGTGGACCGAGCGGCCCGAGGTCGTGCGCGGCATGGAGCGGATCTACCAGCGCTGGGTGCGGGACTTCGACGTCGACGGCTTCCGGATCGACACCGTGAAGCACGTCGACACGGAGTTCTGGACGCAGTGGGCGACCGCCCTGGACGCTTACGCCGCCGAACGGGGCCGCGACGACTTCTTCATGTTCGGCGAGGTCTACTCGGCCGACACGGACGTCACCGCCCCGTACGTCACCCGGGGCCGCCTCGACGCCACGCTCGACTTCCCCTTCCAGGAGGCGGCCCGGCAGTACGTCTCCCAGGGCGGCAGCGCGCAGCAGCTCGCGAGCGTCTTCGGCGACGACTACAAGTACACGACCGACAAGGCCAACGCGTACGAGCAGGTCACCTTCCTCGGCAACCACGACATGGGCCGCATCGGGCACTTCCTGAAGCAGGACGACCCGAAGGCCACCGACGCCGAGCTGCTGAGGAAGGACCGGCTCGCCAACGAGCTGATGTTCCTCAGCCGCGGCAACCCCGTCGTCTACTACGGCGACGAGCAGGGCTTCACCGGCGCGGGCGGTGACAAGGACGCCCGGCAGAGCATGTTCGCCTCCCGCACCGCCGACTACCTCGACGACGACCTGATCGGCACCGACCGCACCCACGCCGAGGACGCCTACGACACGAGAGCACCGCTCTACCGGCAGATCAGTGCTCTCGCGGGGCTCCGCAAGGCACACCCCGCCCTGGCCGACGGCGTCCAGGAGCAGCGCTACGCGGCCGACGGCCCGGGCGTGTACGCCTTCTCCCGCACCGACGCCCAGAGCGGCATCGAGTACGTCGTCGCCGTCAACAACGCGGACGAGGCGAGGACGGCGACCTTCGCGACCGGTTCGGCCGGCATGACCTTCAAGGGCGTCTACGGCACCGACGACTCCCTGAAGAGCGACGGTGACAGGAAGCTCACCGTCACCGTCCCGCCCGGCTCGGCGATCGTGCTCAAGGCGTCCGGCCGCCTCGCCGCGCCCGCCACCGCTCCGACGATCACCCTGAAGGCCCCGGTGGCCGGCGCCACCGGCACGGTGGAGCTCTCCGCCGACGTCGACGGCGGCCGGCTCAACCGCGTCGTCTTCGCCGCCCAGGTGGGCAACGGCAGGTGGCAGACGCTCGGCTCCGCCGACCACGCCCCGTACAAGGTCACCCAGACCGTCGCCGACGACGTACCGCCTGGCACGGCCCTGCGCTACAAGGCCGTCGTGGTCGACTCGTCCGGCCGCACCGCGAGCGCCCTGGCCGCCTCCACCACCGGCACCCCGCCGGCCGAGCCTCCGCCCGGCGCCTCCTCCCGCGACTACGCGATCGTCCACTACAAGCGCGCCGACGGCGACTACGCCGACTGGGGCCTGTACGCCTGGGGCGACCTCGCCGACGGCGAGGCCACCCAGTGGCCCGACAGCCACCCCTTCACCGGCCGGGACGCCTACGGCGCCTTCGCCTGGGTCAAGCTCAAGCCCGGCGCCTCGACCGTCGGCTTCCTCGTCGTCGACAAGGACGGCGACAAGGACGTCGCCACCGACCGCACGATCGACGTCACCAGGACCGGCGAGGTCTGGATCGAGCAGGGCAAGGAGACCGTCACCACCGAGCGCCCGGACCACCCGGCGCCCGACAGGACCAAGGCCGTCCTGCACTACCACCGCGCCGACGGCAACTACGACGGCTGGGGCCTGCACGTGTGGACGGGCGCCGCCCAGCCCACCGAGTGGTCGAAGCCCCTGAAGCCGGTCAAGACTGATACGTATGGTGCGGTCTTCGAGGTACCGCTCAGCGACGGTGCCACCAGCCTCAGCTACATCCTCCACAAGGGCGACGAGAAGGACCTGCCCGCCGACCAGTCGCTCGACCTCAAGACGTACGGCCATGAGGTGTGGCTGTTGAGCGGCCAGGAGAAGTACCTGCTCCCGCAGCCGGCGGGCACCTCGGCCGCGCTCGACCTGAGCACGTCCAAGGCGGTCTGGATCGACCGGAACACCCTCGCCTGGAACGGCTCCGAGGCCGCCGCCTCCACCCAGCTGCTGTACAGCCGGGACGGCTCGGTCGCGGTCGAGGACGGCGCCCTGACCAGCGACGACGAGAGGTGGCTCCGGCTGTCCAGGAGCACCCTCACCGATGCCCAGAAGGCGAAGTTCCCGCACCTGAAGGAGTACGACGCCTGGACCGTCGACCCGCGCGACCGCGACCGGGTGCGTGAGGCCCTGCGCGGTCAGGTCGTCGCCACGCAGCGGGCCGTGAACGGGGCCGTGCTCGCCGCGACCGGTGTGCAGATCGCCGGCGTGCTCGACGACCTGTACTCCGGCGCGACGAAGGCCGACCTCGGGCCGGCGTTCTCCGGGAGCCGCCCCACGCTGTCCGTGTGGGCGCCGACCGCGCAGCACGTGGCGCTGGAGATCGGCGACTCCACCGTGCCGATGAAGCGCGACGGCACCACCGGCGTCTGGTCCGTCTCCGGCCCGAAGTCCTGGAAGAACAAGCCCTACCGGTACGTCGTGAAGGTCTGGGCGGCCAGCGCCGGCAAGGTCGTCACCAACAAGGTCACCGACCCCTACTCGGTCGCCCTCACCGCGGACTCCGAGCGCAGTCTCCTGGTCGACCTGGACGACAAGTCCCTCAAACCCGTCGGCTGGTCGACGTACACCAAGCCCGAGGCCGTACCGCTGCGGGACGCCCAGATCCAGGAGCTGCACATCCGGGACTTCTCCGTCGAGGACAGGACGGCCAAGCACCCGGGCACCTACCTCGCCTTCACCGACAAGGCGAGCGACGGCTCGAAGCACCTGCGCGCGCTGGCGAAGGCCGGCACCTCCTACGTCCACCTCCTGCCCGCCTTCGACATCGCCACCATCCCGGAGCGCGAGGCCGACCAGGCGAGCGTCGACTGTGATCTGGCCTCCTACCCGGCCGACTCCGACAAGCAGCAGGAGTGCGTCGGGAAGATCGCCGCGAAGGACGCCTACAACTGGGGCTACGACCCGTACCACTACAGGGTCCCCGAGGGCTCCTACGCCACCGACCCGGACGGCACGGCCCGCACGGCCGAGTTCCGCAAGATGGTCAAGGCCCTCAACGACGACGGCCTGCGGGTCGTCATGGACGTCGTCTACAACCACACCGCGGCCGCCGGCCAGGAGCGGACCAGCGTCCTCGACCGGATCGTGCCCGGCTACTACCAGCGGCTCCTGGCCGACGGCTCGGTGGCGAACAGCACCTGCTGCGCCAACACCGCCACCGAGAACGCCATGATGGGCAAGCTGGTCGTCGACTCGATCGTCACCTGGGCCAGGCAGTACAAGGTCGACGGCTTCCGCTTCGACCTCATGGGCCACCACCCGAAGGCGAACATCCTGGCCGTACGGAAGGCACTGGACGAGCTGACCCTCGCCGAGGACGGCGTCGACGGCAAGAAGATCATCCTGTACGGGGAGGGCTGGAACTTCGGCGAGGTCGCCGATGACGCCCGGTTCGTCCAGGCCACCCAGAAGAACATGGCCGGCACCGGCATCGCCACCTTCTCCGACCGGGCCCGTGACGCCGTGCGCGGCGGCGGCCCCTTCGACGAGGACCCCGGCGTGCAGGGCTTCGGGTCCGGCCTCTACACGGAACCCAACTCCTCTGAGAACAACGGCAGTCCGGCCGAACAGAAGGCCCGCCTGCTGCACTACCAGGACCTGATCAAGGTCGGGCTCTCCGGCAACCTCGCCCGCTACCGGTTCACCGACACCGGCGGCAAGGAAGTCAAGGGCTCCGAGGTCGACTACAACGGCTCACCCGCCGGCTACGCGGACGCCCCCGGCGACGCCCTCGCCTACGCCGACGCGCACGACAACGAGTCCCTCTTCGACGCGCTCGCCTTCAAACTGCCCGCCATGACCAGCGCGTCCGACCGCGCCCGGATGCAGGTCCTGGCCATGGCGACGGCCACCCTGTCCCAGGGCCCGGCGTTCTCCCAGGCAGGCACCGACCTGCTCCGCTCGAAGTCCCTGGACCGCAACTCCTACGACAGCGGCGACTGGTTCAACGCCGTCCACTGGAACTGCGCCGACGGCAACGGCTTCGGCCGCGGACTGCCCATGGCGGCCGACAACGCCGCCAAGTGGCCGTACGCCAAGCCCCTGTTGAGCAAGGTGCGGGTGGGCTGCGAGCAGATCGAGGGCGCCTCGGCGGCGTACCGGGACCTGCTGCGGATCCGTACCACCGAGAAGGACTTCTCCCTCGGCACGGCCGAGCAGGTGCAGTCCCGGCTCTCCTTCCCGCTGTCCGGCAGGGACGAGACGCCCGGAGTGATCACCATGCGGCTCGGTGACCTCGTCGTCGTCTTCAACGCCACTCCCGAGCGGCAGGAACAGCGTGTCCCCGCACTCGCCGGGACCGGCTACCGGCTGCACCCCGTGCAGGCGGCGGGGGCGGACTCTACCGTCAAGTCGTCCTCCTACGCGGCGGAATCGGGCACGTTCGCCGTTCCGGGGCGCACGGTCGCCGTCTTCACCCGGGCCGCCGGATAGCCGCACTACGTTGGGTGGGGCAGGCCGCGACCGACGGTCCGCCCCACCTATGTACGCCCCGAGGCGCCCAGTCGACGATGGACCGCAACGGCACGCAGCACAGCCCCGGCACCACCGTGCTGGTCGTGGACGACGTCGCGGCCAGCCGGTACGCCATGGGCGCGGTGCTGAGCCGGGCCGGCCACCAGGTCGTGCCCGTCGCCAGCGGCGGCGAGGCGCTCGTCGAACTCGACGTCCGGCTCCGGGACGGCACCCTGCCCGACGTGGCCCTCGTCGACGTGGGCTTGCCGGACATGAGCGGTTTCGAACTGTGCCGCCGGGTCCGGGCCCGGCCGCCCCTGGCCGCGCTGCCCGTCGTGCACTTCTCCGCCGCCGCGACCGCCCCAGGCGACCGGTGCCGCGGCCTGGACGCGGGCGGCGACGCCTATCTGACCGTGCCCGCCGAGCCGCAGGAGATCCAGGCCGTCGTACGCGCCGCCGTGCGCGGGGCGCGCCGCAGCACGGGCGCCGAGACCACCGTCCACCGTCTGACGCTGCTGTCCGAGGCCATCGTCACCGTGCAGGCCGCCCGCTGCCCGCGGGAACTCGCCGCCGCGGCCGCCGACGGCGCCGCCCGACTCACCGCCTCGCCCGCCGTGGGCTTCGTGATCGGCCCGGACGGCGAGCCGTACCTGGGCACGGCCCGCTGCCGCCCCGCGCCCGCGTCCAGCGGCGCCCACCAGGCGGCGGCACGGCTGGTCACCCGGCTCGCGGAGGGCCGCACGGGCGTCCACAGCACCGTCGTCCCCGCGCCGTTGTGGCCGGCCGGGATGTTCCGGCCGGGCGTCGAGGACGACGCCCGCCTGACGGTGGCGACCGCGCAGGACGGCCGGACGGCGGTCTGCCTGGCCACACCCGTACGGCGTGCCGCGATCACCGATCCCGCTGCCGACGGGCTGCTCGCCCGCCTCGCCCAGGCCTGTGCCCTGGCCGCCGAGCCGCTGCTGCTGTACCGGGTGGAGCGGCACGTCGCCCTCACCCTCCAGCACAGTTTCCTGCCCCAGCCGCACAAGCTGCCGCACCTGCCCGGCGTCGACATCGTCGTCCGCTACGTGCCCGCCTCCCGGCAGACCGAGATCGGCGGCGACTTCTACGCCGCCCTGCGCACCGCCGAGGGCGTGCTCACCGCCGTCGGGGACGTCGTCGGGCACTCGCTGGACGCGGCCACCGTCATGGTCGAGATCCGGCACGCGCTGCGCGCCTACTGCGTGTCCGAGAGCGACCCGGTGGTCCTGGCCGGGCGGCTCGACCGGATGCTCCAGCAGTACCACCCCGACATCACGGCCACCGTGTGCCTGGCCCTGCTCGACCCCGGCAGCGGGCGGGTGCGCATCGCCAACGCCGGGCACATCCCGCCGCTGGTCCTGCGCAACGGGGGCGGCGCCGAGTACGTCGACGCGTGCGGTCCGCTGCTCGGACTGGGCCTGGAACGGCCCGCGGCGACCGAGCGGCAGCTGAAGCCCACCGATCGCCTCCTCATGGTCACCGACGGCCTCATCGAGACCCGCGGCACTCCCCTGGAGACCTCCCTGGAACAGCTCCGCACGGCCGCCGCGGACGCCCCGGCCGGCCTCGACACCCTCTGCGACGTGCTCCTCGGCTGCTTCGGCCGGGACCGTGAGGACGACATCGCGATGCTGGCGCTGCGGTTAGGGTGAGCCCATCGGCCGCCCAGACCAGGAGTGCTCATGCCGCAGATCACCGTCGACTATTCCGCCGACCTCGCGGACCACTTCGACCGGCCCGGGTTCGCGAAGGCGCTGCACGAGGCGACCGTCGAGATCGCGGCCGCCAAGCCGGCGGCGTGCAAGACCCGGTTCCGCCGGACCGAGGACATCGTGGTCGGCCCCGAGACCGAGGGGCACGCCCATGTGCACGTCCACATCGCGCTGCTCCCCGGCCGCACCGAGGAGACCAAGGCCCGGCTCACCGAGGCCGCCCTGGAGGTGCTGCGCACCCACCTGAAGGCCGCCGGGGGACGCGCGCTGCACGCCTCCGCCGAGGTGCGCGAACTGGACGCGTCCTACCGCAAGTTCGAGAGCTGAGAAGCCGGAGGGCTGAGAAACCTGAGGGCTGAGAAGTCCGGGAGCCGCGCGGTCTCAGGTCGCCAATGCCAGGAGGCGCCCGGCCAGGGTGGCGAACGGGCCGTCGGCCGGCTCCTCCCGGGCGATGCGGCGCATCAGGGCGCCCATCTCCGCGTCCTGGGCGGCGCTGACCGCGGTGAGCGCGGCGAAGTCGTGGACGAGCTGGACCTCCAGCTCGGCCCGCGGGATGCGCCGGCCGTCCAGCCAGATCAGCGCCGTCGACTCGGCGAGCGAGATCCAGGAACGCACGACCAGTTCCAGCCGCGCGGGCGGATCGGTCACGCCCAGATGCGAAAGGATCTGGACATACGCGGCCTGTCGTACGGAGTCGATGAGCGCGTTGGTCGTCGAGGAGCCCACCGCCGGGCCGCCGCGCATCAGGGCGGAGAAACCGGGGCCGTGCTCGTCGACGAAGTCGAAGAAGCGGCGCATCACCCGCAGCAGCCGCGCCCCCAGCGGCCCCTCGTGCGGTTCCACGAACCGGGCCGCGAGATCGTCCGAGGCCCGCTTCAACGCGGCCTCGTACAGGCTGAGTTTGCCGGGGAAGTAGTGGTAGACCAACGGGCGTGAAATGCCCGCGGCGGACGCTATCTCGTCGATGGAGACCTCGTCGGGCGAGCGGCGGCTGAACAGTTCGAGGGCGACGCCGATCAACTGCTGCCGCCGCTCCTCGACTCCCATTCTGCGGCGAACCCCGGTAGTCATGCGAACACCTTACCGATCGATTCCAGCCTTGAACGGATCGGATCGATCACGGATGTTCACGCGGGTGCCCCGGGCGGGTGCCCGGGGCCGTCGGTCAGTGCAGCCCGCCGATCGCACGCCCGTCCCGCAGGGTGCCCTTCAGCTCGGCCCGCGCTCCCTGCTCGGCCGGCACGGTCAGCAGACTGGTCTGCGACGACCCGGTGACCCCGCCCGTCGCCCGGACCGAAGCGGTCGCCCGGCTGCCGGCGGCCAGCAGATACCAGCCGCCCGCCTTCGACTTCCACAGCACCCCGGCCAGCACGTGCGGCTCGCGCGCCCCGCACGCGAGGACGTTCTCGGCCTTCGCCGCCACCGCCCCGTACCTCCCGCCCGGCGTGTGGAACTGGGCCAGCACCCGCGCCCCGCCGCCCCGCCAGGTCTCGGCCCGGGTGCACACCCACGAGGCCGTCCCGCTGGCGTCCGGCAGCGGCTGCTCGTTGAACGCCCAGGCGTTGACGCTGCGCACGCCCGCGGAGCGCACCGTCCCCAGCGAGCAGGCGAACGGCTCCCAGGTGCGCAGCGCCTCGGCGCCGGACACCTCGCCCGGGGACCCGGGCCGTCCGGCCGTCAGCCGGGCCGGGACCAGTTCACCGAGGTCGGTCAGCAGCCGCGTCTTCGTGCCGTCGGTCAGTTGCAGCACGTTCCACGACGTGCACGCGCCGGACCGCAGGGCCGGGCTGGCCAGCGGCGCGGTCACGCCGTCGGTGAGAGCCAGGTCCATCGCGCCGGAACCCGGCTTCATCAGGTCCCGCTCGCCCGCCTCCTTCACCCAAGGGGCGGTCAGGTAGCGGACGTTGCCGTCGGCCCGGCCGAGGACCACCGCGCCCGCCTCGGCCCGGCCCGCGCCGTCGACCCGGGCGAAGTCGAGGGCGGCGCCCTGCGTGCCCTCCTTCGGTTCGGCGTACCGGGCGATGCGCAGCCCGTCGTAGAGGATCACCACACGCGCCGCGTCGACCGTCCCCGCGTACAGCAGCTGGGGCGGTCCGGCCGGGCCGCCGGACGCGGTGCCGGGTGTCGCGGAGACCCGGACCGTCTCGCCGGGGCGGGCCCAGACGGCCAGGGCACGGCGCAGCAGGCCCGAGTCGCCGGTGAGGTCGCCGCGGGCCGGCCACACCGAGAAGTCGGTGCGCGCCGCGCCCCGCCACGCGGTGGGGGAGACCCGGGTCAGCTTCGCGGGGTTCAGGGCGGCCTGGGCGGCCGGATTGCGCGCGTACGGCGGCGCGGCGGCGCCCTCGGGCCCCCAGCCCTCGCCGGGCAGACCCAGCAACGCCCCGCACACCAGCAGGGCCGCCCCGGCGGCCAGCGCGGCCTTCAGGTGCTGGCGGCGCCGCATCAGGTCGGTGGGGCGGGCCTGGAGCGAGCAGGGGTCGAACTCGGGGGAGTCGAGCAGCCCGTACTGCGCGGGGATGCCGCCGGCCTCCAGCAGCGCGCCGTCCACGTCGGCGACGCCCGCGGCCGTGAGCACCCTGCGCACGCCGTCGTCCGTCAGCCGCTCCAGGCCGCGCAGCGCGTAGGCGGCCCGGGCCGGCCCGGACAGGGTGGACAGCCGCTGGTCCAGGGCGAGTTCGTCGGCGCCGCCGGAGCGCGGGAACAGCTTCAGGCCCCACACCTGCGGCAGCACCGGCGGCAGCTGGGACCGCTTCGGCCACGCCCTGCGCTTCAGCGGCAGCCCCGCCTCCAGCGCCGTACGCAGCACCTGCAGACGGACCAGGGCGTAGCCCGGGTCGCCGTCACGGCCGGTCGACTGGGCCGGGATCACCGGCGCCGGGGTGCGGTTGCGGGGGAGTGCGCGCTGGGTGAGGGCGTGTGCGGTGAGGACGCGCCTGTTGCGGCCCAGACCCGGCGGCAGCACCAGATAGGCGAGCCGCACGAGCCGCGGATAGTGCTCGACGAGCGCGGCCTCGGCCTGCTCGACATCGACGACCGGGCCGGCGGGGGAGGGGGGCGCGGGGCGCTGGGCGACATCCTGTGACTGCACGTTCAGCAGAACGAGCGAATCGGGGGATGGTCACCTGACCACGGGGGTCAGGCCCCCGGCTGCTCCCCGGGCTCGACGAGGAGCCGCGCGTAGTTCGCCATCGACCGCTGGTAGCGCGGCAGGTGCGGGGCCAGGGCGCCGAGGGCCAGCGACAACGCCTCGCGGTCGCGGCCCAAGCTGGACAGGCACAGCGCGAGCGTCGCGCGGACGGGGTCGTCCAGTTCGTCGGACGGGGCGTCCAGCTCGGCTTCGAGCAGCTTGACGCCCTCCGCCGCCTGTCCGATGTTCCGCAGGGAACTGGCCAGCTGGATCTTCGTGCGGCGGGCCTTGTAGGGGCTGACGCGGGCGAGGCCGAGGCCGAGCGCCTCCCGGTAGAGAGGGACGGCCTTGTCCGAGTGGCCCGTGGAGTCCCAGGCGCAGGCCTGCTCGAACGGCCCGAGGGGGCTGCCGTCCGGCAGCTCGGCGACGAGGGCGTCGACGTCGGCACGGAAGCGGGCCTCGTCCTCCTCCGTTTCGGCGTAGTCGTCGAACCGGTCCCACAGGGCGGCCACGCGATCTTCCCAGTCCTGGTTCACGGGGACACACTCGCACGGACGTGCCTGGGCTGACACCCGCTTTTTTGAGCGCTGCGCCCGCCACAGCCGTATCGAAGGCGAGAGCCTCTTGCCGGGGCTCTGTGCGGCATGCGTCCGGACCGTGCCGTGACAAGGACCGGAGGAACAGATGAGGGTGACCCGACCGATGCTCGCGCTGAGCGGCGCGGTGGCGATACTGGCGCTGGCCGGCTGCGGATCCGGCGGCAAGGACGAGGCGGCCGTGCCGGAGGCGGTGACCGGCAGCCTGGAGCACATCGCGGCAGAGGCCAAGTGCAAGCCGAACATGCAGACCGACGCCGACGAGATCCGCCAGGCCCTCTGCAAGAAGGGCAAGGAGAAGTACGTCCTCGCCACCTTCGCCACCGACCGCGGTCAGCGTGAATGGCTGAACGGTGCGAAGGACTACGGCGGCTACTACCTGGTCGGCCGCAAGTGGGTCGCCGTCGGCGAGAAGAAGACGGTCACGGCGCTCCAGGGCACCATCGGCGGGACCATGGAGGAGGGCTCCGAGCACATGAACCCCGGCGGCAGCCACAACAAGGGCGGCCACGGCGGCGGCAGCAGCAGCCATCACGGCTGACCGCCCCGGCGGAAACGGCAAGCGAAAGCCGGCGGTGGGATTTCCCACCGCCGGCTTTCTGCCGTTCTTACCGCGTGAGGACTACTGGCAGTCCTCGCCGTTGTTGATGCACTGGACCATCTCGTTCATCACGTTCTCGTCGAAAAAGTTGATGAAGTCGTTGTGGTCGGTGATCGGCTTGTGCAGCTGCTCCGGGAAGGAGTCCACCGCGAACGGGTTCTGGACCTGCCCGTTCTCGATCTGCGGCGCCGGGACGTCGTAGACCAGACGGACCTGGAGCTGGGGGATGGCCTTGAAGCCGTTCGAGCAGCTGCCGTCCGCCTCCACGAAGTCCACGTGGGTGCGGTGGTTGGCGCTGTCGATGTTCTGGCCGTCCCAGCAACTCTGGAAGTTGGACGTCCGCACCACGCTGCTGCCCTCGGGGCAGACCGGGTACTTGTCCGTCACCTGCCGGTCCTCGAAGCCGGTGCAGCTCCAAGAGGTGTTGGCGTTGTTCAGGCCGTTGGTGAAGGACTTGGCGTCACCCGTGATGATGCGCAGGGCCTTCGGCATGGCGACGACGTCGCTCGTCCGGTTGCCGACGAACTTCAGCTGCGCCTCGGCGGGCTCGATGATCTGGCCGACGTTGCCGTCCTGACCGCCACCGGGGTTGTTCTGGTCGAAGTCCTGCGAACCGTCCTGCAGTCGCAGCACCGGCCAGAAGTAGGACGACTTGTCGCCCTGGTTCTGACAGCTGGTGTCCGCCGCGGCCAGGTCCTCGTCACTCGCGAACGCGTCGTTGTCCTGGTTGCCCACGTAGTCGTGCACGTGCTGCGCACCGTTGGAGACACCGGGAGCAACGATCACGTTGTCCGAGTTGTGGTTGTCGTTCGAGTTGGTGCCGCAGTTCGTGGTGAAGGTGCCGGTGGAACCACCGTCGCCGTTCGCGGCGAGACCGTTCGGCAGGTTGCGGGAGTTGGGCTGGACGTCCTCGATGTTGATGAAGTCGTCGGCCACCGGGCCGTTGCCGGCCTGGCCGCCGTTGCCGCCCTGGCCCTGGTCCTGGCCGTTGTCGCCGCCCTGGTCCTGGCCGCCGTCCTGGTTCTGACCGCCGTCCTGGTTCTGGTCCTGGCCGTCCTGGTTCTGGCCGTCGTTGTTCTGACCGCCCCCGGCGTTGCCGTCGTTGGTGTTCGCGTCGGCGGCCATGCCCTGGCACTCCGCCATCTGGGCGAGGTTGTCCGGGGCCTGTCCGCCCACCCGCCGGATGTTGATGCCGATCCGGTCGATGGCCGCGACCCGCTTCGACTTCAGCGGGCCGAGGATCGCGTTGTTGACGAAGCCCGGGTCACCGGCCTGGGCCTGACGCGTGGAGGCGAGCCGCGAGTAGGCCTCGCTGATCTGCTTGTCGAGGTTGGCCAGCTCCTTGTCCACCCCCTGGCGGGCGCCGTCCGGCACGTCGGTCAGCTGCTGTCCGACGTCCGGGCACTGGATCGTGGCGATCTGTGCGCCCGCGGACTTCGTCTGGTTCGCCGAGTTCTCCTCATGCGCCGAGGCATAGAAGTTTGCCCAGATCAGCCCGCCCCCACCGAGCGCTAGGGCCGCCGATGCGGCTATGGCCTTGGTGGCCATCGGCGTCCGGCGTTTTCTTGTGTTGCGTCCCATGGAACTCCTCTGACTTCCTTTTTCGGGGGCATCGAGGCGCCCGACAGGAGTGAAGCGGCTCCCTTCCATACGGAGGCCGTCCCAGGGGTGTTCAGATGTCTCGGAAATTGATGCGAGATTCGTGAGGGAGCTGTGTTCTCAACAGCCCCACAGGCACCAGGAGTTGTTGATCACCGACCGTGGGTGAACAGGCGGGTCCGATATCACCGGCCGTGGTCGAGATACGCGAGAACCGCCAGCACGCGCCGGTTGTCGTCGTCCGAGACCTCCAGTCCCAGTTTGGCGAAGATGTTCGCGGTGTGCTTGGCGATCGCCCGTTCCGTCACGACCAGCCGGGCCGCGATCGCCGCGTTGGACCGGCCCTGCGCCATCAGCTCCAGCACCTCCCGCTCCCGGGGCGTCAGCCGGGCCAGCGGACGGTCGTCGCCCGACTGCCGCGCCAGCAGCTGCTGGATGACTTGCGGATCCATCGCCGTACCACCGGCGGCGACCCGCCGCACCGCGTCCACGAACTGCTCGGCGTCGAACACCCGGTCCTTCAGCAGATATCCGACGCCGCCGCTGCCGTCGGCGAGCAGCTCACGCGCGTACAGCTGCTCCACGTGCTGGGAGAGCACCAACACCGGCAGCCCGGGCCGCCTCCCGCGGGCCTCGAGCGCGCACTGCAGCCCCTCGTCGGTGTGCGTGGGCGGCAGGCGGACGTCGACCACGGCCACGTCCGGCTTCAGCTCGGCCAGCGCGGCGGCCAGTTCGGGACCCGACTCGACGGCCGCCGCGATCTCGAAGTCGTGCGCCTGGAGCAGCCGGACGAGTCCGTCGCGCAGCAGGAAGAGGTCTTCGGCTAGGACAACGCGCAAGGGATCTCCATGGTGACCATGGTGGGACCGCCCGCGGGACTGCCGACGGCCAGGACGCCGTCGAATGTACCCAGTCGCCGCTCCACCCCGGCCAGCCCGGAACCGGCCTCGATCACCGCGCCTCCCTTGCCGTCGTCGGTGACGGTCACCCGCAGATGGCCGTCCGTGTGGTGCAGGTCCACCCAGATCCGGTCGGCGCCGGAGTGCTTCACGGCGTTGGTGAGCACCTCGCTCACGGCGAAGTACGCGGCCGACTCCACGGGCGCCTCCGCCCGCCCGGGCAGGTCCACGTTCACCTCGGTGGCCACCGGCAGCCGCAGCGCCAGCGCCCGTACGGCGTCGCCCAGTCCGCGTTCGGCCAGGACCGGCGGATGGATGCCGCGCACCAGCTCGCGCAGTTCCGACAGCGCCTCGACCGAGGACCTGCGGGCCTGCGCGATCAGCTCCTTGGCCTTGGCCGGGTCCTTGTCGAGGAGCGCCTCGATGGTGCCCAGGTCCATGCCCACCGCGACCAGCCGGGCCTGCGCCCCGTCGTGCAGGTCCCGTTCGATGCGCCGCAGTTCGGCGGCCGAGGTGTCGACGGCATCGCGCCGCGTCTCGGTCAGGACCCGCACCCGCTCGGCCAGTTCCCGCTGGTTCGAGCCGAGGACGGCCTGGGTGAGCCGGTGGTGGACGTCCAGCAGGCGGAAGGTGAGGAAGTGCGCGAAGAACAGAACAACGAGGGCCAGGGCCGCCGCACCGAACGCGGAGGTCTGGTCGTGGACCCGCACGAATCCGTACCAGTACCCGTCTGCGCCGTCGAGAATCCGCCACAGCCCGGCCGCGAGCGCGAACCCCTCCAGCGGGAACAGCCACAGCGCGGCCGGCAGCAGAGCGGTGAGGAACCCGGCCGTCATGTCGACCGGCAGCCACCTCAGATCCCGCCAGGTCGCCGGGTCGCGCAGCATCCCGAAGGTGCGCGACCACGGATTGGCGTCCTTCGGCAGCGGCCGGTACGCCTGGGGTATCCGCACCCCGCCCCACTTCGCCGCGAGGTCGCGCCGCCAGTTCGCGAACGCCCGTACCCCCTGCAGCACGTACGGCGTCGTGACGAGCCCGATCCCGATCGGGATGAGCGCCATGGACACCAGGGACAGGGTGAAGCACAGCACCGCCCCCGGCAGGGAGACGAGGGCGACCCCCAGCCCCCGCATCGCCGCGAGGACGACGCCCCGCCCCTTCGTCCGCCCGTTGCCGCTCTTCGTGTCGATGGTCATGGCGTCAGTCTCGCCGAGCGGGGATGCCGGGTCACTGGGCCGGAACACCCGCTCCGAGGGTGGTGCCAGGTACACCTCCCACGCCTCAGACCGCCCCGAGCACCTTCGCCTCCACCTCCGGGTCGAGGCCCGAATGCGGCCGGTCGGGGCGCTGGGGCGCCACCCCGCCGAGGTCCTGGAGCCACCGCCAGGTGTCGGCCACGGTCTCCTCGACGGGCCGGCAGCTCAGCCCCGCCGCGACCGCCCGTGTGACGTCCCTGCTGTGCAGGGCGTCGTGCAGGTCACTGCCCGGCGGCACCCACACCGGCAGCTCCGTCCACGGCTGGATGCCCGCCTTCAGGATCACCTCCGGCTCGGTCCACCGCAGTTCGGCCGTGCCGCCGGTGACCCGTGCGCAGGTCTCCAGCAGCTCGCCCATCGTGGTGTGCCCCGGCGGACTGACCAGGTTGTACGGCCCGCTCAGCTCCCGCTCCGCCGCGTGCAGGGCCCACTCGGCCAGGTCACGGACGTCCACGTACTGGAGAGGCAGGTCGCGCGGGCCGGGCGCCAGCATCGGGCCGCCGCGCGCCGTGCGGGCCAGCCACCAGGGCAGCCGGCCGATGTTCTCGTAGGGGCCGAGGATCAACCCGGCCCGTACGAGCACCGACCGGTCCTCGCCGAAGGCGTCCAGCACGGCCAGTTCACCACCGCGCTTGTCCTGTGCGTACGCGGTCTGCTCCGCGTCGGCCGAGGCGCCCTCCACCAGCGGCGCGTCCTCGCCGTGCTCGGCGGCCCGGGGCCAGGCGTACACCGAGCAGCTCGACACGTACACGTACCGGCGGGCGCGGCCCCGCAGCAGCCGCGCCGCGTCCCGCACCGCGCGGGGCGCCGCCGACCAGGTGTCGACGACGACGTCCCACTCGCCCGGGTCCTCGGCGAGGGCGGCCAGGCCGCCGGGCGCGGTGCGGTCGCCGAGCAGCGAGCGCACACCCGGCGGCGCCTGGTGCCGCCCCCGGTGGAAGACGGTCACCTCCCACTCCCGGGCCAGGGCCGCCTCCACGACGGCCCGGCCCACGAACTCCGTACCACCCAGCATCAGAAGTCTCATGCCGTCGACTCTGCCCGCCGGGGCGGCGGTACGGAACGCCTGTCTGCCGTCAGCAGACGGGCGGGCACCGGGGCTCAGCCCCCCACGGGGGGCACGTACTTGTAGCCGACCCGGCGCACCGTGCGGATCGTGTCGCGGTGTTCGGCACCCAGTTTGCGGCGCAGGCGGGCGATGTGGACGTCGACCGTACGGCCGTCACCCACGTGTCCGTAGCCCCACACCGTGCCGACCAGCTGGTCACGGGTGTGCACCCGGCCCGGGTGCGCCACCAGGTGGGCCAGCAGCTCGAACTCCAGATACGTGAGGTCGAGCGGGCGCCCGGCCACCTCGGCGGTGCGCTGCACGGTGTCGACGCGGATCGGCGGCTCGCCGCCCGGGGCGGAGCCTGCGGGGCTTTCGGCGCGGGTCGTCTCCGACCGGCCGGGCGCCGCCGCCGGGAACGGCGGCTGCTGGTCGGCCGGTACGAGCACCAGGTAGCCGATCATCGGCGGCTGCCCCGGCAGCGTCGGCAGGGCGTGCTGGGGCGCCGGGAGCCAGGTGGCACCCGGCGGCAACAGGTCCGCGACGGTCACCACCTCGTCCCGGTCGACGGCACGCAGCCGATGCCGGGGTCCGGCGGCCGAGGGGGAGTTGAAGGGGGCGGCGGGAGACAGAGAACGAGTGGTCGCCATGAGAGTCAGCTCTTTCGCGCGAGGAGTTCGTCGGAGAGGTCGACGGCCGCGATTCGTGGTCGGGCTCGCCGAGGGACGTACGCGGTTCGCGCTGGCCGAAGGCCGGGGTGTACGGCTTTAGAGGGCCGGCGCGTTCGTCGCGCGGCAACACACCCGGTCGAAGTCGTGGTCCTGACGGGACGGCCAGAAGGGCTCGAGGTCATGGCGACCCGTCGCGGTGTGCTTCTGGTGGCTGGCCATGCGGCCATTGAAGCAGACGGGTGCCGGGTGCCGGGACCCTCCTCTCACAGCGTGGACAGCCGCCGGGCGGGCGCACGGCCCGCCCGGCACCTCATCCCACCAGGCGCTTGCGCCACTCCAGGGGCGCGACGTCGATCGACTGGCCCGGGTCGCCGTCCCACTCCGCGGACAGCCCGGCCGCGGCCAGCGCCGCCACCACCTCGTGTCCGACGGCCTTCGTGGTCTCCTCGGAGCCGTCGAACCCGCCGTAGTGGAGCGACAAACCGTGTCCCTGCGCCGCGCCGCGCGTGCCCTGGTGGTGGAAGAAGACGAACCCGCGCACCCCCGGCTTGCCGTCCGCCTCCGCGCCGATCTCCGACATGCCGCAGCCGCGGCAGCAGGTGAAGTCCTCCCGGGCGACGATGCCGTCGTCATCGAGGGCCGAGAAAGCCCGCTCCAGCCGGTCCGGTCCGGTGCGCTCGGTCCACTGCTCCTGCTCGTCGAGCCGGTCCAGCCAGAGGCGCTCGACGATCTCGCGGGCCTGTGCGGGGGAGAGGCCGTCCTCCATGAGGTAGACGGTCTCGCGGACCAGCTCGTCGATCCCCAGGTAGCCGTCGGTGAGCATCTCGCGGACGTACCTCCCGGCCCGCGCGGCGACCTCGGCCGCGAGGGCAGGGGCCGCCTCCGGCAGCCCGAACTCCTCGCGCTCCCAGCAGACTCCGGCGTCCCAGCCGTCCTCCTGCCGCGCCCAGCGCACCATCACGTCGGCGACGAGGGCCGGGTCGGTCACCCGGGCCACCCACATGTGGGGGACGCGGCCCGTGCGGTGCTGGAGGTCGTACGCCCCGTCCCCGTCGCGTGCCGTCTGGATGAAGACCAGCGGCCGGTCCGGTATCCGCTGCACCACCAGGAAGTGGTCGTCGTCGCCGCCGATCCGCTGCACCAGCTCGCGCAGTTGCCGCGCCGGCATCCGCGCGTACGTCTGCCCGCTCTCCGTCTTCACCTTGATGCCGAGGCCCCCGTCGATCTCCATGCCCCCACGATGACACGCCCCACTGACAACGCGAGGGGCGCCCACCGCGAACGGTGAGCGCCCCTCAGGAGCCTTGTTCCGGGCGGATCAGACCTGGCCGGCCTTCTCCAGCGCCGAGCAGCAGGTGTCGACGAGCAGCCGGGTCACCACGTACGGGTCGACGTTGGCGTTCGGGCGGCGGTCCTCGATGTAGCCCTTGCCGTCCTTCTCGACCTGCCACGGGATACGGACCGAGGCACCACGGTTGGAGACGCCGTAGGAGTACTCGTTCCACGGGGCGGTCTCGTGCAGACCGGTCAGGCGGTCGTCGATGCCGGCGCCGTAGTTCTTGACGTGGTCGAGCGGCTTGGAGCCCTCACCGAGCGACTCGGCAGCGGTGATGATCGCGTCGTAGGACTCGCGCATCGCCTTGGTGGAGAAGTTGGTGTGCGCGCCGGCGCCGTTCCAGTCGCCCTTCACCGGCTTCGGGTCCAGCGTCGCGGCGACGTCGAAGTCCTCGGCGGTGCGGTACAGCAACCAGCGGGCCACCCACAGCTGGTCGGAGACCTCCAGCGGGGCCAGCGGGCCGACCTGGAACTCCCACTGACCGGGCATGACCTCGGCGTTGATGCCGGAGATGCCCAGGCCCGCCTTCAGGCAGTTGTCCAGGTGCGCCTCGACGACGTCACGGCCGAAGATCTCGTCGGCGCCGACGCCGCAGTAGTAGCCGCCCTGCGGGGCCGGGAAGCCGCCCTTGGGGAAGCCGAGCGGGTAGCCGTCCTTGAAGAAGGTGTACTCCTGCTCGATGCCGAAGATCGGCTCCTGCGCCGCGAACTTCTCCTCGACCTCGGCCAGCGCGGCACGCGTGTTGCTGGCGTGCGGGGTCAGGTCGATGTTCAGGACCTCGCACAGCACCAGGATGTCGTCGCCGCCGCGGATCGGGTCCGGGCAGGTGAAGACCGGCTTGAGGACACAGTCCGAGGCGTGGCCCTCGGCCTGGTTGGTGGAGGACCCGTCGAAGCCCCAGATCGGCAGCGCGTCGAGACCGGCGGGCGAGCCCGCGATGATCTTGGTCTTGGAACGCAGCTTGGCCGTCGGCTCGGTGCCGTCGATCCAGATGTACTCAGCCTTGAAGGTCACGGGCCACATCCTTGGGTGTGTCTGGGCGCGTATCGCGGGTGCTTGCGGCGCTGCGGCACTGGGGCGCCGCTCAATGCCCGGCAGCCTGTCAACAGGCGATTTCCCGGCCATTGCTCGAATGTGAACCCCGTGTTACCTGGTGCCGCTGTGCCGCACCTCACGCTGTGAGGGTGTGTGCTCGCGGGGCAGGAGCCGGTCACCGGCTTCCCTCCGTCAAGCCGGTGACCGGCGCCGCGTGTCCCACAGCGCGCCGGTCCTGCCGCTCCTGGCCGGGAGCGGCAGGACCGCTGACACGTACGAGGGGGCGGCCGAGGGGTGGGCCGCCGCCTCAGTGACTCACTCGGCCTCGCTCGTACGGCGTCACCCCACCTTCTCGATCACGGCCCGGCGGATCAGGAACTTGCCGGGCTCACGGACCTGTTCGAAGGCCGCGTTGTTGAGCAGCACACAGCTGCCGGAGACCGAAGTGACCTCCACCGTCGTGGACTTGTCGTTGTCCAGGTTGGTGACCTTCAGCTTCGTACCGGCCGGGAACTGGTTGCTGGACGCGGCGGGCGCACCGTCCTCGCCGGAGAGCGTGACGGTGGAGCCGTTGCACACCTGCTGACCGGAGGCCGCGGCGTCACCGCCGGAGTTCTCCGCGGGGGCCGACGGGGTCGACGGCGCGGACGGGGCGGGCTGCGAGGGCTGCGCGGCCTGGGAGTCCTGAGCCGACTCCCCAACCGCGCACCCCGACGCCTCCTGCTTCCGCTTGATCTCCTCGACGACCGCCTGGCGGTTGGCGATCCGGGCTTCCGACTGGGCGTCGGGGTTGGCCCGCTGGTCGGCGATGAACTTCTCGTTGTTGCCGAGGGCGGTGGCGAGTCCCAGACAGGCCGTCGACTCCGCCGCCGACTTGGGGGCCGGCGGCGTGGCGTTCGACGTGCTCGCCATGACGAAGGCCCCGCCTCCCGCCACGGTCGCCGCGCTCACCAGCAGCGCGATCTTCTTCTTCGTACCGAGCGTTCTCCTACGCGACATGCGCGCCTCCTGAAGAGGTAGGGGGAGCGTACGCCGCTATGTACGAGATACCGAACGAGGTTACTCAGCGGTTACAGGAGTCACTGAAGTAACCTCCGTCACACAAGAAGGAGATCTCCAGGGGGCATCTCCAGGGGGACCTCTAACGGGAGAGGGCGTCCCGCACGGCCTCGTCGGTGCGCGCGACCACCGCCGTACCGTCGTCCGCCGTGATGATCGGCCGCTGGATCAGCTTGGGGTGCTCGGCGAGGGCCTTGATCCACCGCTCCCGCGAACTCGCGTCCCGGGCCCACTCCTTGACGCCGAGTTCCTTGGCGGCGGCCTCCTGGGTGCGGGTGATGTCCCAGGGCTCCAGGCCGAGCCGGTCCAGCACGCCCCGGATCTCGTCCTCGCTCGGCACGTCCTCCAGATAGCGGCGGACGGTGTAGTCGGCGCCCTCCGCGTCGAGCAGCTTCACGGCACTGCGGCACTTCGAACAGGCCGGGTTGATCCAGATCTCCATGGGGCTACGGTACGCCCCCGTGACGCCGGTGAGCGCGGGCCCGAACCCCGTTCTCCACTCGTGTCACCGCACCCCCGAAAGCCCTTGTGGCCAGGGCCTTTTGTCAGTGGTGGGCAGTAGAATAGAAGCAGTGTTCGAGGGTGGCGCCGGGATCGCCGAGGACCCCGGAGTGCCGCCCTCACCGCGACAGGAGGATGCCTGTGCCCGCTGCCGCACTGAAGCCGAAGCCGCTGCCCACCCAGTCCACCGCGAAGCGCCCCGTCCTGCTCGACCTGCCCTACGTGCCCGTGGAGAAGCGGCCGCTGCCGCCGGGCCGGCCGCGCGAGTGGTACGTCGCGCACAACCGTCGCCTCAAGGCGATGCGCCTCGCCATCGCCCTGCTCGACTCCGGCGTCTACATGCCGAACCAGGCCCGCAACGAGACGATCCGCGACACGGCGGAACTGATCGGCGTCCACCCGCCGTCGGACACGACGTGCCACATGGTGAGGGCGTTCATGCGGTACTCGCGATGAGCTGACCGGAGCGCCGGGTGCCCGTCCTTCCGGGCACCCGGCGTCGGCGTTCCTCCGGAGCTCAGTCGTCCCGGCCCGCCGCCAGCTCCTTCTCCAGCGGCGTCCGGAAGCGCGGCGTGATCCGCGTCGTCCCCACCCACCTGCTCAGCTGCTCCGCCTCCTTCTCGATCGCCGCCAACGCCTCCCGGCCCGTCCCCGCCTCGTCGAGGATCCGCCAGACGATCTCCCCGTCGGGGCGCTGGGCCCAGCCGCCGACCACGCGTCCGTTCCACCACACCGTCGGCCCGACGTTCCCGCTGCGGTCGAACAGCCGGGGCCGCAGTTCCGGCGCGAGATACCAGTCGCGCTGCTGCCACCCCATCGCCGTCGGGTCGAGGGCGGGCAGCAGCGCCGCCCAGGGCTCGCCGGGCGCGGTCACCTCGTCGACGTCACCGGCGGTCACCCATCCCGTGCCCTCGTCCAGCGACACAGGCTGCGCCCCGATCGCGGTCAGTGCCGCACGGACCTCCGTCACGCGCCACCCCGTCCACCACTTCAGATCGGCTTCGGTCGCCGGACCACACACGGCGAGCCACCGTCCCAGCAGCTCCGCCTGCGCCTGCGCCGGGTCCAGTTCGGGATGCTCCGGCGCGACGGCCCAGCGGAACTGGCTGGACGTCCAGGAGCCGAGCGGCCGCCCCCGTACGACCTTCCCCTCGACGCCCAGCACCCTCAGCAGCCGGGTCGAGACCGTGTGCACCCCCTCGTAGCGCTTCCCGGCCGCGTACACGAACTGCTCCCGCAGCCGCGGCTCGTCCGCGGCGAGTTCGGCGGCCGTGGCCTGCCCGCGCCGGGCGAGCGCCGCCAGCGCCGACTCCTCGACCTCCGCCAGCCAGGCCGCGTCCGGCGCCCCGGCCGCCGCCATGTCCCTGAGCAGCGCGGCCCGCTCCCGGGCGGCGACCGCCAGGCCGGTCGAGGCGTGCACGACCGCCGTCAGGGCCGTGGGGAACACGAACACCGTGTGCCGCATGCCGTGCATCCGCACCAGGGAACGATCGTCGTACAGGGCGCGCCCGGTCTCCGCCACCGTCCTCGCGGGGTCCGCGAGCCGCGCGCCCACGGCCAGGTACACCGCCGCAGGGTCCGTGCCGTGCAGGGCCACAAGCGAACCGGCCACCTCCTCGGGACTCCCCGCCCGCGCCTGCCCCGCCAGCCGCTGCCGCAACGCGAGCCGCGCCCGCCGCTCCGCCACCCCGATGTACCGCTGCGCCCCGCCCATACCGGCCTCCACTCGTCGTGCCCGTCCGACTCCCACTGCATCTTCGCGAACGCCACTGACAATCGACCGTCGGCGGCCCGCTCAGGCGTACCGCTCCAGCAGCCCCGCCACATAGGCCTCCAGCCGCCCGCCCAGCACCTGGGGCATCAGATCCGCCCGGCCCAGCTCCCGCCACGGGCCCGCCAGCTTCTCCGCGGCGGGGGCGTAGGCCAGGGCGTCGAGCAGCCGCCAGTACAGGTGGTCCGGGCCGTCGGCGAGCCGGTGGCCGCCGTGCGCCTCGTAGCGTTCCCGGAAACCGAGGCCGACCTCCGGGCCGTGCAGCAGCGCGAGGGCCGTCGAGCAGTGGGCGACGTCCAGGTCGGAGGGGCCCCACGAGGTCTCCACCCAGTCGACGACACCGCTGATCCGCAGGCCGGCCCCCGAGCCGGTGAACAGCACGTTCCCGGGGTGGAAGTCGCGGTGCAGGAAGCAGCCCTCGTACGGCGGCGGGTCGCGGCGGATCACGTCCACCGCCCGTTCCCACATCGTCCCCTGGGGTGCGCGCACCCGCTCCGGGGATGTCCAGGCCTGGTACGGCCGCGGGCGCTCCTCGGGGACGACCCCGTGGATCCGGCACAACTGGGCCGCCAGCAGATCCACCCGCCGGTCCAGGTCGTCCTCCTCGTCCACCCGGACCCGCCCCGGCAGCTCGGACATCAGCAGGGACGGATGGTCGCAGTGCTCGGCGGTCGCGTCCACGCCGGCCGGCTCGGGCGCCGGCACGCCCGCCTGCCCGGCCAGCAGCGTGAGCACCTCCGCCTCGCGGGCCAGCAGCCCGGGGGCGTGCCGCCGGAAGAAGGGCTTCACGAAGGTCCGCAGGACGAGCGCGGTGCCGTCGTCGAGGGCGAGCCGCCGCATCTGTGCGCTCCAACCGCCCGTGAGGAAAGTGGACGTGTCGACCGTACGGCCCTCCGGGAGCTGTTTGGCCACCCACGCGCGGGTCGCCGTCCAACCCTGCTCGCCCAGCCCTGTCAGGGCAGCCGTGACGAACTCCCGCAGGTCGCCGGGGTGGTCGCGGAACCAGCGGCCCAATCGGTGCTGTGCCTCGGGGAGTTCCCAGTGGGTGAACTGGGCGCGCCGGGCCAGTGCCTCCGAGACGGCGTCCGTCACGGTGGGCGTGACCTCGTCCGTGCCCGGCACCGCGAGCACCGCCCGCCCCTCGTACCCGCGCAGGACGTCGAGCGCGGGCGACTCCCGCCGGCTTCCGGGCCGCCGGATGATCTCGCTGAACCGCCCGCCATCCGCGCCGAACGGCACGTCCCACGCCTCAGCCGCATACACCGCCGGCGCGCACAGTCCCAGTGCGCCCACCCGGTCCCCGTAGTGCCGGACGAGATCGGCCACCGTCTGGCCGCTCATGCTGAAGCCGACGAGGACCAGCGGCCCGTCCACGCGCGCGTGCGCATCGATGACCGACGCGGCCTGCTCGAAGCGGCGGCGCAGGCTCAGCTCGCTGAGCAGGCCGGTGCTCTCCCCGTGCCCGGAGAAGTCGAAGGCGAGGGCGTGGCAGCCGTGCGCGGCGAACTCCGACAGCAAGGGCACCAGCGGCTCCTTGCTGCCGTTGCCCGCGCCGTGCAGGAGTACGGCGGTCGCCCTGGCCGGCCCGCCCGGGCCGGTGTCGCAGGACAGCCCGGCGAGTCGTTCACCGTCGACGGTGTGCGTGAAGGAGATCAGCTCACCCATGCGGCCATTCACTCACGCACCCCGGGTCCGGTGACGGGCGATCACACCGGGACCGTCACAGACCCGGTGCCCCCCACACCGGGAACCAGCGGTTCAGGTCCTGCTCGATCGGCAGGTCCTCGGCGAGCGCCGCCCGTACCTGGAGTTCCAGCGCGTTGTCACGCCGCTGGGCTTCTCCCGGCAGGGGCGCGAACGGGTAGAAGGTGCCGCGCTTGTAGAGGTAGACCAGCCCGAGCCGCCGGCCCGACCGGTCCCCGAACCCCGCGAGCGAGCACAGGAGTTGAGGGCCAAACCCGTTGACCTCCATCTGGCTGTTCACGGCGTGCAGGTCCGTCACGAGCGGGGCCAGCTGGTCGGGGGCGCGGTGCGAGACCAGCCAGGAGTAGCCGTAGTCGTCCTGCCGCAGTTCCACCGGAGGGCCGTCGCGGTCGGTGTCCGCGTCCAGCAGTGCCTGCACCTCGCGGTGGGTCTGCTCGAAGGCCGCGCCCTCGACCGTGGCGAAGCACACCGCGCCCTGACCGGTCGGGGTGAAGCCCGCCGCGGCCTCCAGCGTCACGGCCGCCGACGGCAGCGCGAAGAGCCGGTCCAGGTCCGGCGCGACGGGCTTCGTGCGGCCGAGCAGAATGTCCAGCAGCCCCATGCCCCGCTCACACCCCTCCGGAGGACGTCGCCTCGCCCAGCTCGGCCGAGATCCGGCCCAGCTGGTCGAGCCGCTGCTCCAGGCTCGGGTGGGTCGAGAAGAGCCGTGCGACACCGGGCTCGCGGCCCAGCGCCGGCGTGAAGTAGAAGGCGTTGAAGGCCTGGGCCGTGCGCAGGTCCTTCGTCGGGATGCGGGCGATGTCCCCCGAGACCTTGGTGAGGGCGGAGGCCAGCGCCGAGGGCCGGCCGGTGAGGAGCGCCGCCGCACGGTCCGCGGCCAGCTCCCGGTACCGGGACAGGGACCGGATCAGCAGGAAGCTCAGCGCGTACACGGCCGCCGACACGCCCATCACCGCGGCGAAGACCACCGCCGTGTTCTGGTCCCGTCGGCCCCCGCCGAACAGCTGCGAGTAGAAGGCGAACCGTACGATCAGCCCGGCGAGCACACCGAGGAACGAGGCGACCGTGATCACGGCGACGTCCTTGTGCGCGACGTGCGACAGCTCGTGCGCGAGGACGCCCTCCAGTTCGGCCGGCTCCAGGCGCCTGAGCAGCCCGGTCGTCACACAGATCACGGCATGGTCGGGGTTCCGCCCCGTCGCGAACGCGTTGGGCATGTCCATATCGGACACGGCCACCACCGGCTTGGGCATGTCCGCGATGGCGCACAGCCGGTCCACGACCCCGTGCAGCTCGGGATGCTCCTCCCGCTCCACGACCCGCCCGCGCATCGCGAACAGTGCGACCCGGTCCGAGAACCAGTACTGCGCCCCGAGCACCGCCGCCGCGATCAGCACGACCAGCACCCACGACTTCAGCAGCACGATCAGCGCCGCGACGAACCCCACGTACACCAGCCCGAGCAGGAACAGTGTGATCCCCATACGGGTGGTCAACCGCCGGTCGCTCCGGAAACGGCTGTGCATCTGCATCACCCCGCAGTCAGGCACTCGTCCCACTGCCAGTGTGCACCCGGCCCCGCCCATGAACGGGTCGCGATCATCCCCAGGCCCGGCAAAGCCCTCAGCCGCCCCCGCCGCCCACCACGTACCCGGGCACGGACGGCCACCGGACCGTCAGCACCACCGACTCCTCCTCGGCGTACCAGGAGTGGTCGACCCCGCGCCCCCACACGACGTAGTCGCCCTGCCGCTCCAGCAGGACACTGCGACCGGGAAGTTCCACCCGGAAGCGCCCGCTGATGAGCACCAGCAGCGCGGTCCGCTCCTCGCCCCGCACCCACTGCGCGCGCTCGTCGCCGGCCGGATGGACACCCCACTTGATCTCGACGGCCTCGCTGTGCCGCGGATCGCCGACGTCCTTGAAGTGCCCGAGGAGCCACCCCCGGTCCAGCGCCGCGTCCTTGCCCGCGTTACCCGCGTACACACCGTCATCCACGCGGCCGGACGCTAGCACCCGCCCCGACGGGACAGGGCCTAGTAGGGCGCCCGGAAGTTGAGGTACCCGAGCAGCACGATCACCGCGGCCACGCAGCCGATCACCACTGCCGTCGACACCCACGACGAGCGGGCCCCACGGCCGGACGACCTGTGGTCGGGCTCGGGGCGGAAGGGCACGGGCCCGGGCGGGTTGTGCTTCCAGCGCGCGGCGAGCATACGGGCCCGCGCCGAGGGCTCCTTGTGCTCGGCACTGTCCGCCCATCTGAGGTCGAACTCGCGCTCCTGGCCGTCCTGTTCGTGCTCGGGCATCTCCTGCTCCACCCCCGTGAGGTCGTGGCAGCAGAATAGAACACACGACCGCGCCCCCGCTGCCCGTAGGGGCGGCGGAGGCGCGGTTCGTGATGCCTCGATCAGGCGTCGATCACACGGATCGGGTGTCGATCACACGTCGAAGTACAGCTCGAACTCGTGCGGGTGCGGACGCAGCTGCAGCGGCGCGATCTCGTTCGTGCGCTTGTAGTCGATCCACGTCTCGATCAGGTCCGGCGTGAACACGTCGCCCTGGAGGAGGAACTCGTGGTCGGCCTCGAGGGAGTCGAGGACGGCCGGGAGCGAGGTCGGGACCTGCGGGACGCCCGCGTGCTCCTCGGGGGCGAGCTCGTAGAGATCCTTGTCGATCGGCTCGGCCGGCTCGATCTTGTTCTTGATGCCGTCCAGGCCCGCGAGCAGCAGCGCGGAGAACGCCAGGTACGGGTTGCCGGAGGAGTCGGGCGCGCGGAACTCGACGCGCTTGGCCTTCGGGTTCGAGCCCGTGATCGGGATACGCATCGCGGCGGAGCGGTTGCGCTGCGAGTAGACCAGGTTCACCGGGGCCTCGAAGCCGGGGACCAGGCGGTGGTACGAGTTCACCGTCGGGTTGGTGAAGGCCAGCAGCGACGGGGCGTGCTTGAGGATGCCGCCGATGTAGTAGCGGGCGGTGTCCGACAGGCCCGCGTAACCGGCCTCGTCGTAGAAGAGCGGGGAGCCGCCCGCCCACAGGGACTGGTGGACGTGCATGCCCGAGCCGTTGTCACCGAAGATCGGCTTCGGCATGAAGGTCGCGGTCTTGCCGTTCTTCCACGCCACGTTCTTCACGATGTACTTGAAGAGCTGGAGGTCGTCCGCGGCGGCGAGCAGCGTGTTGAACTTGTAGTTGATCTCGGCCTGGCCGGCGGTGCCCACCTCATGGTGCTGGCGCTCGACCTGCAGGCCGGCGCGGTTCAGCTCCAGGGAGATCTCGGCGCGCAGGTCGGCGAAGTGGTCGACCGGCGGGACCGGGAAGTAGCCGCCCTTGTAGCGGACCTTGTAACCACGGTTGTCCTCGAGGGCGCCGGTGTTCCAGGCGCCGGCCTCGGAGTCGATGTGGTAGAAGGACTCGTTCGCGGTGGTCGCGAAGCGGACGGAGTCGAAGACGTAGAACTCGGCCTCGGGGCCGAAGTACGCCGTGTCGGCGATCCCGGTGGAGGCGAGGTAGGCCTCGGCCTTCTTCGCCACGTTGCGCGGGTCACGGGAGTACTGCTCGCCCGTGATCGGGTCGTGGATGAAGAAGTTGATGTTCAGCGTCTTGTCACGGCGGAACGGGTCGACACGGGCGGTCGACAGGTCCGCGCGCAGCGCCATGTCGGACTCGTGAATGGCCTGGAAGCCGCGGATGGACGAGCCGTCGAAGGCCAGCTCCTCGTCCGCGTCGAACGCCTCGGCAGGCACCGTGAAGTGCTGCATCACGCCCGGCAGGTCGCAGAAGCGGACGTCGATGAACTTGACGTCCTCGTCCGCGATGAACTTCTTGGCCTCGTCGGCGTTCTGGAACATCCAGCTCCTCCTACTCCCGACCGTCCCGCCGGGGTGGTAGTTCGTTCGTGCGGCCAGTGCGGGTGGCACACGCTGACCTCGACCCTAGGGACGGGTGGTTTCTCGGGCGTGACTCATTTGTTTCGCACAAGTTAACCGGCTCACCTTCCACCGTAGCCCCGACGCACCCCGCCGTGCCCTGGTCATTTCCGGGCGCAGTACCGTGGACGGGTGGACAACAGGCAAGCACTCGGATCGTGGCTTTCCGGGCCCCGCGCGGCGGCGGAAGAGGCCGGTGTCGACTTCGGATACCGGGGTGAGCAGCTCGGTCTGCCCGAGGAGGGACCCGGCTCGATCGCCCGCCCGGGGCGGCGGCTCGGCGCCCTCGCCGTGGACTGGGGCCTGAGCCTCCTGATCGCATACGGTCTCATTACCCAGAGCTACAACGAAGCGGCCCAGATCTGGGCGCCGCTGATCATGTTCGCCCTGATGGTACTCACGGTCGGTACGGTCGGCTTCACGCCGGGCAAGCGGCTGCTCGGCCTGCGGGTGCTCGCCCTGGACACCGGCCGCGTCAGCCCCTGGCGCGCGGTGCTGCGCACGGTCCTGCTCTTCCTCGCGATCCCCGCCCTGATCTGGGACCGCGACGGCCGGGGCCTGCACGACCGGCTGGCGGGCACGGTCGAGGTGCGCATCTGAGGTGCGCATCTGAGGTGCGCATCTGACGCGCAATCCGACACGCGCGAACGGACGTGAGTGAAGGGGCGGCCGGAGTGATCCGGCCGCCCCTTCACTCATGAGGTGTGCGGGCTGTCAGCGCGCCTTCGGCCCGCCGCCCCTGGGCATCCGCATGCCCTTGGGCATCGGCCCCTTCGGCAGCGGCATGTTGCTCATCAGGTCGCCCAGGGCGCGCAGCCGGTCGTTGGTGGCGGTGACCTGCGGGCCGGTCAGCACGCGGGGCAGCTTCAGCATGGTCGTGCGCAGCTTCTTCAGCTCGACCTGGCCCTCGCCCGTGCCCACGACCAGGTCGTGCACCGGGACGTCCGCGACGATGCGGTTCATCTTCTTCTTCTCGGCGGCGAGCAGGGACTTCACCCGGTTCGGGTTGCCCTCGGCGACCAGGACGATGCCGGCCTTGCCGACCGCGCGGTGCACCACGTCCTGGTTGCGGTTCATCGCCACCGCGGGGGTCGTCGTCCACCCCCGGCCGATGTTGTCGAGCACCGCCGCCGCGGCACCGGGCTGGCCCTCCATCTGCCCGAAGGCGGCCCGCTCGGCCCGGCGCCCGAACACGATCGCCGACGCGAGGAAGGCGAGCAGGAGGCCCAGGATTCCGGCATAGATGGGGTGACCGATCAAGAAACCGATCGCGAGGAAGACACCGAAGGTGACGATTCCGACTGCCGCGAGTACAAGACCGATCTTCTTGTCGGCCTTGCGGGTCATCTTGTAGGTCAGGGCGATCTGCTTCAGTCGCCCGGGGTTCGCAGCGTCCGCTGCAGGTTCCTTCCTCGCCATGCCACGCAGTCTACGTGGCCCCACAAGCGCCTACGACGGCAGTGTCCGCAGGGCGACTCGCGGGGGAGGGGGACGGGCTTCAGGGGTGGACGGAGAGGGAGCGGGAGACGGACTGCTCGAGGACGCGCTGCGCCTCGACCCGGTCCTTGGCGCGACGGCGGTCCTCCAGCACGGAGGTCCAGGCGTTGCGGCGGGCGGTGCGCTGACCGCTGCTCAGCAGCAGCGACTCGACGGCACGCAGGGCGGTGGTGAAGGACGGAATCGCGGTGGCGCGAACGGGCGCGGCCTGCATGGGTGAGGTCCCCCCTCGGGAGCGGTGTACGTGCTGTGAGTTCAGCGTCACTGATTGGTGTTACCAGGGCGTGTCCGACCGGTCAAACACCCATGAAGCCCCGGCGTGGATCCGCGGAACGCCGACGCGGTCCTGACATACGCCCTCATCTGCGAGGACGGTCAGGACCGCGTCATATCGGTCACTACCGGCGGGTAGTCTCTTGTGCGCGAATTCACACGCTTGTCTCGCCCTTTGGCGGGAAGGGCGGTGACGGTTCGTCAGACAGCTTGGGCCGCGATGCGCGCGTCCCGCTGCTCCATGGCCATCTGATACAGCCGACCGGCGCGGTACGAGGACCGCACGAGCGGGCCCGACATCACACCGGAGAAGCCGATCTGCTCGGCCTCCTCCTTCAGCTCCACGAACTCGTGCGGCTTGACCCAGCGCTCCACCGGGTGGTGGCGCACGGAGGGCCGCAGGTACTGCGTGATGGTGACCAGCTCGCAGCCAGCGTCGTGCAGCTGCTGCAGCGCCTCGCTGACCTCCTCGCGGGTCTCGCCCATGCCGAGGATCAGATTCGACTTGGTGACGAGGCCGTAGTCGCGGGCCGCGGTGATGACCTTCAGGGAGCGCTCGTAGCGGAAGCCGGGGCGGATCCGCTTGAAGATCCGCGGGACCGTCTCGACGTTGTGCGCGAAGACCTCGGGGCGGGAGGAGAAGACCTCCTCCAGCTGCTCCGGGACGGCGTTGAAGTCGGGCGCGAGCAGCTCGACCTTCGTCCGGCCGGCCTCGCGGCCTGCCGTCTGCTGGTGGATCTGGCGGACCGTCTCCGCGTACAGCCAGGCGCCGCCGTCCTCCAGGTCGTCGCGGGCGACGCCGGTGATCGTGGCGTAGTTCAGGTCCATGGTGACCACGGACTCACCCACGCGGCGCGGCTCGTCGCGGTCGAGCGCCTCGGGCTTGCCCGTGTCGATCTGGCAGAAGTCACAGCGCCGGGTGCACTGGTCGCCGCCGATGAGGAACGTGGCCTCGCGGTCCTCCCAGCACTCGTAGATGTTGGGGCAGCCGGCTTCCTGGCAGACCGTGTGCAGGCCCTCGCTCTTCACGAGGTTCTGCATCTTGGTGTACTCGGGGCCCATTTTCGCCCGGGTCTTGATCCACTCGGGCTTGCGCTCGATGGGGGTCTGGCTGTTGCGGACCTCCAGGCGCAGCATCTTGCGTCCGTCGGGTGCGACTGCGGACACGACCGGCTCCCTAGCGATTGATTCTTCGGCGTCCTCAAGGGTACGCCCGTTGATTTGAAAGCCTGTGTGGGTGCCAGCCCCTCCACAGCCCGTTTTATGCCGCGGGCGCCTTCTCGATCTCCCGCGGCTTCAGCTCGGCGTTCTCCAGGACGTCCCTCAGGTGCCGCTCGACGACCGGCAGGACCTCCTCGATCGTGACGTCGCGGCCCAGCTCGCTCGCCAGGGAGGCGACCCCCGCGTCACGGATGCCGCACGGGATGATCCGGTCGAACCACTTGTTGTCCGGGTTCACGTTGAGCGAGAAGCCGTGCATGGTGACACCCTTGGCCACGCGGATGCCGATCGCGGCGATCTTGCGGTCCTCGCGGCGCTGGCCCGCGTTGGAGGGCGCGTACTCCGGGCCGTTCAGGCGCGGGTCGAACTCCTCGTCGTGCAGCCTCGGGTCGAAGTCCAGGGCCAGGCCGCCGAGCGCGGGGCGCTGCTCGACCGGGTCGCCCAGCACCCACACCCCGCTGCGGCCCTCGACCCGGGTGGTCTCCAGACCGAACTCCGCGCAGGTACGGATCAGGGCCTCTTCGAGGCGGCGCACGTGCGCCACGACGTCCACCGGGCGCGGCAGCTTCTGGATGGGGTAGCCCACCAACTGGCCGGGGCCGTGCCAGGTGATCTTGCCGCCGCGGTCCACGTCGATGACCGGTGTGCCGTCGAGGGGCCGCTCGTTGTCCGCCGTGCGCCGGCCCGCCGTGTAGACCGGGGGGTGCTCCAGGAGCAGCACGGTGTCGGGGACCTCGTCCGCGAAGCGCGCCGCGTGCACCCGGCGCTGTTCGTCCCACGCCTCCTGGTACTCGACGGCCTCGTCACCGAACCCCATGCGGACGAACCGCAACTCACTCACGGCAAGCGCCTCCCTAGGACGGGTGTGTCAGGCACGTATCGCGCCCCAGCCACTGTACGTCCGGCCCGGGCACGTCAGTCCTGGGGCCAATCCTCACACGATCGGATGAATGTCCGGGAAAATGTGTGATGGGGTGCTTACTCTCCGCTACATTCTCGCCGTCCAGCAAGCCAAAAGGCCTGCTCACAGGCAATCCGGCAGATCACCAGCACCGGAAGGCAGGAGACCGCACCGCACCATGACGGAACGACCCGCGCAGCGCACCCCCAACCGACAGCTCGCCGCGCTCATCGCAGAAGCGGGGTTCTCCAACGCGGGTCTCGCCCGTCGCGTGGACCAGCTCGGTCTCGAACACGGACTCGACCTGAGATACGACAAGACATCCGTCACCCGGTGGCTGCGCGGCCAGCAGCCCAGGGGCACCACGCCCGCGCTGATCGCCGAGGTCTTCACCCGGCGCCTGGGCCGCCGCCTCACCGCCCAGGACCTCGGCCTGGACGCCTGCGCGCCCGTCTACGCGGGGCTGGAGTTCGCGTCCACCCCCGAGGAGGCCGTCGACATCGTCAGCGGGCTGTGGCGCAAGGACTCCGGCAGCCACGCCGAGCTGCGCAAGATCGCCTTCACACCGGCCGGGCTCGTCGTGCCCAGCCGGGACTGGCTGATCGGCCGCGCCGACGAGAAGGTGGCCCGGGGTGAGCCGGCCGCCGCCCGCATCCCGGCGCGGGGCCGCCCCGCCCTCCGTCCGTCCGCCGAGCAGGGCGTGCCGTCCCTGCCCCGCCAGCGCGGGCAGGCCGAACGCGGACCCGGCCAGAAGGTGACCGCCGGCGACATCGCCGCCCTGCGCTCCGTCGGCGAGTTGTTCCGCACCCTCGACGACGCCTACGGCGGCGGCCACGCCCGCCAGGCCCTCGTGCGCTATCTGGAGCACGAGTGCGAGCCCATGCTGCGCGGCACCTACGGCGAGCAGACCGGCCGCCGGCTGTTCGCCGCCGCCGCCGACCTGACCCGGCTCGCGGGCTGGACGTCGTACGACATCGCCGCGCACGGCCTCGCCCAGCGCTACTTCGTGCAGGCGCTCCGGCTCGCCCAGGCGGCCGGGGACCGGACGTACGGGGCGTACGTGCTGGTCACCATGAGCCGGCAGGCCGTCTACCTCGGGCACGGACGGGAGGCGGTGCAGCTCGCGCGCGTGGCCCAGCAGGGTGTCGGCACCTCGGCCCCGCCGGTCGTCCAGGCGCTGCTGCACGCCTCCGAGGCGCGCGGGCACGGGGTGCTCGGCGAGGTGCGGGCCTGCACGGCCGCACTGGTCCGCGCCGAGCGCGCCCTGGAGACGGCCCGGGCCGGGGACGACGTCCCGCACTGGGCCAAGTTCTTCGACGAGGCGCAGCTCGCCGACGAGTTCGGGCACTGCCACCGGGACCTTCAGCAGTTCCGCGCCGCCGCCCAGCACGCGGAGCGCTCACTCCAGCTCCGCGCCCCGTCCTACGCCCGCAGCCGTCTGTTCTGCCGCGTCGTCCTCGCCACCGCCCGCCTCGGCCTCGGCGAACTCGACCAGGCCTGCCAACTGGCCGCGGAGGCGGCGGGCCAGGCCGCGGAGATGCGCTCGGTACGGGCGGTGGAGTACGTGAGGGACTTCGAGCGACGACTGGAGCCGTACAAGGATGCAGCGCCCGTGCGGACCTACCGCGATAAGGTAGCGGCCCTTCTTTAGGGGCGCGGGGAACTGCGCGAACGGCCACGACGAACCCGCACCCGACAAACCACCTACGCAGCCCGCGGCACAGTCGGCAGCGGATCGGCAACATGCATCGACCGCCCCGCCCCCAAGTCCGCCAAGATCGCCGCGGATGCCCGGTGCCCGGAGTGCAGAGCGCCCTGGACAGTACTGGTGTCCCGGTGATCCCCACACACATACAGCCCGGCCAACAACCGCACCGGCCGCCGCAGATCGTGCGGCGGCCGCATCGCGGGCACGGCCTCCGCCGTGTGGTGCACGGCCAACGTCTCCCACCGAGCCGTCGACACCCCGTACAGCCGCGCCACATGCATCCGCACGGCCGTGTCGACATCCCCCGGCGGTCGCCCCAGCACCGTCGAAGACACCAGGGCCCGCCCCGCCGGCGCCCGGGACGGATCGACGCGGCTGACCACCGCCGTGTACGCGACCGGCCCACCGAGATCCGCGTCGAGCAGCAAGGACGCCCCCGTGCCCGGCGGTTCGTCCGTCGTGTGGTGCACCACCGTCACCGGATGGAAGTCCGGCACCCGCAACCCGGGCAGCAACTCGGCCGCGGCCCTGGCGCCCGTCGCCACCAGCACCGCCCGGCAGCGGATCTCCCCGTGCTCGGCGGTGGTCACCGAGGTCGTGGAGACGGAGGTGACACGCACGCCGGTGTGCACGGTGCCCGGCGGCAGCGTGCTCGCCAGCAGCTCCGGCAGGGCCTCGGCGCCGCCCTCCGGCAGACACAGCCGCCCGCCCGCGAAGGCACGCAGCGCGAGGTCCGCGCACCGGCTGGACGTCGTCAGGTCCGGGTCGCACAGCAGGGCGGCCAGCAGCGGACGCAGGAAGCCGTCGATCGTCCGGGCCGGCAGCCCGCGAGCCGCCAGGGCCTCACCGGCGGGCAGCTCCGGGCGGGCCAGCAGCCGTTCGGCCGGGGTGCCGGCCAGCCGGGTCAGGGCGGCACCCAGGCGGGCCTGGTCGACGGCCGTGCCCAGCGGCGCACCGGACCGGCTCCGGGGCACCGAGACCTGCCGGCCGGGCACCGCCACCGGCCTCCTGGGCGGCCTGGGCGCGGACGGCGACCGGGGGGCGCTCGCCAGGGCGCGCACAGCGTGTAGTGCGCCCCGCGCGCCCCCTGTGCCCGCCCGGACGCCCGCGCGATGGTGGCGTCCGTCGCCGTGCAGCAGGACCCCGGGCGAGAAGGGGCGCAGCACGAGGGTGCCGAGGCCCGGTGTCAGCCGTAGCTCCGGGTACGCCGTGGACAGCAACTGGCCGATTCTGTCGAGCCGGAAGCCGTCGACCTTCTCCGTCGTCATCCGGCCGCCGACCCCGTCGGCGGCCTCCAGGACCATGGTCGTCACTCCTGCGCTGGTCAGCCGGTGCGCGGCCGAGAGTCCGGCGACCCCGGCCCCCACGACGACCACGTCCGCCTGGTAAGCGGGCTCAAGCACGTGCCCCTCCTCGAGGTTGCGCGGGCGCTGGAGACGTCATGCCCTCAACAGGCCCCAGGGATACGCGAGTTCTGGTCGAGCGTAGGGCCGTGATCGGTCAGGGGGAGTCGCGCATCGACAGGGCACGGTCGCACGGCGGTCGCATACGGATTCCTTGTGGGCGTGAAGTGGTCACAGAGGGCTGGTGTGCGGCGCGAGGGACTGTCTCGGAACAGTCGGTCAGCGGTCGGTCGGCAGTCGGTCAGCGGTCGGCCGGCAGTCCGTCGGCGGTCTCCCGGGTGCGTCACAACGCCGCCCGGATCGCCCCCTCGATCTCCGGGAAGGCGAACCGGAACCCCGACTCCAGCAGTCGCGTCGGCAGGACCCGGGCGCTGCCGAGCACATCCCCGGCCATCTCGCCGAGCACGGCCCGCAGGACGGGCGCGGGCACCGCGAACAGCGTCGGGCGGTGCAGCACGCGCCCCATCGCCGCCGTGATCTCACCGTTCGTCAGCGGGTTCGGGGCGGTGAGGTTGAACGGCCCGGACAGGCCGTCGGTGTCGATGAGATGCCGGATCGCGGCGACCTCGTCGTGCAGCGCGATGAACGACCAGTACTGCCGCCCGTCGCCCATCCGCCCGCCGAGCCCCGCCCGGAACAGCGGGAACAGCCGCCCCCACGCACCGCCCTCGCGGGAGACGACCAGCCCGGTCCGGGTGAACACCGTGCGGACACCGGCCTCCTGGGCGGGTGCGGTCGCGGCCTCCCACTCCACGCACAGCTCGGGAAGGAACCCCTCGCCCGCCGGGGCGCTCTCGTCGACGGCCCGGTCCCCGGTCTCGCCGTAGTAGCCCATGGCACTGCCGTTCACGAAGACCCGCGGCCGGTCCTGCTCGTCCAGCGAGGCGACAGCGCGGGCGAGCGCTGCCGTGCCGTTCACCCTGCTGTCGCGGATCCGCTGCTTGTAGGCGTCCGTCCAGCGGCGGTTGCCGACCCCCGCACCGGCCAGGTTCACCACCGCGTCGCACCCGGCGAGCCCGGGCGCGTCCACCCGCCCGCCCTCGGGGTCCCAGTGGACCTCGTCCGCGGCCCGGGGCGCACGGCGTACGAGACGCACCACCTCGTACCCGTCCGCTGTCAGGGACCGCACCAGGGCGCCGCCGATGAGACCGGACGCACCGGCCACTGCGATTCGTGAGCGTTCCATGGGCCCCATCCTGCCCGCCGGCGCCATAAATCCGGCGTACGGCCACAAGCCATCGCCGTAGGGTGACGCCATGCCCGAGTCCCGCGATCTCCGAATACGCCTCGCCACGCCCGATGACGGCGAAGGTCTGGCCCTGCTGGACCGGCTCGCGTGGTCGCACCTGCACGCCGTGGTACCCGAGCCGCAGCCGCCGTACCCGCCGTTCTTCAGCGAGCGGCACGCCCCCGAGGACTGCCTGGTCGCCGAACTCGGTGACCGCCTGGCGGGCTACCTCCACCTCGGCTTCCCGACGCCGGTCGACGCCAACCGGCACGTCCGGCAGATCCAGGGCCTCGTCGTCTCGCAGGAGGCGCGCGGCCGGGGTGTCGGGCGGGCGCTGGTCCGGACCGCCGTGGACGAGGCCCGCCGGCGCGGTGCCCGCCGCCTCACCCTGCGCGTCCTCTCCCACAACACCCCGGCACGCAAGCTCTACGAGGCCGAGGGATTCGTGGTGGAGGGAGTCCTGCCCGAGGAGTTCCGGCTCGATGGGCAGTACGTGGACGACGTGCTGATGGGACGTTTCCTCTGAGCCCGTGCCGGGGCGCCTAGGACGCGGCCAGCTCGCCCGTGTCCACCGGTGCCGTCGCGTTCGCCGCGCGCTCGGCGTCGGAGGAGACCTCGGCCGCCGTCAGCACGTAGCCCGTCTCGGCGTCCGAGGTGGAGCGGGCGAAGACCACGCCGAAGACCCGGCCGTCCGTGGTGAGGAGGGGCCCGCCGGAGTTGCCGGGGCGGACCGTGGAACGGATCGAGTAGATCTCGCGGGTGACCGTGCCGTCGTTGTAGATGTTCTGGCCCGTCGCCCGGACCCGGTTCGCGACCGTCGCCGCCTGGAGGTTCAGGTCGCCGTCCTGCGGATAGCCGGCGACCACCGCCGAGTCGCCGCGCTCGGCGTCGTCGTCGAACCGCAGCACGGGCGCCTTCAGGCCCGGCACGTACAGCACGGCCACGTCCTTCTGCGGGTCGAAGAGCACCACCCGCGCCTCGTACGTCCGCCCGACCCCGCCGATCTGCACGGTCGGCTCGTCGATGCCCGCCACCACGTGGGCGTTGGTCATCACGCGCTCTCGCGCGTACACGAACCCGCTGCCCTCCCGGCCCTGCGTGCCCGCGACGCCCTCGACCTTGACCGTGCTCAGCTTGGCGGCGTTCGTGGCGGCCGCCGTGACGCTGTCGCCGGAGGGGGCGGCGACCTCGGCGGTCGACTCGTTCTCGAAGGGGTTGAAGACCTGCGGGAAGCCCGCCTCGGTCAGCGCCGACGTGGCCCGCGAGAACCAGGCCGGGGTGGTGTCCGGCATCGTCTCCTGCACCGCGCCGAGCAGCCGGGAGTCCCGGATCGCCGACGTGACCAGCGGTGACGAGGACGCGCCCAGGACGCTCGCGGCCACCCACGCCACGATCAGGACCGCGACCGAGTTGGCCACGGCCCCGCCGATCCCGTCCGCCACCCGCAGCGGCCCCCTGTCCAGCTCCCGCCGCAGCCGGAGCGCGAGGCGCCCCGCCAGTTCGTGACCCACCACCGCCGGGAGCAGCACCGTCAGCACCGCCGTCACCGTCGCGCGGGTCGAACCGGGCGGCACCAGGTCCATCACCCACGGCAGGATCCACACGCCGACGACCGCACCGCCCACGAAGCCCGCCAGCGACACACAGCCGGCCACCAGCCCGCGCCGGTAGCCGGATGCCGCATAGGCCAGGACCACCAGCAACAGCAGGATGTCGAGCAGGTCCACGCAACGCCGCCTTTCGTTCGGAACCCCTTAGTACGTGGGGGAAGGGCCCGGTGATCAGTCACACGCGCGTGAATGATCAGAACCGGCCACGTGCGCGTGCACTCGGAAAAACGTCGCGGACCGTGACGATGGTTCCACCAGGTGGCACATCACACATCGCGGACGGACCGGATCAGGCCGACAGTGGGTCCATGCGTGTCTTGCGGAGACGGCGGGGTACGCGCAGGCGCCGCGCCGCTGGGACACCCGGCATAGCCGGTATGCCGCGCGCGGTCCGGGTGCTGCTCGGCTGCCTGCCGGGCGTCGCCGCCGTCGTGGCGCTGGTGCTGTGCGCCCACGGCGTCGAGCACGCCGCCGAGACCGGCGCCCGCCCGGCCGCGCACCGCCCCGCCGCCACGCCCTACACCGCCCCGCGCCCGTACATCGTGCCGCGATCGCAGTGGCTGGGCGACGCCGCCCGCAGGCAGCCCCGCCCGCGCTACGACGACCGGGTCGCCGCCGTCTTCGTCCACCACACCGACTCGCCCAACGGCTACGACTGCGCCGACGCGCCCCGCATCCTGCGGGACCTGTACACCGGCCAGACGGGCACCCGCGACTGGGACGACATCGGCTACAACTTCGTCGTCGACCGCTGCGGCACCGTCTACGAGGGCCGCGCCGGCGGCGTCGAGCGGGCCGTCACCGGCGCCCACACCCAGGGCTTCAACCACCGCACCACCGGCATCGCCGCCCTCGGCACCTTCACCGCGGGCATGCCCGTGCCCCGGGCGATGATCCACGCCATCGCCGCGCTGTCCGCCTGGAAGCTCGGCCTGACCGGCACCGACCCGCGGGCGCGCGTCCGCCTGGTCTCCAGCAACGGCCTGAGCCGGTACGCGGCCGGCACCGCCGCCGAGCTGCCCGCCCTCGCCGGCCACAACGACGGCTACATGACCAGCTGCCCGGGCGCCGCCCTGCACGCCAGGCTGCCCGAGATCAGGCAGCTGGCCGCCCGGCTGCAGGGCCGGCCGACGGGTCCACAGGAAGGCCACAGCGGGCGCGCAGGGGCCTCAGATCCCGGCGTCCTGCCGTCGACCCCACAGTCGGCCGACCGGAGGTGGGGATCATGAACAGCAGTACCTGGCCGGCAGCGGCGCGCGGCCCCTGGGCGGTGCACCCAGAGCACGCACCGGACGCCGCAGGGCCCGCCCTCCGGGCGGACGACGGGACTTCGCGGACACCCCCTGACCAGGCCAACGCCGCCCCGCTGCACCACGCGGTCGATCAGCCCCTGAAGCGCTCCCACAGCCGGGGATAGCGCTCGGCGAGCAGCTCCTCGTTCTCGAAGTCGAGCGGAGTGCCCTCCGGTTCCGGGGGCGCGGGCGGGATCCCCAGATCGGGGGCGACCGTGCCGGTGAGCTGCTCGTAGGCCTCGTCCGCCGCGTAGCCGAGCTCCTCGCCGTCGCCGTCGATCTCCTCGTCGAAGTCGTCCAGCAGATCGGCGAGCGAGTCCGGGTCGTGCACGGCGCCCTCGAAGACATGGCGGCCCTGGCCGATCAGCCAGCAGCGGAAGAAGTCGAAGGCGTCGTCGCTCGCCCCGTCCAGCAGCACCCAGGCGGCGCCCCACAGGTCCCAGCGGTAGGCCCGGTTGTAGCGGGACTCGAAGTGCCGGGCGAAGTCCAGGACCGAGTCCGGGTCCTTCTGCGTGAGCCGCTCCACGAGCAGGTCGGCCTGCTCTTCCGGGTCGCCCTCGGCGGCCTCCCGGGTGTCGTCCACCAGCTCCCAGAACTCCGTCTCGTCCATCACGGGTCCAGCATCGGGCCTGGGGCACGGGGGCGCACCCGGAGTGCGCGGGATCGTTATACGCCGTCCCGGGGGTGGTACGGCTTCTACGACCTGTCCGGCACCGCCGCGCACCGGGACGCCCAGATCCGCCATGCGCTGACCCGGCTGCTGCACCACACCCGCCGCAGTGCAGCCGAGGCGATCGCCATCGAGGACCTCGACTTCACCGACGGCACCAGCCGGGAGAAGCACGGCCGTAACAAGCGGTTCCGGCGTCTGATCTCCCGCTTTCCCACCGCGAAGCTGAAGGCGCGGCTGGTGTCGATGGCCGCCGACACCTCCCGGTGGGGTGCCCAGCACTGGCAGCAGCCCCTGACCACATCCCATCGTGACACCACTCGCCACGACGCGGCAGCCGTGGCCATCGGACGGCGCGCCCTGGGGCATCCGATCCGGCGACGGACGGCACCACCCCGCAACGACCAGAGCGATCGTTACGGGCATCGGACCGTCCAGGCGGGACCGGAGACCTCCGGGCGTGAGGGACCCCGCCCCCGCATTCCCGGACCACGCACCAGATGCGTGCCGCCCGGACGCGGAGTGAAAGCGGGCGACCAGCGTGCCCAACACCGTTCGGAGCACGCGGCTGAGCATGAGCCCTGGCAGCAGGACTCACTCCCGCTCAGTCTTTAGGAACGGTGGTACAGCCCGGCCAGCCGCAGCGCGTCCCCGGCGAACCGCTCGCGCAGGCTCTCCGGCGCCAGTACCTCCACCTCCGGGCCCAGCGCCGTCAACTGGGTGTGGGCGACCTCCTCGGACTCCACCGGCAGGGCCACCGTCACCCAGCCGTCACCGTCCGGGGCGTCCGCCTCCGCCAGGGCCTCACGGGCGGACAGCGAGTCGAGGGCGTGCGGCAGCCTGCGTACCCCTTCGGGGGACAGCCGCACCACGACCCGCGCCCGCAGTAGGGACCGCGCGAACTGCTCCGCCCGCTCCTCCCAGAAGGCCGGCAGATCGAACTCCGGCTCCCGCTCGAAGCGCTCCTCGCCCGGGTCCACCGCCGTGAACCGGTCGATCCGGTACACCCGGAAGGACCCGCCCCCGGCCACCCTGGCGCACAGGTACCAGACGCCCGCCTTCAGCACGAGCCCGTACGGCTCCAGCTCCCGGACGACCTCGTCCTCACCGCGCCGGTAGCGCGCGGTGATCCGCCGGTCGTCCCACACCGCGTCGGCGACCGCCGGCAGCAGCACGGGCGTCTTCGGCTCCCTGAACCAGTTCGGGGCGTCCAGGTGGAACCGCTGCGCCGCCGTCCTGGACGCGTCCCGCAGGGAGGGCAGCAGGGCGGCCGAGACCTTCAGCCGGGCCGCCGAGGCGGCGTCCTCCAAGCCCATCTCGCGCAGGGCGCCCGGCACCCCGGACAGGAACAGCGCCTCGGCCTCGCTGCGGTGCAGCCCGGTCAGCCGCGTACGGTACCCGCCGACCAGCCGGTACCCGCCGACCCGGCCCCGGTCCGCGTACACCGGCACACCCGCCTCCGACAGCGCCTGGGCGTCCCGGGTGACCGTCCGCTCCGACACCTCCAGCTCACGGGCGAGCTCGGCGGCCGTCATGGAGGGCCGGGACTGGAGCAGCAGCACCATCTTGATGAGCCGGGCAGCGCGCATGGACCACATCATGCAGCAGGAGGCCCCCGCCGCAGCGGGAGCCTCCTGTCGGACAGCCCTTACAGGCCGTACTTCGCGCGCGCTTCCTTCACGGCCGTCGCCTTGACCTCGCCGCGCCCCGCGAGCTGGGCCAGGGCCGCGACGACGATCGACTCGGCGTCGACACCGAAGTGGCGGCGGGCCGCCTCACGGGTGTCCGAGAGGCCGAAGCCGTCGGCGCCCAGCGAGGACCAGTCCTGCTCGACCCACTGCGCGATCTGGTCCGGGACCTGGCGCATGTAGTCGGAGACCGCCAGCACCGGGCCCTCGGCGCCCTGGAGCGCCTGCCGGACGAACGGCATCCGCTCCTCGCCGCGCAGCAGGGCCTCGTCCGCCTCCAGGGCGTCCCGGCGCAGCTCGCTCCACGAGGTCGCCGACCAGACGTCGGCCGCCACGCCCCACTCCTCGGCGAGAAGCTTCTGCGCCTTGAGCGCCCAGTGGATCGCCGTACCGGAGCCGAGCAGCTGGATCCGCGGGGCGTTGGCCGGGGGCGTGATGCCCGCCGACTCCGCCGTGTTGAAGCGGTACAGGCCCTTGACGATGCCCTCGTCGATGCCGTCCACGGACGGCTTCGCGGGCTGCGGCAGCGGCTCGTTGTAGACCGTCAGGTAGTAGAAGACGTTCTGGTCCTCACCCGGGGCCGCCTCGCCGTACATCCGTCGCAGGCCCTCCTTGACGATGGCCGCGACCTCGTACGCGAACGCCGGGTCGTACGTCAGCGCCGCCGGGTTCGTCGCGGCTATGACGGGGGAGTGGCCGTCGGCGTGCTGGAGGCCCTCACCGGTCAGCGTCGTACGGCCCGCGGTGGCACCGATGAGGAAGCCGCGGCCGAGCTGGTCGCCGAGCTGCCACATCTGGTCGGCCGTGCGCTGCCAGCCGAACATCGAGTAGAAGATGTAGAACGGGATCATCGTCTCGCCGTGCGTCGCGTACGACGTCGAGGCGGCGATGAAGTCGGCCATCGAACCGGCCTCGGTGATCCCCTCGTTGAGGATCTGGCCGTTCTGGGCCTCCTTGTAGTACATCAGCTGGTCGCGGTCGACCGGCTCGTACGTCTGGCCCTTCGGCGAGTAGATGCCGAGCGACGGGAAGAGGCTCTCCATACCGAAGGTGCGCGCCTCGTCCGGGACGATCGGCACCCAGCGCTTGCCGGTCTCCTTGTCGCGGACCAGGTCCTTGACCAGGCGGACGAACGCCATGGTGGTGGCCACGTTCTGCGAGCCGGAGCCCTTGTCGAAGGACGCGAACGCCTTCTCGGCCGGGGCGGGCAGCGGCGCGACCGGGTGGACGCGGCGGGCCGGGGCCGGACCGCCGAGGGCGGCACGCCGCTCCTGGAGGTAGCGGACCTCGGGGGAGTCGGCGCCCGGGTGGCCGTAGGGCACCACGCCGTCGACGAAGTCGCTGTCCTTGATCGGCAGGCCGAGCAGGTCGCGCATGTTCTTGAACTCGTCCACCGTCAGCTTCTTCATCTGGTGGTTGGCGTTCTTCGACGCGAAGCCCTCACCGAGGGTGTGGCCCTTGACCGTCTGGGCCAGGATCACGGTCGGCGCGCCCTTGTGCTCGACGGCCGCCTTGTACGCGGCGTACACCTTGCGCGCCTCGTGACCGCCGCGCGAGAAGTGGAAGCACTCGAGGATCTTGTCGTCGCTCAGCAGCTTCGCCATCTCCGCCAGCGCCGGGTCGCCGCCGAAGAAGTCCTGGCGGATGTAGGCCGCGTCGCGGGTCTGGTACGTCTGGATCTGCGCGTCGGGTACCTGGCGCAGGCGGCGTACGAGCGCGCCCGTGGTGTCGAGCCGGAACAGCTCGTCCCAGGCCGTGCCCCACAGCGTCTTGATGACGTTCCAGCCGGCTCCGCGGAACTGGGCCTCCAGCTCCTGCACGATCTTGAAGTTGGCGCGGACCGGGCCGTCGAGGCGCTGCAGGTTGCAGTTGATGACGAACGTGAGGTTGTCCAGCTCCTCACGGGCCGCCAGCGCGAGGGCCGCCGTCGACTCGGGCTCGTCCATCTCGCCGTCACCGAGGAACGCCCACACGTGCGAGGCGGAGGTGTCCTTGATGCCGCGGTTGGTGAGGTAGCGGTTGAAGCGCGCCTGGTAGATGGCGGAGAGCGGGCCCAGACCCATGGAGACGGTCGGGAACTCCCACAACCAGGGCAGCCGGCGCGGGTGCGGGTAGGACGGCAGGCCGTTGCCGCCCGACTCGCGGCGGAAGTTGTCGAGCTGCTCCTCGGTCAGACGGCCGTCGAGGAACGCGCGGGCGTAGATGCCGGGGGAGGCGTGGCCCTGGATGTAGAGCTGGTCGCCCGAGCCGTCGGCCTCTTTGCCCCTGAAGAAGTGGTTGAAGCCGGTCTCGTACAGCCAGGCAGCCGAGGCGAAGGTGGCGATGTGGCCGCCGACGCCGTACTTGCTGCCGCGGGTGACCATCGCGGCCGCGTTCCAGCGGTTCCACGCGGTGATCCGCTGCTCCATCGCCTCGTCACCGGGCACGGCCGGCTCGGCGGCGGTGGGGATGGAGTTGACGTAGTCCGTCTCCAGGAGCTTCGGCAGCGCGATGCCGGCGCCCTCGGCGCGCTCCAGCGTGCGGCGCATCAGGTACGCGGCACGGTGCGGCCCGGCCGCCTCGGTCACCGCGTCCAGGGAGGCCTGCCATTCGGCGGTCTCCTCCGGGTCCCGGTCCGGGAGCTGGTCGAGCTCGCTCGGCTGGATGGCGTTGGGGTCGGTCATGTCGCCGCCTTCCTCAGTCGAAGGGGGTTCCCTCACGTAAGGGGATCGGGGGTGCCCTTTGTCTTTGGCAGGACAGGGCTGGAGCTTGGGTGGCAAGCCCGTCGGCGACTGTAACTCGCTGATCGATGATCGATCAAAGGGTTGAGAGGGAAAACCTCTTGATCACGAGAAAGTAGGCACGGGGTGCCTCCGGCGGTGGCACGGAGTGACCCCTTAGGATCGGTGTTTTCGCAGGTCGGAAGGCGTTTGAGCGGGGGTGCGCTCGGGTGTCACGCCCGGGGCGCGCAGCCCAGGACGTGCGCCTTCACCAGTTCCGCGATCCGGGGGTCGCGGCGCTTGAAGGCGGCGACCAGCTCCTCGTGCTCCTCGGCGTACGACTGCTGCTGTGTGCCCAGCCAGCGGATCGACAGGGCCGTGAACACCTCGATGCCGAGGCCTTCCCAGGTGTGCAGCAGGACGGAGTTGCCCGCCGCGCGGACCAGTTCGCGGTGGAAGGCGACGGTGTGACGGACCTGGGCCGTGCCGTCGGACACGCGGTCGGCCTCGTAGAGGGCGTTGACGTGGGGTTCCAGGGCCGAGCAGTCCTCGGCGAGGCCCTGGGCCGCCAGTTCCGCGGCGATGGCCTCCAGGCCGGCCCGGACCGGGTAGCTCTCCTCCAGGTCGGCCGCCGTCAGGTTCCTGACGCGGACGCCCTTGTTCGGAGCGGACTCGATCAGACGCAGGGACTCCAGTTCCCGCAGGGCCTCGCGTACGGGTGTCTGGCTGACTTCCAGTTCCGTGGCGATGCGCCGCTCCACGATCCGCTCGCCCGGCTGCCAGCGTCCGCTGATGATCCCCTCCAGGATGTGCTCGCGGATCTGTTCGCGCAGCGAGTGGATGACGGGGGCGGTCATGAGGGCTCCTTAGGCGGGATTGACGTTTAGACAATACGGCCGGTTCGCTCCGCGGGTGGGGTGGGTGACGGCGCTTTGGTGCAGGTGAGACGAGGCTTACACGGGGGGTGTGTGCTGTGTTGTTCGGCTGACGGTTGTGGGGGGTTGCTCGCGCCCACGCGGCGGAGCCGCACATCGATACAGCCCCGCGCCCCCGAACAGGCAGTGCCCCCGCCCGGAGATATCCGAGCGGGGGCACCGTACAGCCGTACCGGCGTTGGGGGTCAGAGGCCGAGCTCGACCTCGAACTCGCCCGCCTCCAGGATGGCCTTGACCGCCGTCAGGTAACGGGCCGCGTCGGCGCCGTCCACCAGGCGGTGGTCGTAGGACAGGGTCAGGTACGTCATGTCGCGGACGCCGATGACCGGGCCGTCCTCCGTCTCGATGACGGCGGGGCGCTTGACCGTGGCACCGATGCCGAGGATCGCGACCTGGCCCGGGGGCACGATGATCGTGTCGAAGAGCGCGCCGCGCGACCCGGTGTTGGAGATGGTGAAGGTCGCGCCGGACAGCTCGTCCGGGGTGATCTTGTTGGCGCGGACCTTGCCCGCCAGCTCGGCCGTGGCCTTGGCGATACCGGCGAGGTTGAGGTCGCCGGCGTTCTTGATGACCGGGGTCATCAGGCCCTTCTCGGAGTCCACCGCGATACCGATGTTCTCGGTGTCGAAGTAGGTGATGGTCCCCTCGGCCTCGTTGATCTTGGCGTTGATGGGCGCGTGCGCCTTCAGCGCCTGGGCCGCGGCCTTGACGAAGAACGGCATCGGGGAGAGCTTGACGCCCTCACGGGCCGCGAACGCGTCCTTGGCACGGGCGCGCAGCTTCATCAGGCGGGTGACGTCGACCTCGACGACCGAGGACAGCTGGGCCTGCTCGTGCAGGGCCTTGACCATGTTGTCGCCGATGACCTTGCGGATCCGCGGCATCTTGATGGTCTGGCCGCGCAGCGGGGACGCCTCCAGCACCGGGGCCTTCTTGGCGGCGGCCGGAGCGGCCGCGGCCGGAGCCGGGGCAGCGGCGGCGGCCTTGGCGGCCTCGGCGGCGGCCATGACGTCCTGCTTGCGGATACGGCCGCCGACGCCGGTGCCCTTGACGGTGGACAGGTCGACGCCGTTCTCGGCGGCGAGCTTGCGCACCAGCGGGGTGACGTAGGCACCGTCGTCGGCCGGCTTGGCGGCGGCCGGAGCGGCCGGGGCCTGGGCCGGAGCCGGGGCGGGAGCAGGAGCGGCCGGGGCCGGGTCGGGAGCCGGGGTGACCTGCTGCTGCGGGGCCGGAGCCGACGGGGCCTGCGGAGCCGGGGCGGGCTGCGCCGGAGCCGGAGCCGGAGCAGCAGCCGGAGCCGGGGTGGGCTCGGGCTGGGCCGGGGCGGCCGGGGCCTCCTGCGCCGGGGCGGCGGCCGGAGCGGCGCCCGCCTGGCCGATGACGGCGAGCTTGGCGCCGACCTCGGCGGTCACGTCCTCGCCGACCACGATCTCCAGCAGCGTGCCCGAGGCGGGCGCCGGGATCTCGGTGTCGACCTTGTCGGTGGAGACCTCGAGCAGCGGCTCGTCGGCCTCGACGCTGTCACCGACCGACTTCAGCCAGCGGGTGACGGTGCCCTCGGTGACGGACTCGCCGAGCGCGGGCAGGACCACGTCCGTGCCCTCGGCGGAGCCGCCGCCGGCAGCGGCGTCGGCGGTGGGAGCGGGCGCCGGGGCGGCCTGCTCGGTGGACGGGGCGGCCGGGGCCGGCTCGGGGGCGGGCTCGGCGACCTGCTCGGCCTGCGGGGCCGGGGCGGCAGCGGGCGCGCCCGTGCCGTCGTCGATCACGGCCAGCTCGGCGCCGACCTCGACCGTCTCGTCCTCGGCGACCTTGATGGACGCCAGGACACCGGCGGCGGGCGAGGGGATCTCGGTGTCGACCTTGTCGGTCGACACCTCGAGCAGCGGCTCGTCGGCCTCGACGCGCTCACCCTCGGCCTTCAGCCAGCGAGTGACAGTGCCCTCGGTGACGCTCTCTCCGAGCGCCGGAAGGGTTACGGAAACCGCCATGGTTTCGGTTGCTCCTTACGGAAAGTGCGGAAGTCTGTGTCGTCGCGTTCGTCGACCGAGGGGTCAGTCGTGCGCGTGGAGGGGCTTGCCGGCCAGGGCCAGGTGGGCCTCGCCGAGCGCCTCGTTCTGCGTCGGGTGCGCGTGGATGAGCTGCGCGACCTCGGCGGGCAGCGCCTCCCAGTTGTAGATCAGCTGGGCTTCGCCGACCTGCTCGCCCATGCGGTCGCCGACCATGTGGACGCCGACGACGGCACCGTCCTTGACCTGGACGAGCTTGATCTCGCCCGCGGTGTTCAGGATCTTGCTCCTGCCGTTGCCCGCGAGGTTGTACTTCAGAGCGACGACCTTGTCCGCGCCGTAGATCTCCTTGGCCTTGGCCTCGGTGATACCGACGGAGGCGACCTCCGGGTGGCAGTACGTCACCCGCGGGACACCGTCGTAGTCGATCGGAACGGTCTTGAGACCGGCCAGACGCTCCGCCACCAGGATGCCCTCGGCGAAGCCGACGTGCGCGAGCTGGAGGGTCGGGACGAGGTCACCGACGGCGGAGATGGTCGGCACGTTCGTGCGCATGTACTCGTCGACCAGGACGTAGCCGCGGTCCATGGCGACGCCCTGCTCCTCGTAGCCCAGGCCCTGGGAGACCGGGCCGCGGCCGATGGCGACGAGCAGGACCTCGGCCTCGAACTCCTTGCCGTCGGCGAGGGTGACCTTGACGCCGTCCTGCGTGTACTCGGCCTTCTCGAAGAACGTGCCCAGGTTGAACTTGATGCCGCGCTTGCGGAAGGCGCGCTCCAGCAGCTTGGAGGAGTTCTCGTCCTCGACCGGGACGAGGTGCTTCAGGCCCTCGACGATGGTGACGTCGGTGCCGAAGGACTTCCACGCGGAGGCGAACTCGACGCCGATGACACCGCCGCCGAGGATGATCGCGGACTTCGGCACACGGTCCAGGACGAGGGCGTGGTCCGAGGAGATGATCCGGTCGCCGTCGATCTCCAGGCCGGGCAGCGACTTCGGCACGGAGCCGGTCGCGAGGAGCACGTGGCGGCCCTGGACACGCCGGCCGTTCACGTCGACGGAGGTCGGGGAGGACAGCCGTCCCTCACCCTCGATGTAGGTCACCTTGCGGGAGGCGACGAGCCCCTGGAGCCCCTTGTAGAGGCCGGCGACCACGCCGTCCTTGTACTTGTGGACGCCGGCGATGTCGATGCCCTCGAGGGTCGCCTTCACACCGAACTGCTCGCTCTCGCGGGCCTGGTCGGCGATCTCACCCGCGTGCAGCAGGGCCTTGGTGGGGATGCAACCTCGGTGCAGGCAGGTGCCGCCGACCTTGTCCTTCTCGATCAGGGCGACGTCCAGGCCCAGCTGCGCCCCGCGCAGGGCCGCGGCGTAACCACCGCTGCCACCGCCGAGGATCACTAGGTCGAAAACGGTGCTGGCGTCGTTCGCCACGTCACGTCCTCCATGCATGTGCGCCGTACGCCGGTCTTCACTGACCGGCAGGCGGCTGGTGTCCGGCCGCTCGTTCTTCGGCCCTTCGGTGGGGCCCTGTCCTGCCGAGCCCCATCTTCGCACTTGTCAGCACAGAAGGAGACGCCGGGCTGCTGTGTGAGACGCCCCACGTTCAGATGTGACGCGCTGGGGGTCATGCCCTGTGGGGCGCGGGGCTGTGTCTGATCTGCGGCTCCGTCGCGCGGGCGTGACCTGCCCCCACGCTGATCTGTGACGGACGGCGGGGTCATGCCCTGAGGGGTGCGGGGCTGTGTCTGATCTGCGGCTCCGCCGCGCGGGCGCGACCTGCCCCCACGCTGATCTGTGACGGACGGCGGGGTCACGCCCTGTGGGGCGCGGGGCTGTGTCTGATCTGCGGCTCCGCCGCGCGGGCGCGACCTGCCCCTACGCTGACCTGTGACCGACGGCGGGGTCACGCCCTGAGGGGCGCGGGGAACTGCGCGATCAGCCCCCACGCCCCCGCACTCGCCACACAACCGGCGAGACCGAGCTCTCGGGCGGAACTCAGCCCAGGTCGCCCGACGCCGTCAGCTCGGCAAGCCGCACCAGCGTGCGCACAGCACTGCCCGTCCCGCCCTTCGGCGTGTACCCGAACGGTCCGCCCTCGTTGAACGCCGGCCCGGCGATGTCGAGGTGCGCCCAGGTGATGCCCTCGCCCACGAACTCGCGCAGGAACAGCCCGGCGACCAGTCCGCCACCCATCCGCTCGCCCATGTTCGCGATGTCGGCCGTGGGCGAGTCCATCCCCTTGCGCAGGTGCTCCGGCATCGGCATCGGCCACGCCGGCTCCCCGACCTCCTGCGCCGCCTCGTACAGCGCCGTACGGAAGGAGTCGTCGTTGCCCATGATCCCGAACGTCCGGTTCCCCAGCGCCAGCACCATCGCCCCGGTCAGCGTCGCGACGTCCACGATCGCGTCCGGCTTCTCCTGGGACGCCGCCCACAGGGCGTCGGCCAGCACCAGCCGGCCCTCGGCGTCGGTGTTGAGCACCTCCACCGTCTTGCCGCTGTACATCCGCAGCACGTCACCCGGACGGGTCGCGGACCCGGAGGGCATGTTCTCGGCCAGGGCCAGCCAGCCGGTGACGTTGACCTCCAGCCCCAGCCGGGCGGCCGCCACGACCGCGGCGAACACCGCAGCCGCGCCGCTCATGTCGCACTTCATCGTCTCGTTGTGACCGGCCGGCTTCAGCGAGATGCCGCCCGAGTCGTACGTGATGCCCTTGCCGACGAAGGCGAGGTGCTTCTTCGCCTTCGAGGAGGTGTACGACAGCTTCACCAGGCGCGGACCCGCCACCGAGCCGGCCCCGACGCCGAGGATGCCGCCGTAGCCGCCCTTCTCCAGGGCCTTCACGTCGAGCACCTGCACCTTGATGCCGTGCTCCTTGGCCGCGGCCTGGGCGATCGCGGCGAACGACTCGGGGTTCAGGTCGTTCGGCGGGGTGTTGACCAGGTCGCGGGCGCGGTTGAGCTCCTCGGACACGGCGACGGCACGCTCGATCGCGGCCTTGTACGCCTTGTCACGGGGCTTGCCGCCGAGCAGGGCGACCTCGGCGAGCGGGGCCTTGCCGTTCTTCGCCTTGGAGTCCTTGCCGTTGTCCTTGTAGGCGTCGAAGGAGTAGGCGCCGAGCAGCGCGCCCTCTCCGATCGCGCCGGCGTCGGCGGCGTCCGTCAGGGGGAGGGCGAAGGCGGCCTTCTTGGACCCGGCCAGAGCGCGGGCGGCGACGCCGGCGGCCTTGCGCAGGGCCTCGGTGTCGTAACCGGCGTCCTTCTCGGGCGCCGGGCCCAGGCCCACCGCCAGCACGAGCGGTGCCTTGAAGCCGGACGGCGCCGGCAGCTTCGTCGCCTCGCCCTCGGCACCGGAGGCGCCGAGGGTCTCCAGAACGCCGGCGAGCCTGCCGTCGTACGCCTTGTCCACGGCCTCGGCGCCCGGCGCGACGACCGGCCCCTTGGCACCCTTGGCGACACCGATCACGATGGCGTCGGCCCGCAGACCGGGCGCCGCGGCGGTGCTGAGAGTGAGAGCAGTCACGGTGGTGAAATCTCGCTTCCGATGTGAAGTTGCTGTGGTCGAACGGTGTGGGTCGACCGGGCCCGACAGCCGACCCTATGCACGACCTCAGGGTCTGGTATCCGCGGGGCCTTCCCCGGTGCGGCGAACACTCGACGACGAGACTACGCGCGTGGCCGTGTTCGCTCATTTCTGCGGGCGTTCGCCTGGCGGTGGCGGAGTGGCCATTTCTTGATCCTTTATGCCGGTGAACTGAGTCACACTCATCGGGATCCGGTGAGCGCCCCGCTCGCCGCTTTGCATGATTTCCACGGATCCTCCTCTGTTCGACCGCAAGGGGATCTCTGGGATCTTCAGGGGGAGGAACCATGGCGCAGCGTGCGCGCAGGTGGAGAAACACGGCCGCCGCGGTGACGGCGGCGGGCATGATCACGGCCGGGGCGGTGGCGCCGGGGGCGGCGGCCGCGGCGGAACCCCGCATCGATCTGAAGGTGCTGGTGGTGGACAACGGCGACAGCTCCGTCCGGGCCGTGACCGCCCAGCTCAGGAGCACCGGCGTCCCGTACGCGACCGTCGATCTGAACGACGCGGACCGCCCGAAGATCACCGAGTCGTTCCTGAGCGACACGGTGAACGGCAGCCCCCGCGCCAAGTACCAGGGCGTCGTCCTGCCGAACGAATCCCCGTTCGGCGCGGGCTCCGCCGAGCAGACCGCCCTGGAGACCTACGAGCGGACGTACGGCATCCCTCAGGTCGACGCCTACACCTGGGCGCACCCGGAGGTCGGCCTCGACTACACCAGCGAGGGTGGCTGGGCAGGCACTCTTGACGGGCGCGAGGCATCCGTCACCGCGGCCGGCAAGGCGGGCTGGTTCGGCTACCTCGACGGCGCGTTCCGGTTCGAGGACAACGCGGCGGCCGTCCAGGAGAGTTACGGCTATGTGACCCGGCCCCGCGCCGGCTTCACCAGCTACGTCGACATCCCCGTGCCCGGCGGCTCGGGCCGCGGCAGCCTCGTCGGCGAGTACGCCCACGACGGCCGCCGCGAACTCGTCGTGACCTTCGCCTACAACGGCAACCAGCAGCAGTTCCGGCTGCTGGCCCGGGGCATCGTCGAGTGGCTCACCCAGGGCGTGCACCTCGGGCAGACCCGCAACTCCTTCGCCGTGCACATCGACGACGTGTTCGCCCCGGACAGCCGCTGGGACACCGAGCGCAACTGCACCCCGGGCGACTTCGACTGCGCGGGCGGCGACGGCGAGGGCACCACGCCGATCCGCATGACCGCGGACGACGCCGCCCACGCCGCCCAGTGGCAGCGCGAGCACGGCTTCACCATGGACATGGTCTACAACGCCGGCTCCGGCGAGGAGTGGAAGGCCCAGCACGGCGGCACCGACGCGCTGACCGACCGGCTGCTCGCCGACAAGGCGCAGTACCGCTGGGTCAACCACACCTACACCCACCCCTTCCTCGGCTGCGTGCAGGACACCTCCACCGTGCCGTGGAGCTGCGCGAAGAACGCCGACGGTTCGACGAAGTACATGAGCCGCGCCGAGATCGCCGCGCAGATCCGCGACAACCACAACTGGGCCGTGAACAAGGGCCTTCCCGTCGACCGCACGGAACTGGTCACCGGCGAGCACTCGGGCCTGAAGACCCTGCCGCAGCAGCCGAACGACAACCCCAACCTGGCCGGCGCCCTCGCCGACACCGGCGTCAGGTGGGTCGCCTCGGACAACTCCCGCGAGCCCGAGCAGCGGGCCGTCGGCAACGCGCTGACCGTCCCGCGCCACCCCGTGAACGTGTACTACAACGTGGGCACGGCGGCCGAGATGGCCGACGAGTACAACTGGGTCTACACCTCGCGGGCCGACGGCGGCAGCGGCGTCTGCGAGGACAACCCCACCTCCACCTGCCTCGACGAGCCGCTCGACCCCACCACCGGCTACGCCGAGCACATCGTCCCGCAGGAGGCGCGCACCGCCCTCGGGCACGTCCTCGCCGGAGACCCCCGGCCGCACTACGCGCACCAGTCCAACCTGGCCGAGGACCGGCTGCTCTACCCGGTCATGGAGAAAGTCCTGGACGACTACCGGGCCCTGTTCGCCGACAACACCCCGCTGGAGAACCCCCGGCACAGCGCCATCGGCACCGAGGTGCAGCGCCGCGCAGCCTGGCAGACCGCCCTGGCCGACGGCCGTGTCACGGCGTACCGCATCGGCAACACGGTCACGGTCACGGCACCGTCCGGCATCCAGATCCCGGTGACCGCGCCGGAGGGCACGAAGAAGGAACTCGTACTGGGCACGTCCGCCTTCGGCACCCCGTACGCGGGATCCCGCTCGGCCTGGACGACCCCGGCAGCACTCCAGTCGGCTCTCACACTGAAGCTGCCCTAAAGGGGCGCGGGGAACTGCGCGACCAGCCCGCACGAAGCCGCACTCGGCATCCGGGCAGCAGTTCCCCGCACCTACATCCGCACCACAGGGGGAATCACACATGAGGCGAACAGGCCGTCATGTCACCATGCTCACAGAAGGCACCTACCCACACGTCCACGGCGGCGTCAGCACCTGGTGCGATCAACTCGTCAAGGGCATGCCCGAGGTCGACTTCCACCTCGTCTCGCTCACCGGCAACGGCCGCGAACCCGTCACCTGGGAACTGCCACCCAACGTCCACGCGCACACCCCGGTCCCCACCTGGGGCCCGCGCCCCGGCCGCAGAAGGCCGCCCTACGGCAGAGCGCGCCGCAGCTTCACCGAGACCTACGAGCGTTTCCTGCTCTCCTTCCTCGACCCCGGCTCGCACGCCGACTTCGGAGAGTCCCTGAACGAGCTGGCCGTGCTCGCCCGCGACGGACACCTGCCGGCGGCGCTGCGCACCGAGTCCGCGCTGCGGTCCCTGATGTGGATATGGACCATGCCGCATCTGCCGACGGCCGCCGCCCGCCCCACCGTGCACGACGCGCTGACCGCGACCGACCTGCTGGAACACGCCCTGCGCCCGCTCGGCGTCCGCATCCCCGAGGACTGTGTCGCCCACGCCGTCAGCAGCGGCCTGGCGACCCTGCCCGCGCTCGCCGCCCGCCACCTGGACGGCGTGCCGTTCCTGCTCACCGAGCACGGCATCTACCTGCGCGAGCGCTATCTCGGCTACCGCCAGGGCGCCCAGCGCTGGCCCGTGAAGGCCTTCATGCTCGGCTTCTACCGCGAGCTCAACTCGTACGGCTACCGCGCCGCCGATCTGATCACCCCGTGCAACCAGTACAACCGCCGCTGGGAGGAGCGCGGCGGCGCCGACGCCGGCAAGATCCGCACCGTCTACAACGGCGTCGACCCGGCCGCCTTCCCGCACGCCGGCCCCGAGCCCGAGGTCCCGACCCTGTCCTGGTGCGGCCGGATCGACCCGATCAAGGACCTGGAGACCCTGATCCGCGCCTACGCGCTGGTGCGCGCCGAGATCCCGGCGACCCGGCTGAGGCTCTTCGGCCCGGTCCCGCCCGGCGGCGAGGCCTACCGCACGCGCCTGGAGAAGCTCGCCGCCGAACTGGGCGTCACCGACGGCCTGACCTTCGAGGGCCGCGTCACCGAGGTCTGGCGGGCCTACGCGGCCGGGCACCTGGTCATGCTGTCGTCGATCTCCGAGGGCTTCCCGTTCTCCATCATCGAGGCCATGTCGTGCGGCCGTACGACGGTGTCGACGGACGTAGGGGGAGTGCGCGAGGCCGTCGGCGACACGGGTCCGGTCGTGCCGCCGCGCGAGCCGGAGAAGATGGCCGCCGCCGCGCTGACGCTGCTCAAGGACGACGAACGGCGCCTGGAACTGGGCCGGTTGTCGCGCCAGCGCGTCATCGACCGGTTCACGCTGCGCCGCTCGGTGGACGCCTTCCGCACCATCTACAAGGAACTCGCGGGCGAGGACGAGGTGTACGAGCCGACGCTGGAGACCGTCGCCGACTGGACCCTGGAGCTGCGCGACCCCTGGTACGCGTCCGTCGCGACGGACGGGGCCGGCTGGTGAGCGGAAGCGTCTGGCTGCCCCCGGGCTCCCGCCCGGACACCCTCCCCGGCATCCCCCGGCAGCGCACCCCCAGCTGGGCCCGGCCCGACCCGGTCGACGAACTCGCCGTCCGTCTGGAGGACTTCATAGCCGCGGCCGTCCACCCCGACGAGATAGCCGCTCTGCTCGAGTCCGACGGCCTCTCCGACGACCAGATACGCGAACGGTACGGCGTGAAGAACTCCTTCGCGCTCGCCGAGACCCTCTACGAACGGGTCGAGCGCCGCTACCCGGAGCCCGACGGCCCGGCGCACGACCCCTGGCGGATCGGCCTTCTCGGCTGCCTGCTGCGCGGCGTCGTCTTCGCCCTGCCCGGCCTCGCCTACGTCCTCGGCGCGCCCTTGTTCACCGGTCCCGGCGACTTCGGTCTCCCCGCGGGCACGGTCCCGCTCCTGGCCGGCGCCCTGTGCGGCTGGACCTGGAACCAGGGCCTCGCCCACCGGGCCTACGCCTGGCTGGGGCTGGGCGACCGGACGGCCGCCCGGCGCGCCCTGCTGCTCGGCGCCCCGGCCGGTGCGCTGCTCGGCGCACTGGTCGCCCTGGCGTTCGCGGGCGCCGCCGCCCCGGCCGTGGTCGCCTTCGCCGCCGGGCAGTCCTGCTACCTGGCGGCGGCGACGGTACTGCTGGTGATGGGCCGCGAACGGTTCCTGCTGGCCGCGCTCGCACCGATGGCCATGGGCGCGGTCCTGTCCCTGGTCGACCCGCTGCCCGAGGCCGCGAGCCTGGCCCTGCTGCTGGGCTCCCTGGCGGCGGTCGCGGCCCTCGCCGTCCGCGAGGTGGCACCCGCTCTGAGGGAACCGCGCGAGGGCACCTGGACCGCCGGCCTCGTCGCCCTGCTGCCCTTCGGCGGGTTCGGCACCGTCCCCGCGCACCGGCGCCCCGCCGGTCCCCGGCTCACGGGCTCCCTGCCCTACGCCCTGTTCGGGCTCGGCACCGGTGTCCTCGTGCTGTACGCGGCGCTCGGCGACGTCCTCGCCGGCGAGGAGCACAGCGCGGTCGCCGCGCCCGCCGCGGTGGCGCTCACCCTCAGCATGGGCCCCGCCGAGTGGCTGCTGTACCGCTTCCGCAGCGACAGTCTCGCCGGACTGCGCTCCAGCGGCACCGCCCGGGACTTCCGGCGCACCACGGTCCTGACGGTCGCCCAGTGCCTGGCCGCCTATCTCGCCGCGCTGCTCGCGCTGAGCCTCGCCGCCTCCCTCCTGTGGCCGCAGTCCCCGGTCCCGGGCGGTGTCCGGCTGGCCGGGCTGCTCCTGCTGGGTGTGGTCCTGTGGACGGGGCTGCTGCTCCAGTCGTTCGGCGCGGTGACCGGCGCGACGGCGGTGTGCTGCGCAGCGGCAGTCGTCCAGACCCTGCTCGTCGCCACCCGCACCGGCGACCCGCACACCGCGGGCCTGGCCGTGTACGGCGCGGCGGCCGTCGTCCAGGCCGTCCTGGTGTGCGCGCTGCTGGGGAGGGCAACCGCCCACCGATGAGCACTCTCCTGGTCCCGTACTACGAGCACCCGTCCGCCCGCCCCGCCGAATGGGACGCGATCGTCGCGGCCGCGCCCCGCCTCTACGGGGTCGTTCTCAACCCGGCCAGCGGACCCGGTGACCGCCCCGACGCGGCCTTCGCCGAGGTCGCCGGCCGGCTGAGGGCGGCGGGTGTCCGGGTGCTGGGGTACGCCGACACCGACTACGGCCGCCGCGCCGCCACCGACGTCGTCCGCGACCTCACCCGGCACCGCGACTGGTACGGCACCGACGGCGCCTTCCTCGACCAGGTCCCCGCCGGGCCCGAGCAGTTCGAGCACTACCAGGGGCTGGCGGTGGCCGCCTGGGGCGTCGGCTGCGGCACCCTCGTCCTCAACCACGGCACGGCACCGCACCCCTGCTACGCCCGCATCGCCGATGTCCTCGTCACCTTCGAGGGCACCTGGGCCTCCTACCAGGCCCTGCCCCACCAGCCCTGGCCGGGCGGCGGCGGGGTGCGGCTGTGTCACCTGGTGTACGGCGTGCCGCCCGGCGCGGACTCCGAGGGCCTGGCGCGGGAGCGGGGCGCGGCGGTGCACTGCTCGGTGCCCGGAACCGGAGATCATCCTTGGGGCACCCTGCCGTACACCCTGCACAACCCGGAGAACGCCCCGTGAGACGCCCCCTGCTCGCCGCCCTGCTCGTCCTGCTGCTCGCGGGCTGCACCCAGAGCCCCGACGACAAGCCCGGCCTCCGCTGGCAGCCCCGCCCCGGCACGGCCTGGCAGTGGCAGCTCAGCGGCCGGCTGGACACCTCGGTCGACGTGCCGGTCTACGACATCGACGGCTTCGACCACTCCGAGGCCACCGTCACCCGGCTGCACCGCGAGCACCGCAAGGTCATCTGCTACCTGTCCACCGGCGCCTGGGAGGAGTTCCGCCCGGACGCGAAGAAGTTCCCGAAGCCGGTGCTCGGCCGGGGCAACGGCTGGGAGGGAGAACGCTGGCTCGACATCCGCCGCACCGACGTCCTGGAGCCGATCATGGCGGCCCGCATGGACATGTGCCGCGACAAGGGCTTCGACGCGGTGGAGCCCGACAACATGGACGGCTACCGCAACGACACGGGCTTCCCGCTGACCGCCGCCGACCAGCTCCGCTACAACCGCCTCATCGCCCGCCTGGCCCATGACCGGGGTCTGGCCGTCGGCCTGAAGAACGACCTGGACCAGATCCCGGAGCTGGTCGGCGACTTCGACTTCGCGGTCAACGAACAGTGCGCCCAGTACGACGAGTGCGGGGCCCTGAAGCCGTTCGTGGAGGCGGGCAAGGCCGTCTTCCACGTCGAGTACGAGGTGCCCACCGGCCGCTTCTGCGCCGACTCCCGCCGCCTGAAACTGAGTTCGCTGCTCAAGAAGTACGAACTAGGGGCGTGGCGGCAGGCATGCTGAGGCCGATCCCCGTGACCGCCGTGCCCGCGACCCGGTCGGCGAGGGACCGCCGGCCGGGGGAGAGGACCGGCAGCGCGTTCAGCAGGAACAGCACCACCGCGACCGCCCACGCCAGCACCGACAGCACGACCTGCCCCTCGACCAGCAGCACACAGGCCACCGCGTACACGGCGACGTCCGCCGCCGTGGTGACCGCGGCCCGCCGCGCCGCCCTGAGCCCGCGCGGGAGGTCCGAGGTGACCTTCAGCCCGGCCAGGGCCTTGCCGACCGTGCGCCCGGCCACCGCCAGGCACACCCATTGGTAGAGGAACACCGTCAGCACCAGCAGCCCGAAGGCCTGCTCGACGTACAGCACCGACTTGTCCCACAGCGTCAGCCCCAGGTCCTGGGAGGCGTCGAGCACGTCGCCGCGCGAGGTCAGCAGATCCAGGCCGCCGCGGGTGGCCAGCTCGGGCACGTCGGTGACGAGCGCCGAGATCCGGTGGAAGGTGAGCACGGCGAGCGCCGAGGCCAGCGCCACCACCAGTGCGAAATCGACGAGCCAGGCCAGGGCACGGCGCAGCTTCGGCATGAACATCCCCCGATCACTTGTGTGTCGGGGCAGGAAGCTAGCGGCTGGGCGGCCCGTTCAGGAGAGGGACGAGGAGATCGTTTCAGCCCAGTGACAGAACGACCAACGCCGTGGTCGCCGCCGTCTCCGCCAGAGCGCCGAAGACATCCCCGGTGACCCCGCCGAAGCGGCGAGTGCAGTGGCGCAGCAGCACCTCGGCGGCGGCCAGGGAGAGGACGACCGCGAGCACGCCCCGGACCATGTCGTACGGCCCGAGGACGGCACCGGCCGCTGCCGCGGCTCCCGCGACGGCAACGGCGGCGACCACCGCCCCCCGCACCGGCACCGCGCCCGCCACCGCCGCCCCCAGCCCCTCCGGCCGCGCCGCCGGCACCCCGGCCCGGGCCGCCAGGGTCAGGGCCAGCCGCGCGACCGTCGCGGAGACGACGGCGGCACACGCGCCCCGGGCCCAGGAGACGTCGTAGGCCTGGGCGAGCGCGGCGGCCTGCGCGAGCAGGGCGAGGACGAGGGCGATGACCCCGAACGGCCCGATGTCCGACTGCTTCATGATCCGCAGGGCGTCCTCGGCGGGCTTGTGGCTGCCCAGCCCGTCGGCGGTGTCCGCGAGTCCGTCGAGGTGCAGCCCCCGGGTCAGGACGGCGGGGACGGCGACGGTGGCCGCGGCGGCGAGCAGTCCGCCCGCGCCGAGGAACAGCAGCACCAGCCCGGCGGCGGCAGCGGCGGCACCGACCGCGAGCCCGGCCAGCGGAGCGCACAGCATGCCGCCGCGCGCGGCCTCCCGGTCCCACCGGGTCACCCGGACCGGGAACACCGTGAGGGTGCCGAAGGCGAAGCGGAGACCGTCGAGGGGCGAGGTTCTGGGCACCGGCGCAGGCTACCCGCCGGTCAGAAGAGCGGATGCGGCGGCCGAGGATAAAGTTCACATATGGGATGGCTGGAGCGGAACATCATCGAACCCGGCAAGCTGCCGCTGCTCCTGGCCCTCGTCTCCTTCGTGGTGACCTTCCTGATCACCCGGGGCATCACCCGCCTCATCCGGGCGGGCAAGGGCCCCTTCCGCAACATCAGCGGCAGCGGCGGTGTCCACGTCCACCACGTCGTCCCGGGGATCATCCTGACGATCGCCGGCGGCTTCGGCGCGGTCGCCAGCGGCCAGCACGGCTTCGGCTCGGGGCTGGCCGCAGTGGTCTTCGGCATCGGGGCCGGGCTCGTCCTCGACGAGTTCGCCCTGGTCCTGCACCTGGCCGACGTCTACTGGAGCGAGGCCGGCCGCAAAAGCGTCGAGATGGTCGTCCTCACCGCCTCCCTCGTCGGCCTGCTCCTGATCGGCTTCTCGCCCCTGGGCGTCGACGGCCTCTCGGACGACCAGGAGCAGAACCGCGCCACCGTGATCGTGAACATCGCCGTGAACTTCGTGTTCGCCCTCATCGCCCTGTTCAAGGGCAAGACCCGCCTCGCGGTCTTCGGTGTGATCGTTCCCGTCATCGCCCTGATCGGCGCCGTACGGCTGGCCCGCCCCGGCTCCTACTGGGCCAAGCGCTTCTACCGGCGCCGCCCCCGCGCCCGCGCCAAGTCCGGCCTGCGGGCCTACCGCCACGACCGCCGGTGGCTGGGCCCCCGGCGCGCGTTCCAGGACTGGATCGGCGGCGCGCCGGACCCGCAGCAGCCCCGGTCCCTCGAACACCACTGACGTGCCGCCGGCGCAGCGCCCCGCCCGCGCACACCACCAGCACCGCCGCGATCGCCGCCAGGTGCTCCTTGCCCGCCAGGTTCTCCTTCACGGCGACCTCGGCGACCATCGCCACGATCACCGCCCCGGCCGTGACGTACGCGCGGTAGCGCCAGCCCAGGCAGACGGCCAGTCCCACCACCGCCGCCGACGGCCCGGTGTCCACGACCCGGGCGTCCGAGGCGGGCAGGCCCAGCGGGGAGTCGGGGCCCAGCCAGATGCCGAGGCGGGCGTAGAGCGTGCCCGCGAGCGTCGCGAGGTACGCGACGACCAGCGTCCACCGCCGGCCCAGGCAGAGTTCCGCGATGCCGAACACCACCAGCAGCTGCGCCAGCGCGCCCCACACCGGCAGGTCCAGCGCGGGCACGAACAGCGACAGCGGAGTCCGCAGGAGCGCGAGCCACAGCGGGTCCTCGGCCCGCACCGCCCCGATGTCCTCAACGAACCGGTAGCCCCAGGACTGGCTGTGCACCACGTGCAGCGCGGCCGTGAGGCACACGGCCGCGACCGCCATCGGCACGGCCCGCAGGCGCCGCTCCCGCAGCGGCCCGCGCACGGCCGCGTACAGCGGCCCCCATTCGGCACGGGCCCAGCGGGCGAGCGTGGTCATCGGGTCGTCCTCGTCCGGATGTCGGTACCTCGGGTGTGCGCGGTGTCTGTGGCTCAGTCAAACCGACACCACACGCGAAGACCGACCGGGACGGGACGAAGTTGAGCCAGGTGCGCGTGACCAGGATCTCCCGGAACGCTACTGCTCGGAGGGAACCTCGGAAGCCTCCGAGACCTCGGGGGCCTCGGTACTCACCACCGCCTCGGACTCCTTCGGCTTCTCGGGCAGCTCCGCCGCCAGCGCCGCCGCGGCCTGCACCAGGGGGAGCGCGAGCAGGCCGCCCGTGCCCTCGCCGACGGTCACGCCCTGGGTCAGCAGCGGCTCCAGAGCCATCCGGTCCAGCGCCTTGGCCTGCCCGGGCTCACCGCTGTCGTGCGCGGCCAGCCACCAGTCCGGCGCCCGGAACGCGATCCGCTGCCCGACCAGCGCGCACGCCGCCGTCACGACCCCGTCGAGCACCACGGGCATCTTCCGCACCGCGCTCTGCAGCAGGAAGCCCGTCATCGCGGCGAGGTCGGCCCCGCCCACCGTCGCCAGCAACTGCAACTGGTCCCCGAGCACCGGCCGGGCCCGGCGCAGCGCGTCGCGGATCGCCGCGCACTTGCGCATCCACGCCAGGTCGTCGATCGCCAGCCCGCCCCGGCCGGTGACGACCGACGCGTCGACCCCGCACAGCGCCGCGACCAGCACGCCCGCCACCGTGGTCCCGCCGACGCTCACATCACCGAGCACCACCAGGTCCGTACCGGAGTCGGCCTCCTCGTCGGCCAACGCGACCCCGGCCAGGAACGCCGCCTCGGCCTCCTCCGGGGTCAGCGCGTCCTCGATGTCGATCCGCCCGCTGCCGCGCCGCACCCGGTGCCGCACGACGTCCTCGGGCAGCGACTCCGGGTCGCAGTCCAGGGCCATGTCGACGATCCGCACCGGCACGCCCAGCCGCCGCGCCAGCACGGACACGGGCCGGCCGCCCTCCAGCACCTGACGCACCAGTTCCCCGGCGCCGCCCGCCGGCCGGGCCGAGACGCCCAGCTCGGCGACGCCGTGGTCACCGGCGAAGAGCACCACCCGCGGCCGTTCGATCGGCCGCACCGGCACGGCCGACTGCGCCGCGGCGAGCCACTCACCCAGGTCATCGAGGCGGCCCAGCGACCCGGGCGGCACGATCTGCCGCTCCCGGCGCGCCTCCGCGTCACGGCGCACCCCGCCGTCCGGACGCTCGATCAGATCGGTGAAGTCGTCGAGATTAAGCGAGCTCATTCGCCGAACAGTACCGGCACCGGTCGAACAGCAGGGCGCCACATCGCGACTCCGCGCAGGCGACGTCGTTGCACCCGGGATCCCCATCCCATACGTTCCGGTTTGCAGCGGATTGTCGTACGTGGTTCGTCGGACGTCCCTGCCGTACGCCTCGCGCCCGGGAGCCGCCCATGCCCGCACAGCCCGACCCCTCCGCACTCCCCGTTCCCCAAGCGACCACACGGGTCCACGAACCGCGTCGCGAGGACTGCCCCTGGTGCGGCTCCGCCCGGCTGCGGAACCGGCTGCGCACCGGTGACCTGCGGCGGTACAACCCGGGCAGCTTCACCGTCGACGAGTGCCGGGACTGCGGCCACACCTTCCAGAACCCCCGCCTCACGTTCGATGGCCTCGCGCTCTACCACCGGACGGTGCGCGGAGCGCCCCGGGACGTCGCGGCCGACACCCTCCTCGCGCTGCGCGCCGGCCGGTTCCGCCACCGCTCGGCCGCCCGCGCGATGCTGCGGTTCGGGGAGCCGGAGAGCTGGCTGGACGTGGGCACGGGCCACGCCCGCTTCCCCGTGACGGCCCGGGAGTTCTTCCCGTACACCTCGTTCGACGGCCTGGACCACACCCCGCGCGTGGTCCGCGCCCGCCCGGCCGACCGCGTCGAGGAGTCCCACGTGGGCCGCCTGACGGACCCCCGGATCTCGGAACCCCTGCGCGCCCGCTACGACGTGGTCAGCATGCTCCACCACCTGGAGGGCACCCCCGACCCCCGCGCGGAACTCCACGCCGCCCTCGACGTCCTGCGCCCCGGCGGCCACCTGCTCATCGAGACCCTGAGCCCCCGCAGCGTGTTCGCCGCGCTCCTGGGCCGCTGGTGGCTCGCCTACGACCAGCCCCGCCATCTGCACCTGCTCCCCCCGCACAACCTCCGCGCGGAACTGGAGGCGGCCGGCTGCACGATCGCCCTCCTGGACCACCGCCCCGTCCACATCCCCCACGACCTCTCCGGCGCCACGGCCCTGGCCCTCTCCCACGCCCTCCCCGCCCCCGACACCCCATGGCGCGCGAGCCCCCCACCCCTGGCCTACCAACACCTCCGCGAGGCCTTGCTCCGAGCGGGCATCCCACTCGTGGCCCTGGCAGCGCTGGCAGACCACCTCATCGCCCCACTGACCCGCCGCACACGTTTCGCGAACACGTACCGCCTGATCGCCCGCAAACCGGCTTAGCTACGGGCTGAGCTGCGGGCATTCGCGCCTCCCCCCAGTGCCTTAAGGGTCTGGGAGGTGCCCCCAGGCGGCACGGGTGGGCGCAGCGGCACCTCGTCGCGCCGAGCTGCGCACCCACCCGGCCCCAGCCCAGACGCCGCGCACAGTCACCCCCGCAGGACGACCGCCTGCCCCGCCACCACCAACACCACATGCTCACACTCGTCCGCGAACCCCGCGTTCAACCGCCCGAGTTCATCCCGGTACCGCCGCCCCGACGCAGTCGACGGCACGATCCCCGACCCCACCTCGTTCGACACGGCGACAACGGTCCGCCGAGTCGACCGCACCGCATCCGTCAACTCCCGCACCCGCTCCCGCAACACCTTCTCCCCCCGCTCCGCCCACACCGCGTCGTCCCACGCCCCCGCCGCATCCATCGCATCCGTCAGCCACAACGACAGACAGTCGATGAGCAACGGCGGCCCCTCCGCCTCCAGCAGCGGCACCAGATCGCACGTCTCGACCGTCTGCCACGACCCCGGCCGCCGCTCACGGTGCGCGGCCACCCGCGCCGACCACTCGGTGTCCCCGTTCCGCGACCCGCCGGTCGCCACGTACAGCACGTCGGGAAAGGCCTCCAGCCTCCGCTCGGCCTCCACCGACTTGCCCGACCGCGCCCCGCCCAGCACCAGCGTCCGCCGCGGCAGGTCCGGCACGTCCTCGTACGCCCCCACCGCCAGCGTCGTCCCGTCCGGCACGGCCCGCGCCCCGGCCGCCGCGAGCCGCCGCCCCAGCTCCGGCCCGGGCGGCACGTCGTGGTCCAGGTGGACGGCGACCACATCGGTCGTCGGCCCCACGGCCCCCACCGCCCGCAGCTTCGCCAGTGCGTCCGGCCGCCCCACGACATCCATGAGCACCATGTCGTACGACTCGGCCGGCCTCTCCAGCCCCGCAGGCGCCCCACCAGGCGGCAGGTACAGCAGCCGCTGCCCCTCCGGCCCGGTCACCGCGTACCCCGTGCCGGGCGCGTCCATCGCCACCGCTCGCACTCGATGCCCCGTCAGCAGCGTCAACTCCCGCCCGTCCGGCACCCGTCCGGGCTGCGGCAGCCCGGCCGGCACCTCGACCGCCGGCCCGTCGTGCGGATGCGACAGCAGCACCTGCCGCACGCCGGTCAGGGAACGCCCCGCCCGCGCCGCCGCGAAGGCGGCCCCGGGCGTCAGGTCGAGCAGCAACGCCCCGTCCAGGAGCAGCGCGGTGGCCGCCCGCGCGTCGGGCCCGAGAGCAGCCGCACAGGCCGCGCAGGGACAGTCGGGGCGGGGAAGCCCCGCAGGGGCACCAGTACCGAGCAGAGTCAGTTCCACGCCCCGATTCTCACCCGTGCACAGGGAACATGCGTGACGGAGACGTCCCTATAGGGGCGCGGGGAACTGCGCGCCCAGCCCACGGTGGCCCGCACGCGCCCACTGACGTGCACCTCCGACCACATATCCCGCCCAACCCAGCGGAGCGCATAGGCTCGGGTCAGGAGCCGGACCAAGATCCGGCTTCCGCTGTGCAGTGTGCTCACACACATGGGAGGCGTACATGGCGGCATGGACGTGGCGGTTCGAGAAGACCGACGGGACGGAGGTCCAGCCCGCGGTGCCGCCGGAGGAGTTCCCCACCCAGGGGGACGCCGAGTCCTGGATCGGGGAGCACTGGAAGGCCCTGAAGGAAGGCGGTGCCGACCAGGTGCGGCTGTTCGAGGACGCCACGGAGATCTACGGGCCGATGAGCCTGCACGCGGCCGACGCGTGAGCCCGGGCGGGGGCCGACGGCCCCCGCCCCCAGGCGCTGTCAGCCGCGCACGCCGCACAGGTGCAGCAGCGCCGCCACCCCGCGGTACGGATCCGTCCGCCCGGCCTTCTCCTCCACCGCGAGCAGTGTCTCCACGTCGGCCGGGACCTCGGCGCCGTCCGCCGCCGTGTCCGTGAACACGCGCACCCCGTACCAGGCGTGCAGCGGCGCCCCGATCCCGGCGAGCGTCGACGTCAGGTCCTTCAGCCGGTCCGCCCGTACGTCCAGTCCCAGGCGGTTGCGGTAAGCGGTCGTGTCGAAGGCGGCCAGCGCGCCCGCCCAGTCGCCGGACAGCCCCGGCCGGATCGCCAGCGCGTCCCCGTTGCGCACGAGCAGGGACAGCAGCCCGCCGGGCGCGAGCATCCGGGCCAGGCCCGCCAGCAGCGGGTCGGGCTCCTCCACGTACATCAGGACGCCGTGGCACAGGACCACGTCGAAACTGCCCGGCAGGAAGTGCACGCCGGTGTCCCGGCCGTCGCCCTCGATGATCCGCATCCGCTCCCGGATGCCCTCCGGCTCCCCGGCGAGGGACTCCCGGGCCACGGCGATCATCTTCGCGTCCTGCTCCAGGCCGGTCACCTGGTGCCCGGCCCGGGCCAGCCGCAGCGCCTGCGTGCCCTGGCCCATTCCCACGTCGAGCACCCGCAGCCGCTGCCCCACCGGGAACCGCCCGACTATCTGCTCGTCCAGCTGCCGGGCCACCAGCTCCTGCCGGACGACATCGCGCAGCCCGCCCAGCTTGTCCAGCCAGGCATCCGCCGCACCCCCGGAGAACGACGTCGCGGTCAGGGCCGCTCTCCGCGCTTGACCTGCGGCTTCGGCAGCCGGAGCCGGCGCATCTGGAGCGAGCGCATCAGGGCGTAGGCGACCGCTCCGCGCTTGTTCTCGTTCGCGAAGCGCTCGTTGAGCTGCTTCTTCAGGCGGAACGCCGTGACGAACGAGTCGAGCACGATCAGCACGATCACGACGAGCCACAGCAGCAGCGCGATGTTCTGGAGCGCGGCCACCCGCACCATGCTCAGCACGAGGATGACGACGGCCATCGGCAGGAAGAACTCCGCGATGTTGAACCGCGAGTCGACGAAGTCGCGCGCGAACCGGCGGACCGGTCCCTTGTCACGCGCGGGAAGGTACCGCTCGTCGCCGCTCGCCAGCGCCTGGCGCTGCCGCTCCAGCGCGCTGCGGCGCTCCTCGCGCTGCCGCTTGGCCGCCTCCTTCCGCGTCATCGACGTGTTGGCGACGCTGCGGCGCTGGGACTGGGCCTCACTGCGCTTGGGCGTGGGCCTGCCCTTCGGGGCCTGCGGGTCGCGGGGCTGCTTGGAGAAGTTCACCGGCGCCTTGTCGGCGGCCTGGGCCTTCTCATCCTTCGAACGGCTACGGAACACAAAACCCAAGGGTAAGGGCTTCCCGGGCATGGACCCCAGTCCCGCGGGGAACGATCCGGCAACACCAGTCGTCAGTAAGGGGACAGAGGGGACGTTGTGTACGCACCCGGTCGTTCCCGGGACGTGCGGCTCCGGTTACCCGGGGTATCCCGGGTTACCCCGGGGACCACCTACTCCCTACGCCGGAGCGGGAGCGTACTCAGTCGTCCTTGGGGATGAGCGCATCCGTCCCCGAACAGTGCGGTAATGGATGCAGGGCCCGTACTGTGGGTTCTGTCGCAGGTGCTGGAGCCGGAGTCGGTCAGAAGGGGGCGCGCGAAGCCCATGAGCGGTGTCATGAAGCGTATGGGGATGATCTTCCGCGCGAAGGCGAACAAGGCCCTTGACCGGGCCGAGGACCCGCGCGAGACCCTCGATTACTCGTACCAGAAGCAGCTGGAACTGCTCCAGAAGGTCCGCCGCGGCGTCGCCGACGTGGCGACCTCGCGCAAGCGCCTGGAACTCCAGCTCAACCAGTTGCAGTCCCAGTCCACCAAGCTGGAGGACCAGGGCCGCAAGGCGCTCGCGCTGGGCCGTGAGGACCTGGCCCGCGAAGCGCTGTCCCGCCGTGCCGCCCTCCAGCAGCAGGTGACCGACCTGGAGACCCAGCACGCGACGCTCCAGGGCGAGGAGGAGAAGCTCACCCTCGCGGCCCAGCGGCTCCAGGCCAAGGTCGACGCCTTCCGCACGAAGAAGGAGACGATCAAGGCGACGTACACGGCGGCCCAGGCGCAGACCCGGATCGGCGAGGCCTTCTCCGGCATCTCCGAGGAGATGGGCGACGTCGGCCTGGCGATTCAGCGCGCCGAGGACAAGACGGCCCAGCTCCAGGCCCGCGCCGGCGCGATCGACGAGCTGCTCGCCTCCGGTGCCCTCGACGACCAGTCCGGGATGCACAAGGACGACATCCAGGCCGAGCTGGACCGGCTCTCCGGTGGTACGGATGTAGAGCTGGAACTGCAGCGGATGAAGGCCGAGCTGGCCGGAGGTTCGAGCGGTGGGCAGCAGGCCCTCGAAGGTGGCACGAGCCAGCAGCAGTCCCAGCAGCAGCCGCAGGACACCCCGCGCTTCGACAAGCAGTAGGGGCCCACGCCTAGGAGGGCGACATGATCGTACGGATCATGGGGGAGGGCCAGGTGAGGCTGGCCGACAGCCACCTCGCCGAACTGAACAAGCTGGACGACGAGCTCCTGGCGGAAATGGAGAACGGCGACGGCCCCGGCTTCCGCCGCACCCTCCAGGCCCTGCTGGCCAGGGTCCGAGACCTGGGCGAACCCCTCCCGGACGACTCCCTCGAACCATCAGAACTGATCCTCCCGTCCCCGGACGCGACTCTGGAGGAAGTCAGGGAACTCCTGAGCGACGACGGCTTGATTCCCGGCTGACTTAGGGCCTGTCGTTTGGATCACGCCGCAGACGCGGGGTCTGCACGCGCATCTGCGGCGTTGTCGTCGGTTGCCGATGCTCCGCATCGACGCCCTCCTCCGCCTTGCAGCTGCACGCACCAGACCCCGTTCACCGGCGCTGATCAGCGCTGTCGGTTCCCTGCGATCTGATCCAAACGACAGGTCCTAGCTGCGGGCAGTCGTGCCGCGAGGGGCGGCACGGGTGGGCGCAGCGGCACCCCGCACCGCCGGGCTGCGCACCCACCCGCCCCCAGCTTCCACGCCGAGCACCTCACAACCGGCCTTCCGGCCCCGGCCGCCATACCCCCGCACACCCACCCCGGCTACCGTGAACCCCCGTGAGCACCCTCCAGCGGGCCAAATGCCAGGCAAAGGCACATCCCCTGGCCATGGACGCCGTCCTGGCCGCAGCCGTCCTGGTCTGCATGGTCGCCGGTTCGTTCGTAGAACCCCGCCACCGCGACAGCGTCAGCTGGGCCCTGCGCACCCCCGACACCCTCAGCCTCGTCCTCATGGCACTCGGCGCCGCCGCCCTGGTCTTCCGCCGCCGCGCCCCGATGACCGTCCTGGCCCTCACCGGCGCCGTCTCCGTCATCGAATCCGTCACCGGCGACCCCCGCGCCCCCGTCGCCATGTCCGCGGTCATCGCCCTGTACACCGTCGCCTCCACCACCGACCGCCCCACCACCTGGCGCGTCGGCCTGCTCACCATGACCGTGCTGACCGGCTCCGCCATGGCCGCCGGCAGCCTGCCCTGGTACGCCCAGGAGAACCTCGCGATCTTCGCCTGGACCGGCATCGGCGCCACCGCCGGCGACGCCGTCCGCAGCCGCCGCGCCTTCGTCCAGGCCATCCGCGAACGCGCCGAACGCGCCGAACGCACCCGCGAGGAGGAGGCCCGCCGGCGGGTCGCCGAGGAGCGCCTGCGCATCGCCCGCGATCTGCACGACGTCGTCGCCCACCACATCGCCCTGGTCAACGTCCAGGCCGGCGTCGCCGCGCACGTCATGGACAAGCGCCCCGACCAGGCCAAGGAGGCCCTCGCCCACGTCCGGGAGGCCAGTCGCTCCGCCCTCAACGAACTCCGCGCCACCGTCGGACTCCTCAGACAGTCCGGCGACCCGGAGGCCCCCACCGAGCCCGCCCCCGGCCTGGACCGCCTCGACGAACTCACCGGCACCTTCCGCAACGCCGGCCTGCACATCGAGGTCGCTCGCGCCGACCAGGACACCACCCTCCCCGCAGCCGTCGACCTGGCCGCCTACCGGATCATCCAGGAGGCCCTCACCAACGTGCAGAAGCACGCCGGGCCGCAGGCCAAGGCAGAGGTCAGCGTCGTACGGGTGGGGCCGAACATCGAGATCACCGTCCTCGACGACGGCGGTGGCGAGGACGAGGATCCGGACGGCGGCGGCGGGCACGGGCTGCTCGGCATGCGCGAACGCGTCACCGCCCTGCGCGGCACCCTCACCACCGGTCCCCGCTACGGCGGCGGTTTCCGCGTCCATGCGATCCTGCCCGTCAAGAACCGCACACCCGGGGAGGACCCCGCATGACGATCCGTGTCCTGCTCGCCGACGACCAGGCGCTGCTGCGCAGCGCCTTCCGCGTACTGGTCGACTCCGAGCCCGACATGGAGGTGGTGGGCGAGGCCTCCGACGGCCTGGAGGCGGTGCGGATGACGAAGGAGCAGCGCGCCGACGTCGTCCTCATGGACATCCGGATGCCCGGCACCGACGGTCTCGCGGCGACCCGCATGATCAGCGCCGATCCCGAGCTCGCGGACGTCCGGGTGGTCATCCTGACGACGTTCGAGGTCGACGACTACGTCGTACAGTCGCTGCGCGCCGGTGCCTCCGGCTTCCTCGGCAAGGGCTCCGAACCCGAGGAACTGCTGAACGCCATCCGGATCGCGGCCGGCGGCCAGGCCCTGCTGTCCCCGGCGGCCACCACCGGCCTGATCTCCCGCTTCCTCGCCCAGGAGGACCCGGCCGACGACGACCGCGACCCGGCCCGCGGCGAGCGGCTCGACTCGCTCACCGTCCGGGAGCGCGAGGTACTGGTCCAGGTCGCGGGCGGCCACTCCAACGACGAGATCGCCGAGCGTCTGGAGGTCAGCCCGCTGACGGTGAAGACCCACGTCAACCGGGCCATGGCCAAGCTGGGCGCCCGGGACCGGGCCCAGCTCGTGGTCATCGCCTACGAGTCCGGCCTGGTCCGTCCAAGGGTGGAGTGAGCTCGACCCCGGCGTACTGCGGCCGGAGTATGCGCCGCATAAGGAACGGGACCTGGGGCCTACGGATCGGGCCCCGGCGATGGCTCAGGGTGTAAGGGCGGGCGCTCATCTGCGCGCCCGATGCCGCTTCTGCCGCTAAACAGAAGAGAGACCCTGACCCATGTCCTGGCTGTCGAGATTCAGCCTCGCGCAACGGGCCCTGATAGGGCTGATGTCGATCATCGCGCTCGTCTTCGGGGCGATCGCGATACCCCAGCTCAAGCAGCAGCTGCTGCCCACCATCGAACTGCCCATGGTGTCCGTGCTGGCGCCGTACCAGGGCGCGTCCCCGGACGTGGTCGAGAAGCAGGTCGTCGAGCCCATCGAGGACAGCCTCGAAGCCGTCGACGGCATCAGCGGCGTGACCTCCACCGCCACCGAGGGCAACGCCGTGATCATGGCGTCCTTCGACTACGGCAACGGCACCGAGCAGCTCGTCGCCGACGTCCAGCAGGCCGTCAACCGGGCCCGGGTCCAGCTCCCGGACGACGTGGACCCGCAGGTCGTCGCCGGTTCCACGGACGACATCCCGACCGTCGTCCTCGCCGTCACCTCCGACCGGGACCAGCAGGCCCTGGCCGCCCAGCTCGACAAGACCGTCGTGCCGGACCTGAAGAGCATCGACGGCGTCGGCCAGGTCACCGTCGACGGTGTGCGCGACCTCCAGGTCGCCGTCACGCCCGACGACGCGAAGCTGGCGAAGGCGGGCCTCACCTCGCAGTCCCTCGCCCAGGCGCTCCAGGCGGGCGGCGCGACCGTCCCGGCCGGCTCCTTCGACGAGGGCGGCGCCAACCGCACGGTCCAGGTCGGCGGCGGCTTCACGTCGCTGCAGCAGATCCAGGACCTGATGGTCACGGGCGAGCCCGGCAAGGGCAAGCCGGTGCGCCTCGGTGACGTCGCCACGGTGAAGCAGCAGGAGGCCCCCGCCGACTCCATCACCCGGACCGACGGCAAGCCCAGCCTCGCCGTCGCCGTCACCATGGACCGCGACGGCAGCGCGGTCGCCATCTCCGACGCCGTCCAGGACAAGCTCCCGGACCTGCGGGGGGACCTCGGCTCCGGCGCGACCCTCACGGTCGTCAGCGACCAGGGCCCGGCCGTGTCGAAGTCCATCAAGGGCCTGACCACCGAGGGCGCGCTCGGCCTGCTCTTCGCCGTCCTGGTGATCCTCGTCTTCCTGGCCTCGATCCGCTCCACGCTCGTGACGGCGGTGTCCATCCCGCTGTCCGTGGTCCTCGCCCTGATCGTGCTGTGGACGCGCGACCTGTCGCTGAACGTCCTCACGCTGGGCGCGCTGACCATCGCCATCGGCCGGGTCGTCGACGACTCGATCGTGGTCCTGGAGAACATCAAGCGGCACCTCGGCTACGGCGAGGAACGCCGGTCGGCCATCCTCAACGCCGTGCGCGAGGTCGCGGGCGCGGTGACGTCCTCGACGCTCACCACGGTCGCCGTGTTCCTGCCGATCGGCCTGGTCGGCGGCATGGTGGGCGAGCTGTTCGGCTCGTTCAGCCTCACCGTCACGGCCGCGCTGCTGGCGTCCCTGCTGGTCTCCCTGACGGTCGTCCCGGTGCTGTCGTACTGGTTCCTGCGTCCCCCGAAGGGCACCCCGGAGGACGCCGACGAGGCCCGCCGGCTCGCCGAGGAGAAGGAGGCCAAGAGCCGCCTGCAGCGCCTCTACGTCCCGGTCCTGCGCTTCGCGACCCGCCGCCGGCTCACCAGCGTCGCCCTCGCGATCGTCGTCCTGGTCGGCACGTTCGGCATGGCGCCCCTGCTGAAGACGAACTTCTTCGACCAGGGCGAGGTCGAGGTCCTCACCGTCAAGCAGGAACTGAAGCCCGGCACCAGCCTGGAGGCGACCAACGCCCAGGCCAAGAAGGTCGAGCAGCTCCTCGGCGATACCAAGGGCGTGAAGAACTACCAGGTCACGATCGGCTCGTCCGGCTTCATGGCGGCCTTCGGCGGCGGTACGGACACCAACCAGGCCTCGTACCAGGTGACGCTGGACGACTCGGCGTCGTACGAGGACGTCCAGGACCGCATCGAGAAGGGCCTGGCCGGTCTGAAGGGCATCGGCACGACCACCATCACCGCCGGTGACGGCTTCGGCGCCCAGGACCTCAGCGTGGTCGTGAAGGCCGCCGACGCCGACGTCCTGCGCACCGCGTCCGAGGAGGTCCGCAAGACGGTCGCCTCGCTCGACGACGTCACGGACGTCACCAGCGACCTGGCGACCAGCGTGCCGCGCATCTCCGTGAAGGCCAACGACAAGGCCGCCGCGGCCGGCTTCAACGACCAGACCCTCGGCGCCGCCGTCGCCCAGGCCGTCCGCGGCACCAACGCCGCCAAGGCGGTCCTGGACGACACCGAGCGCGACGTCGTCATCCGCTCGGCGAAGCCCGCGACGACGCTGAAGCAGCTCCAGGACCTGCGCCTCGGCCCGGTGAAGCTCGGCGACATCGCGACGGTCAAGCTGGTCGACGGCCCGGTCTCCATGACCCGCATCGACGGCCAGCGCGCGGCCACCATCACCGCGAAGCCGACCGGCGACAACACGGGCGCGGTGAGCACCAAGCTTCAGTCGAAGATCAACGCGCTGAAGCTCCCGGACGGCGCCACGGCGTCGATCGGCGGAGTCTCCGAGGACCAGGAGGAGGCATTCGCCAACCTGGGCCTGGCGATGCTGGCCGCCATCGCGATCGTCTTCATGCTGCTGGTCGGCACCTTCCGGTCGCTGGTCCAGCCGCTGATCCTGCTCGTCTCCATCCCGTTCGCGGCCACGGGCGCGATCGGCCTGCTGATCGCCACCGGCACCCCGATGGGCGTCCCGGCCATGATCGGCATGCTGATGCTGATCGGCATCGTGGTGACGAACGCGATCGTGCTGATCGACCTGATCAACCAGTACCGCAAGCAGGGCTACGGCGTCGTCGAGGCCGTGATCGAGGGCGGCCGGCACCGTCTGCGCCCGATCCTCATGACGGCCCTGGCGACGATCTTCGCTCTGCTCCCGATGGCCCTCGGCATCACCGGCGAGGGCGGCTTCATCGCCCAGCCGCTGGCCGTGGTCGTGATCGGCGGCCTGGTGACGTCGACCCTGCTGACGCTGCTGCTGGTGCCGACGCTGTACGCGATGGTCGAACTTCGCAAGGAGCGGCGGGCGAAGAAGCGGGCGGCGAAGCGGCAGACGAAGCAGGAGGATGTGTTGGAGCCCGTGGGGGTGTGACGGCGTGACGGTGTGAGGACGGCCGGGTCTCGGGGGAGACCCGGCCGTCTCGTTTACGCCTTCAGGGAGTTGACGAACGCGTCCCATGCGGCGGCTGGGACGACGAGCGCCGGGCCGGAGGGGTTCTTGCTGTCGCGGACGGGGACGACGCCGGGGAAGTCCTCGGTGATCTCGACGCAATCGCCCCCGTTGGTGTTGCTGTAGCTGCTCCGGCGCCACCGGGCAGAGTTCAGCTCGAGGGTGTGCTGCATGGCTTGTAGTCCTCCATCGCGTCTCGGATCAGCTCCGCCGAGGCCGCCGGTGGGAGGGCGTTGGCACGCAGCACCTCGTACTGCCGCCGCCACTTCTTCACCGAGTCCCGGTCCTCGTAGAGGTGACCGACTTGGATGCCCTCTTCGTAGGCCATGACGGAACCCTTGGGAAGGGTCAGCAGGGTCAGGGCGCCGCCCATCAGCGAATGGGGACCCGCACTGAAAGGCAGAACCTGGACCTTGCTGTCGGGAGTATCCACCTGTTCGAGTAGCAAGGCCAGTTGGTTGTACCAGCACTCCTTGCTGCCGACCCTGCGTCGGAGGACAGACTCTTCGATGATCGCCCAGCGCAGGGGCGCTTGCTCCGACGCCAGCCGAGCCTGCCGGGACAGGCGGGCGTTGACGCGCTCCTCGATCTGCTCCCTGGGCAGATCCTCCTGGCAGCTGAGCAGCGCGCGGGCGTACTCCTTGGTCTGCAACAGCCCTGGCACGGCCTGCGCTACGTAGTTCTCGATGACCTCCGCCTGCGCCTCGAAGTCCATGAACCGGCGGTACTGGTCCGGATGCGCCTCCCGCTTGGCCAGTTCGTACAGCCCGTGGAAGTGCCGGTCCGTGCCGAACGCCGCGTCCAGCCGGTCGGGAAGGTCCGGCGGAGGCATCAACTCGGCGGTCTCGATGCGGGCGAGGGTGCTCTTGCTGGAGTTCACGATGCCCGCGAGTTGCACGAGGGACAGCCCGGCGATCTCACGGTGACGGCGCTGCTCGGCGCCGAAGTAGTGGCGGGCGGAGAGGTATGGGGTGAGGGCCTGTGGCTTGAATGTCATGGTCTGGCCTCTCTGCTGACGGTGAGGTTGATGTGGATGTCCCGTTCTCGATCCCGGGACGCGGCGCTCCTGTCCGGGACACATGTCACAACGCGACGATGGAGACACACACGGTAATCACCGGTGTTCACGCCTGTCAGCGGAACGGGTTCGAAAGGAGCAGCGGAAGATGATGCGCGACGGAACGGGTGCGCCCCTGAGGTTGCTGCCCTGGACCACTCCGGACGGACGCCCGTGTTACCTGAGTACGGACGACGACGGCAGCCGACTGTCCCGGATGGCCGACGAGTTGGAGGCCGAGCTGCTCGGCTCGGCCGCGTACGTCCTCACGGCGGCCAGGTCGCTCCTCGATGAACCAGCAGTGACTGACAGGGAGTTGAGGTTCACGGGGAAACGACTCGCCGAGGCGCTCGGGGACGCCCTGCGGATCGCGGCGAGCCGGGGTATCCGGCTGTCGGGCGAATGAGCCCGGCGGGTGGTCAGGCAGACCACGTACTCGGTCATGGACGGGCCTGGGTGAGGGCTTGGACCAGGCCAAACCATTGGGCCGTGTGCTGTGAGTCGGGGGAGCGGGTGGCGAGGGTCGCCAGCTCGGAGGTGAGCCGGTTGCGAGTCTCCGGGTCGGCTTCGGATGCCGCCTCGGCGAGGGCGTCCAGGTCCAGGGACTCGGGGGCGCCGGCGAGGAGGAGGGCGGCCTGGTGGTGAGTGGCGGAGGAGAGCTCGTCGTCGAAGACCAAGCCTTCGACGGCGGCGGCATACGCGAGTGCCTGGGCGTCACCGTCGTTCAGAGCGCGGAGGACATGCCGCTGGAGGGCGCCTCGATCGTGGACGCACTGGAACGCGGTGTTGATGCCCTCGGCGCGGGCGATGCGCAGGAGGGCTGCGTGGACGGCGATGCGCGGGGTGACCTTGTGGGTCCGGGTGAGGATGTTCTCTGCGGACTCGTCAAGGAGGGGTTCGCTGTTCTCCTGGAAAAAGCGCTTGGAGTCGTCCCAGCTCTCGCACGCCAGCCAGCTGGAGAGCGCGTCACGGAGGCTCAGGGCCTGAAAGACGGCGTCCATGCCTTTTGAGAGGACCAGTTCCCTGATGCGCTGGTGCTGCTCGGCGACCGGCCAGGCGAGCGCGAACTCCGCCAATGCTGTCGCGGTTTCGTCAGCGCCGAGGGCGTCGGCGTGGCGTGACCAGAAGCTCCGGCTGTCCGTCCAGGTGGGCGAGTTCACCCACTCGACGACCAGGTTCAGAGTGTCCTCCGAGAGTGACAGCCAGTCCGGGGCGGAGGTGCCTGTCTCCTGCCGCCAGAGGTGCTCCAGACACTCGCGATTTTCAGGCGATGTGTGGGTGTGGGCCCGGAGCATTCGCCGAGCGCGCAGGACGATCTCGCCGGGTTGGTCGGCCGACTCGTCGCTGACGATGCGGAGGAGTCCCAACAGACCGGACGTGCGCGTGGGCTCGGGACGTCCGAGCTGGAAGGCCGCACGCTCGTACTCGATCGCGCGTCCGGCGGCCGGATGGGCTTGAGCTAGCCCGGCAGCCGTGTCCGTGTAGGCCTGGATGGCGCCTTGGTGGTCTCCGGTGTCGGCGAGGTGGTTGGCGAGGTTGTTGAGTGAGGTAGCGAGGTGGGGGAGGTAGGCGGCGGGGTTGGTGTGGGTGAGTTGGCGTCGGATGCGTACGGCTTCGTGGGCGGGTTCGAGGGCGCCTTGGTGGTCTCCGGTCCCGGCGAGGTGGTTGGCGAGGTTGTTGAGTGAGGTAGCGAGGTGGGGGAGGTAGGCGGCGGGGTTGGTGTGGGTGAGTTGGCGTCGGATGCGTACGGC
>NZ_JBEXSR010000007.1:271782-272041 GCF_040613735.1 Streptomyces sp. NPDC006235
GGTGGTCTCCGGTCCCGGCGAGGTGGTTGGCGAGGTTGTTGAGTGAGGTAGCGAGGTGGGGGAGGTAGGCGGCGGGGTTGGTGTGGGTGAGTTGGCGCCGGATGCGTACGGCTTCGTGGGCGGGTTCGAGGGCGCCTTGGTGGTCTCCGGTCCCGGCGAGGCGGTTGGCGAGGTTGTTGAGTGAGGTAGCGAGGTGGGGGAGGTAGGCGGCGGGGTTGGTGTGGGTGAGTTGGCGCCGGATGCGTACGGCTTCGTGGTA
>NZ_JBEXSR010000007.1:272136-272716 GCF_040613735.1 Streptomyces sp. NPDC006235
ACGGCGGGTTCGAGGGCGCCTTGGTGGTCTCCGGTCTCGGCAAGGCGGGCGGCGAGGTTGTTGAGCGCCATGGCGAGGTCGGGGAGGTAGGCAGCGGGGTTGGCGTCGGCGAGTTGGGTGTAGTGGCGTACGGCTTGGTGGGCGGGGTCGAGGGCGCCTTGGCGGTCTCCGGTCTCGGCCAGGTGGTTGGCGAGGTTGTTGAGTGAGGTAGCGAGGTGGGGGAGGTAGGCAGCGGGGTTGGCGTCGGCGAGTTGGGTGTAGTGGCGTACGGCTTGGTGGGCGGGTTCGAGGGCGCCTTGGCGGTCTCCGGTCTCGGCCAGGTGGGCGGCGAGGTTGTTGAGTGATCCGGCGAGGTGGGGGAGGTAGGCGGCGGGGTTGGTGTGGGCGAGTTGGGTGTAGTGGCGTACGGCTTGGTGGGCGGGTTCGAGGGCGCCTTGGCGGTCTCCGGTCTCGGCCAGGTGGGCGGCGAGGTTGTTGAGTGATCCGGCGAGGTGGGGGAGGTAGACGGCGGGGTTGGTGTGGGCGAGTTGGGTGTAGTGGCGTACGGCTTGGTGGGCGGGTTCGAGGGCGCCTTGGCGGT
>NZ_JBEXSR010000007.1:272815-277576 GCF_040613735.1 Streptomyces sp. NPDC006235
AGTGGCGTACGGCTTGGTGGGCGGGTTCGAGGGCGCCTTGGCGGTCTCCGGTCTCGGCCAGGTGGGCGGCGAGGTTGTTGAGTGATCCGGCGAGGTCGGGGAGGTAGACGGCGGGGTTGGTGTGGGCGAGTTGGGTGTAGTGGCGTACGGCTTCGTGGGCGGGTTCGAGGGCGCCTTGGCGGTCTCCGGTCCCGGCCAGGTGGGCGGCGAGGTTGTTGAGCGCCATGGCGAGGTGGGGGAGGTAGGCGGCGGGGTTGGCGTCGGCGAGTTGGCGTCGGATGCGTACGGCTTCGTGGGCGGGTTCGAGGGCGCCTTGGCGGTCTCCGGTCTCGGCAAGGCGGTTGGCCAGATTGTTGAGTGATCCGGCGAGGTTGGGGAGGTAGGCGGCGGGGTTGGTGTGGGCGAGTTGGGTGTAGTGGCGTACGGCTTGGTGGGCGGGTTCGAGGGCGCCTTGGCGGTCTCCGGTGTCGGACAGGTGGTTGGCGAGGTTGTTGAGTGATGCGGCGAGGTCGGGAAGGTAGGCGGCGGGGTTGGTGTGGGCGAGTTGGGTGTAGTGGCGTACGGCTTGGTGGGCGGGTTCGAGGGCGCCTTCGCGGTCTCCGGTGTCGGACAGGTGGTTGGCGAGGTTGTTGAGCGCCATGGCGAGGTGGGGGAGGTAGGCGGCGGGGTTGGTGTGGGCGAGTTGGGTGTAGTGGCGTACGGCTTGGTGGGCGGGTTCGAGGGCGCCTTGGCGGTCTCCGGTCTCGGCGAGGCGGTTGGCCAGATTGTTGAGTGATCCGGCGAGCTCGGGGAGATATACCGTGTCTCTGTCAGCCAGGTCCCTGCAGATGTCGGTCGCCTCGCGGGCGAATTCCACGGCAACCGTGTGATGCGCGTTCCCCGACAAGGCGACGGAGACCTCGAGCAGCGCCCCCGCCAAATGCGGCAGGGCGTTCTCCCGGTCCCAGACCACAAGGTCGCGCAACATGTCGATGCCCGGCCCCGGGACGCTGGCCCACGCAGCGTGGCGGGCCAGCCAGGTCCGTACGTACGGATCGGCCCGCTCCCAGCCGCCGGCCTCGGCCTGCCGCTTGAGGAGGTCCACCACCGCCCGCAGGACGACCACCTCGGCGGCCGCCCCCTCGGGCCCCTCGCGTCTCCTCAGATGGGAGACGAACTCCCGGTGATACAGCCGGTACACGGCCTGTGGGCCCGCACCGTCCTCGACGATGTAGCGGCCGTAGGCGGACAGGACCCAGTCCACGTCGTCCTCGTCGTAGACGGCGCCCTGTCCGCCGAGCGCCGAGGCCACGGCCTCCCAGACCCCGCCCGCGGGCATACCCCGGCCGGCGGCCCACGCGAGCGCCGTGAGGAGGTCCCGCGCCGCCGAGGGGAGTTCGGTGCCGTCGTCGCGTATCCGCCGTGGGCCGGAGCGCAGGTCCTCCTCGAACGCGGCCTCCACGGAGTCGGGTAGTCCGGCGAGCAGGTCCTCGGTGTTGGCCGGCCCGTCGAACTCCTTACCCGAGTGATCCCGGAGGTCCCCGCGCTCTCGAAGCCGTGCGACGAGGAAGCCCGTGACCAGCCGGGCGAAGAGGAACCCCCCGTCACGAGCCGTCGCGCGCTCCGCCAAAGCCTCGGCGACCCCGGCCCCGTCGACCTTGGCGGCCTCGCAGCGTCGCCGTACGTACTCGGCGATGTCCTGCCGGGTGTCCGGCTCGGCCTCCAGGTCCACCGTCGTGACGCTGTCGCCGATGTGGCGGACCAGGGCGTCCGGCAGCGTCTCACCCTCCTTCAGCCTGCCCCGGAAGGGCCGTTCCCGGGAGCCGACCAGCACCGGGAGCATCCGGCTCAGCGGAAAGACCAGCTCCTCGATCACGCCCTGGGTGTGCTCGGCCGGCACCTCGTCGAGACCGTCGAGGACCAGGACGGGAAGCGTCGGAAGCTCGCGCAATTCCGCTCTCAGGGCGTCCGCGTTCCTCGGCTCGCGCAACCCCAGCCGGGCGGCGAGTTCCGCGGCGGCCTGTGTCGCGTCCAGGCCCCGCAGATGCACGGCCGCGAAGGTCCGGGCGTCCCGTACACCCGGGTCCGGGTCACCCTCCCTGAGGGCTCCCTGCCGCTCGGCCTCCGCGCGCTGCTCGGGGTCCGCGAGCGTCGCGATACGCCCGAGCACCGCCGACTTGCCGCACCCCGCGGGCCCGGTCACCAGGAAGAGGCCGGGAGTCGCGGCCTCCATCCACCCGATGATCTTCCCGAGCACCTGCCGCCGTCCGCTGAAGAACCAGCCCTCCTCCCGGTGCCCCACGCCGCGCGCGGCGAGCACCAGGTGCTCCACGAGGGTCGGTGCGGTACCTGGCCGGGCGAGCGGGTTGGGAAAGGCCGGGCGTTCGTCACCCACGGCGGCGCGCGCGGGCCGCTGGCCCTCCGCGTCCCATCTGGTCGGCAGTGCCGCCAGCAGCTCGACCCCGCTGACCAGCTCGTTGTGCGCGCTCCACGCGCTCAGGTACTCGTCCGTCCGCGGCCCCTCCCGCAGCACCGCCGCCAGTGCCCGCAGCAGCGGGCCGTCGCCGTCCGAGACTTCGTTGCGCTGGCAGCTCGCCATGCTGCCGAGCCACTTGGTCCGGCCGGGCGGAAGGGAGACCTCGGACCAGTGTTTCAGGGCGGTTCGGACGCCGTCCCCGACACCGTCTCCCGCATAGCAGGTGTCGACGACCACCAGAATCTGATCGGCCTCCGAGGAGACCGCGTATCCGATCAGCTCTTCGGTGGACACGCCCTGCCTGCGTATCCGGACCTTCCGCGTCCCCACATGGTCGCCGGGCTTCAGATCGCTGAGGACGAGCCGCAGTTCGTCGTCGGCGAGGACACCGTGCCCCGACCAGAGGATCAGCGCGGGCTTGCGGCCCCCCGAGCGCCGCCAGCCCTCGCTCCACTCCTCGACCTCCCGGTCGAAGGCAGCCCGGTCGGGGTTCCCACCGGCCACCAGTCGCACATCGAAGCCCAGCCCTTCGAGGAGGCCGGCGATCTCCTCCATCTGGGCCTTGGCGCCCACGAGCTGGGGGAAGGTCCGAGAATCGTCGTACGACTCGCACACCACGCACAGTGCGGTGGCCCTGAACTCCGGAGCCTCATTCACCCGCGGTGCCCTCTTCCTCCTCGTGCTCCATCACCAGCACCAACGCCGTCACCGAGGCCTCCGGAGCGTGCCGTGCGCCGATCCTCAGCCGGTGCGCTCCGGGTGCGAGGCCGGTGAGCGGAGCGGTGTAGCGCCCGTCGCCCCGGTTCCGCAGCGAGCGTTCGGGGCCGTCGTCCACGCTCAGGGTGAGCGCCAGCTCGTCGTGCCCGTGGACGTCCCTGGGCACCGACACCTCGACCTCCGCCGCCTCGCCTGCCGCCAGCACCTCCGGCGCGCGCACCCCGAGCGGCGGTCCCCCCGTATCCTCCGGACCGCGGTGCACCGGCAGCTCCGGTGTGAGCCACGCCCACATGGCCCAGCGGACGGCGGAGTTGTTCTGCAGCGAACCGTGCTGTTCCCACGGGGTGTACGCGGGTCGTCGTACGCCCGTGAGATGGGCGCTGGACAGACGGGGCACCCGCCCGTCGCCGCCTTCGTCCGCGCCACCGATGGTGAACAGTGGCGAGAGCCTGCCGTCGGCCCCCGGCCGGGCCGTGGTCGGCGTGGGCTGCAGAACCCCGCTCACCGGCAGGTACTCCACCCCGTACGCGGCTCCCGTCCGGGACTCCCGCAACGCCGAGTGGAACAGCGCCGCGTCCTTGAGCAGGGCTTCGTCGACCCCCGGCAGCCCGGTGACCTCACGCGCGTAGCGGAGCTCCCCCGCTTCCGTGCCGTCGCCCTCCAGACACGCGTAGTCCGGGGTCAGCTGATGCAGGGACGGCAGGCTGCGTGCAAACCGCGCCAGATTCAGCCGGAGCGGGCCGAACCCCGGCCGCAGCCCGTTCACCAGGTACAGCAGGGCGTCCAGTGAGCCCCGGTACGGCGTCCCGAGCGTGATCACTCGACGGGTGACCTCCGCGCCGCCGCCCAGCTCGACGTACTGCCGGGTCACCAGCCCGCCCATCGAGTGGCACACGAACACCACCCGGGCCTCCGCCCGACCGGCGGCAGAGGCCCGCCAGCGGCCGAGTTCCTCCTCCACCCGCTCGCGGAGCCGTTCGGCGTTGTACCGGCAGGAGAGCCGCCAGTCGTAGGAGAAGTCCACCAGGTTGACCGGTGTGCGAGGGTCGTCGCCCGGCAGCCGCCGTCGCAGGGTGAAGTGCTGCTCCAGCCAGTCCAGCAGCCCGTTGTAGCCGTCGACGAGCGGCCCGACCCCGGGCAGGGCGTGCAGATCGGGCATCGGCCCGGCGGGCCGCACGCCGTCACCGGGGTGATCGTCTACCAGGTCGGACGGGAGGGCCAGCCGGGTCACGGACCTCCCGAAGGTCCTGATCCCTCGCAGCAGGGCCTTTCCCGAGAGCCCCCATAACTCGTTCCCGGCCGCGTCCGTCAGCCGGCTGCCCATGATCCCCGGAACCACGACCACGAGATCGTCGATCCGGCCGCGCTGTGTCGCCATGCCGCCCCCGTATGTGCAGGTTGTGCTGTGAGGGGTCAGCGTAATGACGGCGGAGTCGGCCGGATACGAGGAATGCGGAACTTGTCCGCACGAAACACGAAACAGGAAGTGCGCTCTGGCCTGCATGGAGAAGGGGTGGCGCCGACCATGGTCGGCGCCCTCGTCATCGTGCTCAAGAGGGACGCGGTCGCCAAGGTCGTCCTCAACAACC
>NZ_JBEXSR010000007.1:277586-285940 GCF_040613735.1 Streptomyces sp. NPDC006235
GTGGGCTTTTTACTGTTTTTGCGTATTTTTCCCCACCAAACCCAAAACCTTCTGTGGGGCTTGGCCGTGTTTGTTGTGGGGGGGGCCCCCCCATTGGCCGCCCCCACCCCTTCGTACCCCGCTACGAGCTACGAGCTACGAGCTAGAAGCTACGGACTGCGGGCTACGGCAGCGCCAGCATCCGCTCCAGCGCCAGCTTCGCGAACGCCTCCGTCTCCTTGTCCACCTCGATGCGGTTGACCAGGTTGCCCTCGGCCAGCGACTCCAGGGTCCAGACCAGGTGGGGGAGGTCGATGCGGTTCATGGTCGAGCAGAAGCAGACCGTCTTGTCGAGGAAGACGATCTCCTTGCCCTCCGGTGCGAAACGGTTCGCCAGGCGGCGGACCAGGTTCAGCTCCGTGCCGATGGCCCACTTGGAACCGGCCGGGGCGGCCTCCAGGGCCTTGATGATGTACTCCGTCGAGCCGACGTAGTCCGCCGCGGCCACGACCTCGTGCTTGCACTCGGGGTGGACCAGGACGTTCACGCCCGGGATGCGCTCGCGCACGTCGTTCACCGAGTCCAGGCTGAAGCGGCCGTGCACCGAGCAGTGGCCGCGCCACAGGATCATCTTCGCGGCACGCAGCTCGTCGGCCGTCAGCCCGCCGTTCGGCTTGTGCGGGTTGTAGACGACGCAGTCCTCCAGGGACATGCCCATGTCCCGCACGGCGGTGTTGCGGCCGAGGTGCTGGTCCGGCAGGAAGAGGACCTTCTCGCCCTGCTCGAAGGCCCAGTCCAGGGCCCGCTTGGCGTTCGAGGAGGTGCAGATCGTGCCGCCGTGCTTGCCCGTGAACGCCTTGATGTCGGCGGACGAGTTCATGTACGAGACGGGCACGACCTGCTCGGCTATCCCGGCCTCGGTCAGCACGTCCCAGCACTCGGCGACCTGCTCGGCCGTCGCCATGTCGGCCATCGAGCAGCCGGCGGCGAGGTCGGGCAGGACGACCTTCTGGTCGTCGGACGTCAGGATGTCCGCGGACTCCGCCATGAAGTGCACACCGCAGAACACGATGTACTCGGCCTCCGGACGCGCCGCCGCGTCCCGGGCGAGCTTGAAGGAGTCCCCCGTGACGTCGGCGAACTGGATGACCTCGTCGCGCTGGTAGTGGTGGCCGAGCACGAAGACCTTGTCCCCGAGCTTCTCCTTCGCCTTGCGGGCGCGCTCCACCAGGTCCGGGTCGGACGGCGAGGGCAGGTCGCCTGGACACTCCACGCCCCGCTCGCTCTTCGGGTCGGCCTCACGGCCGAGGAGCAGCAGGGCGAGGGGCGTCGGCTGTACGTCGAGCTCCTGGGTTTGGGCGGTGGTCACGACACGCACCCTTTCTGTTCCGCGACTTTTCGTCGATTTGACGCTATCTATCATAACCGCTTCACGTCACTTTGACGATGGCCATAGCGTCTGTGTGACGTGAATCCCGGCGAGCCGCCGTTCATTCCCGGGAAGGCCCGGAAAGAGCCGTTTTCCGGTTCCCGGCGCGTGTGCGAGCATGAAAAGGAGCCGAGATCGAGCGCCCGGCCCGGAATGAATCCGCGGCCCCGCCGGTTGGACCCGTCGGCAAGCAGTCTCCGTACAACCCGGGAGAGATGTAGATGTCCGTATCGGACGAGACCACCACCGTCAGCGACGGCATCATCCTGACCGACGCCGCCGCGGACAAGGTCAGGACCCTGCTCGACCAGGAAGGCCGCGACGACCTCGCGCTGCGCGTCGCCGTCCAGCCCGGCGGCTGCTCCGGCCTGCGCTACCAGCTCTTCTTCGACGAGCGTTCCCTGGACGGTGACGTGGAGAAGGACTTCGGCGGTGTGAAGGTCGTCACCGACCGCATGAGCGCCCCGTACCTGGGCGGCGCCACGATCGACTTCGTGGACACGATCGAGAAGCAGGGCTTCACGATCGACAACCCGAACGCGACGGGCTCCTGCGCCTGCGGCGACTCCTTCAGCTGAGCCCGCCGAGCCGCTTCCCGCGGCCGCGGACATGACGAAGGCGGCGGCCCCCTCCGAGGGGACCGCCGCCTTCGCGCTGCGCCGTACTACCGCGCGTGCGTCGGGGGAGCCGGCAGTCGTGCGCCCTCCTTGGCCAGCGGGACGCCCTTGCCGTCCGAGCCCACGACCGCGCGGTCGCCGAGCGGCTCCTCCAGCTGCACGGTCTTCTGGAACTGCTTCGCGATCATGATGCAGACCTTGCCCGGCCACGGGGTCGAGGTCACCGTGACCTTCACCTCGTCCCCGCTCTCGCTCGCCTTCACGTCGTAGTCGGAGCACACCCCGCCCGTGAAGGTCACCGTCAGCTCCGAGCCCTCGGCCCGGTAGCCGTCCACCTTCACATCACGCGGCTCGGGAGCCGACGTCGGCTTGTCACTCGGCCCGCTCGGCGTCGAGGAGGCCAGGTACTTCGGGTCGACCGCCGGGTACGTCACCGTGAACGGGTCCTTCGCGCCCGGCGCCGTCACCTCGAACAGCCAGGACGGCACCAGCGCCTGCCGCCCGTCCACGAAGTGCGAGGCCAGCCCGAACACCGCGTTCCGCACCGTCACCGCGTCCTGCTCGGGCGCGCCGCTCGCCGACGACCCGCAGGGCTGCTCCAGCCGGTCCTTCAGCGGCACGGGGCTCGCGCAGCCGCCGATGCCCATGCGGTGGTCGCCCGTCGGCCGCTTCTCCATCAGCTTCAGCGCCTCCCCGGCGCCGACCACGGGGTACGTGTCGCCCTTCACCGGTGTCTTCAGCTGACCGCTGCCGCCGACGACCTCGCCGTCCGAGCCGACCGTGACTGCGGTCGTCCAGCCGTGCGTCGGCAGTCCGCCGACCTCGGGAGCGGCGTTCACCACCCGCTGGGCGCCCATGACCTGGCTCATGTCGAGCTTCGCGTCGTCCTGACCCAACGCCTTCAGCACGGGCGCCGCGGCCTTCTCGGCCTCCGCCTCGCTCACCGGGCTGCCGCCGGAGCGCGGAGCGGTGCAGGCGTCGGTGCCCTTGCAGGCGTCGGTGCCGGGGGCGTACCGGTTGAAGGTCCAGGCGCCGGGTGCCCGCCTGTTCACCTGGAGGCTCGGCCCCGATCCGTCCTGACCGGCCCCGACTTTCCAGGCCTCGCCCTGCGCCACCGGAGTCCCCTCGACCCCGAGGGCCTCCGCCAGCCGGGCCACGTCCTCCTTGGTGACCTGGCCCCGGGCCCGGTACACCGGGGCTTCGCCGGGACCGTCCGGGAGCGGGCCGTCGACCCGGTAGGTGGCGCCGTAGGGGTTCGGCTCACCGGGCGCGATGCCGTTGCCGCCCGACGTGGATTCCGAGTAGCCGTCGAGCGCGAGCGGCGGGGGAGTGCCGTCCCCGGCGGGCGCGCCCGGCGTCGAACCGCCACCGCCACCGGAGCCGCCCGAGGCGTTGGCCGCGAGCCAGGCCCCGCCACCGCCGATCAGCAGCACGGCGGCGGCGACGGAGGCGATGATCGCGGGCGTCCGCGACCGCCCACCGCCCGGACGGACCGGGTGCTCCTCGTCGCGGGGCACGTCGCCGTCGGGCGCGGGGGGCGTGTCCTCGGGTGCTTCCGGGGCCGGGCCGGTTTCCTCGGCGTCGGCACGGTCCGATTCTTCGTCCGTCCCTGCGGCCGCCGCGGGTGCTTGGTCCGTCTCTTCGGCGGCCGCGGGAGCTTGGTCCGTCTCCTCGGCCGCTGCGGGCGCGTCGTCCGCCGGCTCCGACTCCGAAGTCGGCGCGTCCTCCCGCGACGTCTCGGAAGCCTCGGCGGTCTCTGTCGTCTCCACTGCCTCAGCGGCCTCATCAGCCTCAGCGGCCTCGTAAGTCTCAGGAGCTTCGCCGGTCTCTGTGGCCTCAGATGCCTTCGCGGCCTCAGGGGTGTCCGCCGAACCCCGCTCCTCGACCTCCGGGGCGTCGGCGGATCCGGCGCCGCCCACTTCCCTGGCGTCGTCGTCGTTGTCGGGTCGCTCGGTGTTCACCGCATCGCTCCTTCGGCTGCACAGCTGTCCCATGGGACCCGGCCCGGTCCGACACGGGCAGCTGTCGGGTCGTATCCCGCCTCCCCTTTACGGGGGACGGCGATGGGACGCAGCGGGGGAGCGCACGGTTCCCTGCAGCGCGCCGCTCAGTCTCCGTAGTCCGACATCGCGTCGAGCAGCCGCGCCGACGCCGGGGGGACGGTCACACCGTGGATCAGGGCCGGGGAGACCGGCCGGGAGGCGACCCGGTCGGGAGCCGCCCAGTGAGGTGCCATCCGGGCGCCGTCGCCCGGCAGCGACGCCAGGTCGCCTTCGAGATCGACCGGAACGGGCACCTGGACCTTGAGGTTCGTCATATCCGCACCGTAGGCACGCCGGACCTCACGGAGAAAGATCTACTATCGGGTAGTTTCCATGCCTTCAGAGCGGCCCCGTCCACCCGATAGCGTGAAGCGTCAAGGTCCGCCTCCCACAGGAGAGTCCACGCCGTGCGCATCGCAGTCACCGGCTCCATCGCCACCGACCACCTCATGACGTTTCCCGGCCGCTTCGCCGACCAGCTCGTAGCGGACCAACTGCACACGGTTTCGCTGTCGTTCCTGGTCGACAAGCTCGACGTACGCCGCGGCGGCGTCGCCGCGAACATCGCGTTCGGAATGGGGCAGCTCGGCACCCGCCCGATCCTGGTCGGCGCCGCGGGCGCGGACTTCGACGAGTACCGGGCCTGGCTCGACCGGCACGGCGTCGACACCGAGTCCGTCCGCATCTCCGACACGCTGCACACCGCCCGCTTCGTGTGCACCACCGACGCCGACCACAACCAGATCGGCTCCTTCTACACCGGCGCCATGAGCGAGGCCCGCCTCATCGAGCTGAAGACCGTCGCCGACCGCGTCGGCGGTCTCGACCTGGTCTCCATCGGCGCCGACGACCCGGAGGCCATGCTCCGCCACACCGAGGAGTGCCGCTCCCGGAACATCCCGTTCGCCGCCGACTTCTCCCAGCAGATCGCCCGCATGGAAGGCGAGGAGATCCGCATCCTGCTGGACGGGGCGACGTACCTCTTCTCCAACGAGTACGAGAAGGGCCTCATCGAGTCCAAGACCGGCTGGACCGACGCGGAGATCCTGTCCAGGGTGGGCCACCGGGTGACCACCCTCGGCGCGCAGGGCGTGCGCATCGAGCGGGCCGGCGACGACCCGATCGAGGTCGGCACCCCCGACGAGGAGCGCAAGGCCGACCCGACCGGCGTCGGCGACGCGTTCCGCGCCGGGTTCCTCTCGGGCCTCGCGTGGGACGTCTCCCTGGAGCGTGCCGCCCAGGTCGGCTGCATGCTGGCGACTCTCGTCATCGAGACGGTGGGGACGCAGGAGTACCAGCTGCGGCGCGGGCACTTCATGGAGCGGTTCACCAAGGCGTACGGGGACGAGGCCGCGGCGGAGGTTCAGGCTCACCTGGCCTGACCACTGTCGTCTGCAGGGGCGTGGGCGCTGGTCGCGCCCACGCGGCGGAGCCGCGCATCGACACAGCCCCGCGCCCCTGAAGGAAGGGCGTTCAGCTCACCCGGCGGATCAAGTACGCCGTTCCCTTGGCCGCCGGCTCCTCGCCCACATACTCCTGGCTCCGCATCTCGCACCACGCCGGGATGTCCAGCCGCGCCGCCTCGTCATCCGACAGCACCCGGACCAGGCCGCCCACGGGCACGTCACCGATGACCTTGGCCAGCTCGATCACCGGTATCGGGCAGCGCTTGCCGAGGGAGTCGACGACCAGGACGTCCTCCTCGCGGGCGACCTCGGAGGCGACCGGCGCCCCCAGCTTCTCCCGCACCGCCGCCACCGTCCCCGGCAGCACCTCGAGGAACCGCTCGACGTCCTCCTCGGCCACCCCCACCGGCAGGGAAACCCGCACATTCCCCTCACTGAGTACGCCCATCGCCCGGAGCACATGGCTCGGCGTCAGCGTGCTGCTCGTGCAGGACGATCCGGACGAGACGGAGAAACCCTCCCGGTCCAGCTCGTGCAGCAGGGCCTCCCCGTCGACATAGAGACAGGAGAAGGTGACGACGCCGGGCAGCCTGTGCACCGGGTCGCCGACCACCTCGACGTCCGGCACGGCCTGCGGCACCCGCACCCGGATCCGCTCCGTCAGCTCCCGCAGTCGTGGGGCCTGCTCGGCGGCTTCGGCGCGTACGGCCCGCAGCGACGCGGCCGCCGCCACGATCGCCGGGATGTTCTCAAAACCGGGCGCACGCCCCGACTCCCGCTCGTCCACCGGCCCTTGCGGCGCGAATCGCACACCCTTGCGGACGACGAGCAGTCCGACCCCCGACGGGCCGCCCCACTTGTGGGCGCTGGCCGTGAGCAGCGACCAGTCGCCCTCCACCGGCCCCCATCCCAGCGACTGCGCCGCGTCCACCAGCAGCGGCACGCCCGCCGCCCGGCACACCTCGGCCACCTCGGCCACCGGCTGCTCGGTCCCCACCTCGTGATTGGCCGACTGCAGACAGGCCAGCGCCGTGTCCACGCGCAGGGCGGCCGCGTACGCCGACGGCTCCACCAGACCGGTGCGGTCCACCGCGATCTGCGTGACGGTCCCACCGGCGGACTCGTGAAGCTCCGCCGAATGCAGTACAGACGAATGTTCGACTGCTGACACGATCAGGTGGCGCCCGACCCGCCTCCGCCCGGCCAGCGCCCCGGCAATCCCCGTGTGCACGGCACGCGTTCCGGACGAGGCGAAGATCAGCTCGTCCGGCCGGCACCCCACGGCCTCGGCAGCGGCCTCCCGCGCCGCGTCCAGCAGCACCCGGGCGCGCCGCCCCTCCCTGTACAGACGCGCGGGATCCGCCCACCCCTCGTCGAGGGAGGCCTGGAGGGCCTGCCGGGCGATCGGATGAAGCGGAGCAGCGGAAGCAGCATCGAAGTAGGCCACACCCCAACGCTAGAACGCCCAGCAGGAGACGTCCCAAGGGGCGCGGGGAACTGCGCGACAAGCCACAACGAACGCCGCAGCCGCCAAACCAGCGAACCACCCCTCCGCATAGGCACCCCTCCCCGAGAACCCCCGGAGGGCGTCGGCTAGGGTTTGGTCCGCATAAACATCCAAACCCCTGCCCGACGCAGGGCGGCGACCGACCAGCGAGAAGGCCAGGCCGCAGCCGATCCGCGCGGGCGAGACTCTCGGGAAGGCGCTACGTGAGTCCCAACGGCTCCGACCGCTCGCCGCGGCGCCCGATGCGGCGGAAGCTGCTGCAGGCACTGACCGCGGGCCTGGTCTTGGCGACAGCCACCGGTTGCTCGTACAACTGGGAAGACTTCCCCCGCCTTGGTATGCCCACCCCGACCACGGAAGAGGCTCCGCGGATCCTCTCCCTGTGGCAGGGGTCCTGGGCGGCTGCGCTCGCCGTTGGCGTGCTGGTGTGGGGTCTGATCCTGTGGAGTGCTTTCTTCCACCGGCGCAGCCGCACCAAGGTCGAGGTTCCTCCGCAGACCCGGTACAACATGCCCATCGAGGCGCTGTACACCGTGGTCCCGCTCATCATCGTCTCGGTGCTGTTCTACTTCACCGCCCGCGACGAGTCCGAGCTGCTCAGCCTCAAGAAGAAGCCCGACGTCACGGTCAACGTGGTCGGCTTCCAGTGGAGCTGGTGCTTCAACTACATCGAGCCGGTCGCCGGTTCCACGGGTGACGCCAAGAAGTCCCCGGAGCTCGACGCGATCCCGGACCGGTTCAAGAAGGACTTCCCGGCGAACGCCGGCGGCGTCTACGACTGCGGCACCCCCGGCACCCGGAACCCGCAGACCAACAACCCGGGCCCGACGCTCTGGCTGCCCAAGGGCAAGACCGTCCGCTTCGTCCTCACCTCGCGTGACGTCATCCACTCCTTCTGGGTGGTGCCGTTCCTGATGAAGCAGGACGTCATCCCGGGCCACACCAACGCCTTCGAGGTGACCCCCAACAAGGAGGGCACCTTCCTGGGCAAGTGCGCCGAGCTCTGCGGCGTCGACCACTCTCGGATGCTGTTCAACGTGAAGGTCGTCTCCCCCGAGCGCTACGAGCAGCACCTCAAGGACCTCGTGGACAAGCAGCAGAACGGTTACGTTCCTGCCGGCATCGCGCAGACGAGCCACGAGAAGAACCGGGAGACGAACAACCTGTGAGCATCCTCAACGAACCCCAGGGTGCCGCGGCAGCAGGGTCCCACTACCAGGACGAGCTGCCGGTCAGGCGCCAGAACCGCGGCAGCGTCGTGGTCAAGTGGCTGACGACGACGGATCACAAGACGATCGGCACGCTGTACCTGGTGACGTCGTTCGCGTTCTTCGTCATCGGTGGCGTGATGGCGCTGTTCATGCGCGCCGAGCT